>NZ_NOXY01000028.1:0-383820 GCF_002258735.1 Rhodococcus sp. WWJCD1
GGAAACGCCCGGTCCCATTCCGAACCCGGAAGCTAAGCCCTCCAGCGCCGATGGTACTGCACTCGACAGGGTGTGGGAGAGTAGGACACCGCCGAACACCCGTTGTAAGAAGGGGACCCACTTGGTGGGTCCCCTTTTTGCGTTTTGTATCCAAAATCCGAAAGGACGCCCGTGTCGGAAGACAACAACGATCGTCGCCCCTCTAGAGGGGACGGCGGCAACCGCCCGAGCGAGTCCCGAGATCGCAACCCTCGCGCTCAGGACCGTCGCGCCGACCCGCGTCGTTCGGACGGTCCTCCTCGCAGACGTGGTGGTGAGGGTGGGTTCTCCGGCGATCGCCGCGGTAACAGCGCATCATCCGACCGTCGACCCCCGCGTCCCGACGAACCGGATCTGCCCGACGAGGTCGAAGCCGGCCAGCTCGAGCCGGCAGTGCGCCGAGATCTGCTGAGCTTGGACAAGAACAATGCCACTGCTGTGGCCCGTCACCTCGTGATGACCAGCAGGCTGCTCGACGACGACCCGCAGTTGGCGCTGCTGCACGCGCGCGCTGCTCGTCAGCGAGCAGGTCGTATCGCCGTTGTGCGTGAAACCGCGGGTATCGCGGCCTACCACGCCGGTGAATGGGCCGAAGCCCTGTCCGAGCTTCGCGCCGCCCGGCGCATGGCCGGCGGGCCAGGTCTCATTGCCGTGATGGCCGACTGCGAACGCGGACTCGGACGTCCCGAGCGCGCCATCGAACTCGGCCGTAGCGACGAGGCTCGCGAGTTGACCGGCGAGGAAGCGTCGGAACTCCGAATTGTCGTGGCCGGTGCTCGTATGGACCTCAACCAGTTCGACCAGGCTGTCGTGACCCTGCAGACCCCGGATCTCGACGCCTCGCGCTCGGGAACCGCTGCAGCTCGCCTGTTCTACGTCTACGCCGACGCACTGGTGGCGGCAGGTCGCGTCGACGAGGGTGTGAAGTGGTTCCTCAACGCTGCTGCGGCCGATGTCGATGGTGAGACAGACGCGGAAGAGCGAGTCGAGGAGCTGTCCGGAGGCAGTCGGTGACGTTGCTGCGCGACGCCCACGATGTCCTGCTGCTCGATCTGGACGGCACCGTCTACGCCGGTAAGGACCCCATTCCCGCTGCAGTAGAGGCGCTTTCGGGTGGTTCCGAGAAGCAGTACTTCGTGACCAACAATGCCAGTCGTGCGCCGCAGGACGTTGCCGAGCATCTTCGTGGTCTCGGGTTCGACACTTCTGCGGAGTTCGTTGTCACCAGTTCCGAGGCAGCTGCGCGTGTTCTCGCGGGCAAACTGAACGCCGGTGCGCGTGTCCTCGTAGTCGGTACCGACGCGTTGGCGAACGAAATATCCAAGGTCGGCCTGGAGCCGGTCAGATCTGCCGACGACGACCCGGTCGCAGTCGTGCAGGGTCACTCGGTCGATACAGGCTGGAAGATGCTCGCCGAGGCGGTCCTCGCTGTTCGTGCGGGTGCTCTCTGGGTAGCAACGAACATCGATGCCACCTTGCCGACCGAACGAGGACTCGTTCTGGGAAACGGCTCGATGGTCGCAGCGGTTCGCAACGCCACCGACGTCGAGCCGATTGTGGCGGGCAAGCCGGCAGCGCCGATCATGCACGACGCCATCGAGCGCAGCGGAGCGCATTCGGCGTTGGTCGTCGGAGACCGGCTGGACACGGACATCGCGGGAGCCAATGAAATCGAGCTGCCGTCGCTACTGGTGTTGACCGGTGTGAGTACCGCCGCTGAGCTGCTTCGTGCTCCCCAGCATCTGCGACCCACCCACATCGGCCCCGACCTCGGGGTGCTCAACCAGGACGAGTCCGCGTCTCGCGTCGGCAGCAAGGACGGTTGGGCGGTCGGCATCGACGGCGGAGTGCTGTCGGTGCGATTCGACCGGGACACGGCACCGGATGTGTTCGAGGGTGCTCTGGCCGTGCTGCACGTTGCGTGGTCGGACTCCGAGTTCACTGAGGTGCGCTTCGAGGGCACTGGTCTCGGCGATCTGCGTTCGCTGCTCGGGTGTTGACAGCGTCCGGATAGCGGCGGCGATCAGGCGTTCGTCGTATCTATCCGATAGCGTGAAGGGCGATGAGCACGTCGATTCCGTTACCAGGACAGCACCGGCCGAGCAACGCCGGCGATGAGTCGTCGGCCGATCCCGACACCGTTCGAGCCGAGGTCGCCTCGCTCCTGAGCCAGCTCACCATTGTGTCGTCGGACCACGAAGAACCCGAGACCGTGGATTCGGACGCCCTCTCGCGCGATGCGAGTCTGCTGGACCGCGCTCACGAGGTGCTCGTGCGCGCCCTGACTACCGTCGACAAGACCTGACGTGGCTCGTCGCGCACGGGTCGATGCGGAACTGGTTCGCCGTGGATTGGCAAGATCTCGCGAACATGCTTCGGAGCTGATCGAGTCCGGTCGGGTGAAGATCGCCGGGACTGTGGCCTCCAAGCCGGCCACCGCGGTGGAGCCGGGCACGCCATTGTTGGTTGCCGAAGAGGACAACGAGGTCAGTTGGGCCTCGCGAGGTGCCCACAAACTGCTCGGGGCGCTCGACGCGTTCGAGCCGCTGGGCTTGACCGTCGAGCATGCTCGATGCCTCGATGCCGGTGCGTCCACCGGTGGATTCACCGACGTCCTTCTCAGTCGAGGAGTACGTGAGGTGGTCGCCGTGGACGTCGGATACGGCCAGCTGGTGTGGCGGCTGCAGTCCGATGATCGTGTCCACGTCATCGACCGCACCAATGTCCGGTCGATCGATGCCGAGACGATCGGTGGACCCGTCGACGTGATCGTCGCCGACCTGTCGTTCATCTCGTTGAAGCTCGTCCTTCCGGCATTCGTCGAGTGTTCGAAGCCGGGCACCGACATGGTGCTGATGGTCAAACCGCAATTCGAGGTCGGCAAGGATCGCGTGGGTGCCGGTGGCGTCGTGCGAGATCCGGCGCTGCGAGCCGAGGCCGTAGAGGACGTGGCGAACGCTGCGGTCGGCCTGGGTCTGACTGTTCGCGCGGTGGCGGCAAGCCCACTGCCGGGCCCGTCGGGCAACGTCGAGTACTTTTTGTGGCTGAGGGCAGGTGCAGGCGAGGATCTGCCGCGTACCGACATCCCGGAACTCGTCCGGCTCGCGATCGAGGAAGGACCACAGTGACTCCGTCCCAGGCAGCACCGGAACTGGAGTCGTCTCGAGAAATCCTTCTCGTCGCCCATCCGGGCCGACCGGACATCGCCGAGACCGCACGTCGAGTGGGCAAAGTGTTCGACGAGGCGGGCATCTGCCTACGCGTACTGGTCGACGAAGTGGAGCCCTCGAAGATCGAGGCGTCCGACAAGCAGGAGCACGACCACGTGTTCGTCGCGGACATGCGGCTCAACGTCGTGGAATTCGGCCCCGACGCGGCGGTCGGCTGCGAGATGGTCCTGGTTCTGGGCGGCGACGGAACCTTTCTCCGCGCAGCCGAACTCGCGCAAGCAGCCTCCATTCCAGTTCTCGGAATCAACCTCGGCCACGTCGGCTTTCTCGCCGAAGCAGAGGCCGACCATCTCGAAGATGCCCTGGCCCGCGTCATCGCCGGCAATTACCGCATCGAGCAACGCATGACCTTGGACATCGCAATTCGCGTCGGAGATCAGGTGGTCGACCGCGGATGGGCACTGAACGAAGCGAGCATCGAGAACGGGTCGAGGCTCGGAGTGCTCGAGGTGGTGCTCGAAGTCGACGGTCGACCGGTTTCCGCGTTCGGCTGCGACGGAGTCCTGGTCTCCACACCGACGGGCTCGACGGCATACGCCTTCTCGGCCGGTGGACCTGTGGTCTGGCCGGAACTCGAAGCGATACTGGTCATTCCGAGCAATGCACATGCGTTGTTCGCGCGACCGCTGGTCACCAGCCCCGAGTCGATCGTCGCGGTCGAGATCGATGCGGGCGGGCACGCGGGATTCGTATTCTGCGACGGCAGGCGCACGCTGAGCCTTCCGGCCGGTGCTCGCGTCGAGGTGGTGCGGGGCGCGTCACCGATCAAATGGGTCCGACTCGATTCGGCACCGTTCGCCGACCGCATGGTCAAGAAATTCGAACTGCCCGTCACCGGGTGGCGGGGGAGAGCGAGGTAGGGATGCTCGAAGAGATTCGGATCGACAGCCTCGGAGTCATTTCCGGTGCCAGCGCACAGTTTCACGAGGGGCTGACCGTCCTCACTGGTGAAACCGGTGCCGGCAAGACCATGGTGGTCACGAGCCTGCATCTGTTGTCGGGTGCCCGCGCCGACGCAGGCCGGGTTCGGCTGGGCGCGCAGCGCGCTGTGGTCGAGGGGCGATTCAGTACCGATACCGCGTCGGAACAGGTGATCGACGACGTCGACAAGGTACTCGAGTCGTCGGGAGGTCAACGCGACGAAGACAACTCGATCATCGCTGTGCGGACCGTCAACTCCGACGGCCGCTCTCGTGCGCACCTCGGTGGGCGCAGTGTGCCCGCATCGGTTCTGTCGAACTTCACCGACTCGATGCTGACGGTGCACGGTCAGAACGACCAGCTGCGTCTGCTGCGGCCCGATCAGCAACTCGGTGCCCTGGACAGATTTGCCGGCGACGCGGTGGCGTCCCTGGTCTCGAAGTACCGCACCGCTCGCAAGACGTGGCTCGACGCTCGCAACGAGTTGATCGACCGCACCGAACGCAGTCGCGAGCTGGCGCAAGAGGCAGATCGTCTGCAGTTCGGCCTGCAGGAGATCGACTCTCTCGCACCGGAGCCGGGGGAGGATCGTTCCGTGGCCGAGGACGTGCGTCGGCTGGGTGATCTGGATTCGTTGCGTGAGACCGCAGAGGGTGCCTCGGCGGCACTCGTCGGGAGCACCGAGGAGGCGTCGGACACGACATCCGCGCTGTATCTGTTGGGCGAGGCTCGTTCTCGCTTGGAGCATGCCGACGACGCTGCTCTGACGGAGCTGCTGCCGCGACTGAACGACGCGATGGCCATCGTGGGCGACATCGGTGCCGATCTCACCTCGTACCTGACGGATCTGCCGTCCGATCCGGGTGCGCTCGACGCGATCCTGAACCGCCAGGCCGAGCTGAAGTCGTTGACGCGGAAGTACGCCGCCGACGTCGACGGGGTCATCGCCTGGGCGGAGGATGCCCGCGAGCGCCTCTCGCGCATCGACACCTCGGCCGACGCCTTGGCCGAATTGAGTGCCAAGGTCGACGCGGCTGCGGTCGACGTCGCGGCGGCGGCGCAGAAGCTCAGTGCTGCCCGCGCGAAGGCTTCGGTGAAACTCTCGAAGGCGGTGAGCGTCGAGCTGGCCGGGTTGGCGATGGGAAAAGCCAAGCTGCAGATCGATGTTCGAGCTTTGCCTGCCGGTCCGTCGGACACCGCCCCGATCGTCGTCGACGGTGCCGAACTGCATGCCGGCAGCAACGGCGTCGACGAGGTCGAGTTTCGCCTGTCCGCACACGACGGTGCCCAGGCTCTGCCGATCAGCAAGAGTGCGTCGGGCGGTGAGCTCTCACGGGTGATGCTGGCCCTCGAAGTGGTGTTGGCGGGCTCGGACAAGGGCGCGACGATGGTGTTCGACGAGGTCGACGCCGGAGTGGGTGGTCGCGCTGCCGTCGAGGTAGGGCGTCGGCTCGGCCGGTTGGCTCGCACCCATCAGGTCATCGTGGTCACTCACTTGCCTCAGGTCGCAGCGTTCGCCGATACACATCTGGTGGTCGACAAGACCGATGCGAAGAAGGGTGCGGCGAACAGCGGCGTTCGGACGCTGTCGTCGTCGGAGCGGGTCGTAGAGCTCGCCAGGATGCTCGCGGGTCTGGACGATACGGAGACCGGTCGCGCGCACGCCGAGGAGCTGCTGGCCACTGCAAACGCCGATAGAGCCGCCCTGTAACCTTTGGTGCTGATGTGATCAGTGTGGTAGTTGTTTCGGCGCGCCTCCATCGCCGGGCGTGTCGATCGGGTCATCATGGTCCTCATGAAGATGCCGGCTCTGCTGTCACGTAGTCAGGATTCGCTGCCTGGAATCACCGGGATCGCGCGAGTCGATCGCAACACGGCCAAGCTGCTCAAACGGGTCGGGCCCGGCGACATCGTCGTCCTGGACGAGCTGGACCTGGATCGTCTGACCGCAGATGCGCTGGTCGAGGCGGGGGTGCTCGCGGTCGTCAACGCGTCGCCGTCGATCTCCGGGCGTTACCCCAACCTCGGTCCCGAGGTCATCGTGGCCAACGGCATCACCTTGATCGACTCGGCCGGCACCGAGGTCTTCAAGAAGATCAAGGACGGCACCAAGATCCGTCTCAACGACGGCGGTGTCTACACCGGCGATCGGCGTCTCGCCAAGGGTGACGAGCAGAGCGAAGCCGAGATCTCCGACAAGATGATCGAGGCCAAGACCGGACTCGTCGATCACCTGGAAGCGTTCTCGGGCAACACGATCGAGTTCATCCGCACCGAAAGCCCGCTGCTGATCGACGGTGTCGGAGTGCCGGATATCGACATCGATCTCAAGGGCCGTCACGTCGTGATCGTCGCCGACGGACCAGGTCATGCCGAGGACCTGAAGAACCTCAAGCCGTTCATCAAGGAGTACTCGCCCGTCATCATCGGCGTCGGTGCGGGTGCCGACACCGCGATGAAGGCGGGTCACCGGCCCGATCTCATCGTCGGCGACCCCGAGGACGTCACCGCTCAGACGCTCAAATGTGGTGCAGAGGTCGTACTTCCGGCCGATTCGGACGGTCACGCGCAAGGACTGGAACGCATTCAGGACCTCGGAATCGGTGCCATGACGTTCCCGGCGAGCGGTGCCGCGGCCGATCTCGCTCTGCTGCTGGCCGATCATCACGGAGCCTCGCTGATCGTGTCGGTCGGTAGCCCGGCCAGCCTCGACGAGTTCTTCGATCGTGGTCGTCGCAACACCAACCCGGCCGCGTTCATGACGCGTCTGAAGGTCGGGGCCAAGCTGGTCGACGCCAAAGCTGTGGCCACTCTGTACCGAAGCCGAGTTTCCGGTGGCGCGATTGCCCTGCTGATTCTCGCGGCCCTCGTTGCCGTCATCGTTGCGTTGGCAGTGTCCAACATCGGTGGTGAATCGTTGGACTGGGCGATCGACCTGTGGAACCGGTTCGCTCTGTGGTTCCAGGGGTTGCTTCCGTGATTTCGCTTCGCCAACATGCCATTTCACTGGCGGCCGTGTTCGTCGCATTGGCCATCGGCATAGTGCTCGGTTCGGGTCTGCTGTCGAGCGGACTGGTCTCGGGTCTTCGTGACGACAAGACCGGTCTCGAAAACCAGGTGGACGATCTGCAGGCGACCAACAATCAGCTCGGCGAGCAGCTGAACTCTGCCGACGGGTTCGACGCCGCTGTATCGGGCCGGGTTCTGCGCGACACCTTGGTCGATCGTTCCGTCGTGGTCATCACGACACCCGACGCAGATCCCGGAGATGTCGACGGGGTCACCCGCTCGATCGGAGCGTCGGGTGCGACTGTCACCGGCCGAGTGTCGCTGACCGACGCGTTCGTCTCCGCGGCGAACGGCGATGATCTGCGCACCCGATTGACCAACGTCATTCCCGCCGGCGTGCAGCTGCGCACCGGCGCGGTGGATCAGGGGAGCCTGGCCGGTGATCTGCTGGGCTCGGTGCTGTTGCTCAACGCGCAGACCGCGCAACCCCAGTCCACCCCGGAGGAGCTTTCGCTCGCTCTGGAAACGCTGCGCAGCGGCGGGTTCATCGCCTACGACAACGGTGCCGTCGCACCCGCCCAGCTGGCGGTCGTCGTCACCGGTTCCGGTTCCTCGAACGTCGAGGACGGCAATCGCGGGGCCATCGTCGCTCGCTTTGCCGGTGCTCTCGATTCGCGCGGTGCAGGTGCTGTGCTAGCCGGCCGGTCCGCCGCCGCCGAAGGCAACGAATCCATTGCCGTCGTACGCGCCGATTCGGCTCTGTCGTCCTCACTGAGCACGGTGGACAACGTCGACCGTGAAGCTGGACGGATCACCACCGTTCTCGCCTTGGCGGAGCAGCTGGACGGTGCGTCGGGTCGGTACGGCACCGGAGCGAACGCGAATGCCGTCACCGTCGGAGCGCCCGCGAGCTGATCGGTGCCCGGAACGAGCGTGTCGTTGGCGGTGAGGTACGTACTGGTGTTACCGTGAAGTCCCGTGGGTAGCAGGCCCAATTTTCATGCTGTACCTCTCTTATCAGCCCCCTGGTAGGAGCAAGCCCTGCAGATTCGTCACGGGAGCCTCATTGTCACGCCTTCAGTCGCGTTCCGACACCAAGCACATCTTCGTCAGCGGGGGCGTCGCGTCTTCGCTCGGAAAAGGTCTGACGGCGTCGAGCCTCGGCCAGCTACTGACCGCACGCGGACTCCGCGTGACCATGCAGAAGCTCGATCCCTACCTCAACGTCGATCCCGGCACGATGAACCCGTTCCAGCACGGTGAGGTCTTCGTCACCGAGGACGGCTCCGAGACCGACCTCGACGTCGGACACTACGAGCGCTTCCTCGACCGGGATCTGTCGGGATTCGCCAATGTCACCACCGGCCAGGTCTATTCGACGGTCATCGCCAAGGAGCGTCGCGGCGAGTACCTCGGCGACACCGTTCAGGTCATCCCGCACATCACCGACGAGATCAAGCGTCGAATTCTGGCCATGAACGGGCCGGATCTGCAGGGCCACCAGCCTGACGTCGTCATCACCGAAATCGGTGGCACCGTCGGCGATATCGAGTCTCAGCCCTTCCTCGAGGCAGCGCGCCAGGTTCGCCACGACGTCGGCCGCAACAACGTCTTTTTCCTGCACGTGTCGCTGGTTCCGTTCCTGGCGCCGTCCGGTGAACTCAAGACCAAGCCCACCCAGCACTCCGTGGCTGCCCTGCGCAGCATCGGCATCCAGCCCGACGCATTGATCCTGCGCTGCGATCGTGACGTGCCGCCGGGATTGAAGAACAAGATCGCGCTCATGTGCGACGTCGATGTCGACGGCTGCATCTCCACGCCCGACGCGCCGTCGATCTACGACATTCCGAAGGTGTTGCACAAGGAAGGCCTCGACGCCTACGTCGTGCGTCAGCTCGGTCTGCCGTTCCGCGATGTCGACTGGACCATCTGGGGCGGACTGCTCGAGCGCGTCCATCAGCCACGCGAAACCGTGCGCGTCGGCCTCGTCGGCAAGTACGTGGACCTGCCCGACGCCTACCTCTCGGTCACCGAGGCGCTGCGTGCCGGCGGATTCGCACATCGCGCCAAGGTCGAGATCAAGTGGGTTCCGTCCGACGAGTGCTCGACGCCCGCGGGGGCGCAGGCCGCGTTGGGCGACGTCGATGCCGTGCTCATTCCCGGCGGTTTCGGTATCCGCGGTATCGAGGGCAAGCTCGGGGCGATCGAGTTCGCCCGCACGCGCAAGATTCCGCTGTTGGGTCTGTGCCTCGGGTTGCAGTGTGTGGTCATCGAGGCGGCTCGTTCGGTCGGTCTGACCGACGCCAATTCCGCCGAGTTCGATCCGGACACCAAGGATCCGGTGATCTCCACGATGGCCGATCAGGAAGATGCCGTCGCCGGTGACGCCGATCTCGGCGGAACGATGCGCCTCGGTGCCTACCCGGCGACACTGCAGAAGGGCTCGGTCGTCGCGGCGTCGTACGGTGCCGAGAACGTCTCGGAACGCCACCGTCACCGCTACGAGGTCAACAACGACTACCGAGATCGAATTGCCAAGAGCGGCTTGGTGTTCAGCGGTACTTCTCCGGATGGCCATCTGGTCGAGTTCGTCGAGCTACCTGCCTCGGTGCACCCGTTCTTCGTCGCCACCCAGGCGCATCCGGAGCTCAAGAGCCGGCCGACCCGTCCGCACCCGTTGTTCGCATCGTTGATCAATGCGGCTCTGAAGTACAAGGCTGCAGAGCGGCTGCCGGTCGACGTTCACGGTGACACCGTGGCGGCGGAGGAGTCGGACGCCGCCGCCGAGACCGTCGGATGAACCAGCCCCGACACGAGTTCACCACCCTCGACTCGACGGCGGCGTACTCCGGTGCCATTCTGGCGCTTCGGCTCGATCAGGTCGCGATGCCGAACGGGCGCAAGGCCGAGCGTGAGGTGGTCGAGCATCACGGCGCGGTCGGGATTCTGGCCGTCGACGATCAGGATCGGGTGGCCATGATCGAGCAGTACCGGCATCCCATCGGGCGACGCCTGTGGGAATTGCCGGCCGGCCTGCTCGACGCGCCGGGGGAGCAGCCGGTACTGGCGGCTCAGCGTGAGCTCGCCGAGGAGACCGGCCTTGCCGCCGGTACCTGGTCGGTGTTGGTCGACGTGCTGGCCTCTCCCGGCTTCACCGACGAGGCCGTGCGGATCTTCCTCGCGCAGGACCTGACACAGGTGGATCGGCCCGAAGCACACGACGAGGAAGCAGACATCGAACTTTTCTTCGTGCCGATGGACGAGGCCGTTCGTCGCGCACTGGCAGGAGAGATCGTGAACGCGTCCGCCGTGGCGGGCGTGCTTGCATTCGCTGCCGCCCGCGCCGCAGGCACCGAACTGCGCCCGGCCGATGCCCCGTGGCCCGATCTGCCCACGGCCTTCGAGAAGCGGAAGAGTTCACGAAAGTAGCCACCGTGATCGGCCAGCAGATTCAGACGTACCTCGACCATCTGGTGGTCGAGCGCGGTTCGGCGAAGAACACGGTGTCGTCCTACCGTCGCGATCTGGTGCGGTACGAGCGGTTTCTCAGCGGCTACGGAATTGCCGATCTGGCCAAGGTCACCGAGAACGACATCACCGAGTTCGTGCTGTACCTCCGGCGTGGCGATGACGAGTTCACCGCTCTCGCAGCGAGTTCGGCCGCGCGCACGCTGATTGCCGTGCGCGGATTGCATCGCTTTGCGCTGGCCGAGGGGATGGTCGAGCGCAACGTCGCGAGCGAGGTCAAGCCGCCGCAGCCTGCCAAGCGGTTGCCCAAATCGCTACCCATCGATCAAGTGGTGGCACTGCTCGAATCGGCGTCGATCGCCGGACCTGATGCACCACGCGGACTGCGTGATCGAGCGCTGCTGGAGTTGTTGTATTCCACCGGTGCTCGAATCTCGGAGGCCGTCGGTCTGGATGTGGACGATATCGATACCGAGTCACGCTCGGTGCTGCTGCGAGGCAAAGGCGGCAAGCATCGCATCGTCCCGGTCGGCAGGCCGGCGATCGAGGCGATCGACGCGTACCTGGTGCGTGGACGACCAGGCCTGGTTGCGCGGTCCAACCCGGCCCTGTTTCTCAATGTGCGCGGCGGCAGGTTGTCTCGGCAGAGCGCATGGCAGGTATTGCAGGACTCGGCGGAGCGGGCCGGGATCACCTCCGGCGTCTCACCACACGTTCTTCGGCACTCCTTCGCCACGCATCTGCTCGACGGCGGTGCCGATGTACGCGTGGTGCAGGAACTGCTGGGGCATGCGTCGGTGACGACTACGCAGATCTACACTCTCGTCACCGTCACCACACTGCGCGAAGTGTGGGCGGGAGCGCACCCGCGGGCGCAGTAGCACGAGGTCGACCGCTGCCTCTCAGCGTGTCCGATGACAGTGCCGGTGCCTCAAGCGGTAGCGTTTGCGTGAACTACTCGAAGACGAACGGGACAGGGGAGCGCTGGAACGTGTCGACACCGCAGCCGCCAGCGGCGGAGTCAGCCTCGGATCGTGCGCATCTCGAAGGCGCGCTGTTCCATACGCGTCAACCGGAGTCCAGTCGCGAGTCGCGCGACATCATTCCCGCTCCCAACGAACTCGGGCCCACCGGTCGAAAGACGCGGTCGGTTCCGGATCCCCAGCCGCTGGCCAGTCATGGCCCGGCCAAGATCATCGCGATGTGCAATCAGAAGGGTGGCGTCGGCAAGACGACGTCGACCATCAATCTCGGTGCCTCGCTGGCCGGCTACGGTCGTCGCGTGCTGCTGGTGGACCTCGACCCGCAGGGCGCACTGTCCGCGGGCTTGGGCGTCGCGCATCACGAACTCGATCTCACGGTCTACAACCTTCTCGTCGAGGCGAAGGTCTCTGCCGACGACATCATCATGCGGACTCGCGTCGACAATCTCGATCTGATGCCCAGCAACATCGATCTCTCGGCCGCCGAGATTCAGTTGGTGACCGAGGTGGGGCGCGAGCAGACGCTCGGACGGGTGCTGCATCCGATTCTGGATCGCTACGACTACGTGCTCATCGACTGCCAGCCCTCGCTCGGTCTGCTGACTGTCAATGCGCTCACATGCGCCGACGAAGTACTGATTCCGATGGAGTGCGAGTACTTCAGCCTCCGCGGCCTGGCACTGCTCAACGACACCGTCGAGAAGGTGCGCGATCGGCTGAATCCTCGGCTGAAGTTGGCCGGCATCGTGGTGACGATGTTCGACGCCCGAACGCTGCACTCTCGCGAGGTGATGACACGGGTGGTCGAGGTGTTCGGGGACGTCGTCTACGACACGGTGATCACTCGTACGGTCCGGTTCCCGGAAACCAGTGTGGCCGGTGAACCCATCACCACATGGGCTCCGAAATCCGGCGGCGCGCAGGCGTACCGCGCTCTGGCGCGCGAGGTGATCTACCGGTCGGGTCCGTGACCGTCGACGCTGCCGACGAGGCCCCGATCGAGGTTCCCGCCGACGCGGATCCGTCGAAATTCCGGGTTCGGTTGCTCAACTTCGAGGGTCCGTTCGACCTGCTGCTGTCCTTGATCAGTCAGCACCGCATGGATGTCACCGAAGTGGCGCTGCACACCGTCACCGACGATTTCATCTCGTTCACCAAGTCTCTCGGTGCCGATGTGGGACTGGATCAGACGACGGAGTTCTTGGTCGTCGCCGCCACGCTGCTCGATCTCAAGGCAGCTCGTCTGCTGCCCTCGGGTGACGTCGAGGATGCCGAGGATCTGGCGCTGCTCGAAGTGCGAGATCTCCTGTTCGCGCGATTGCTGCAGTACCGCGCCTACAAGCAGGTGGCCCTGCTGTTCGGTGAGCTGGAAGCTGCTGCGCTGCGGCGGTATCCGCGATCGGTGTCGGTGGAGGACAGGTACGCCGATCTGATCCCGGAGGTATTGCTCGGCGTCGACCCTGCCAGGTTCGCAGACATCGCCGCTGCCGCCTTTCGGCCCAAGCCGATTCCGCAGGTTGGGCTCGATCACATCCATCAGCACGCCGTCTCGATTCCCGAGCAGGCCGAGTGGCTGTTGGAGAATTTGCAGGGCCGCGGCCTGAACGAATGGGCGTCGTTCTCGGAGCTGGTGCAGGACTGCGAGGTGCAGGTCGAAATAATTGCGCGATTCCTGGCGTTGCTGGAGCTGTTCCGCCAACAGGTGATCGCGTTCGAACAACCGGAGCCGCTGGGCGATCTCCGAGTTAGCTGGACCGGCAAGGACGAAGGACCCATCGTGGTCACGGAAGAGGACTACGCGTGAGTGCCGACCCCGAACTCGAGCTCGAGGACGTCGACGATTCCGAGGAGTTGGACGACGCCACCCTCGCGTCGGCGCTCGAAGCTGTGTTGCTGATCGTGGACACCCCCGCGTCGGACGAGCAGCTCGCCTCCGCCGTGGGTGCATCGGTCGCTCGGGTGCGCGCCTCGTTGAACGAGATGGCCGGAGCACTGACCGAGCGAAGCAGCGGAATCGATCTTCGCTACGCCGGTGACGGGTGGCGTTTCTACACCCGAACCGCGTACGCGCCCTATGTCGAACGGCTACTTCTGGATGGCGCTCGGTCCAAGCTCACACGCGCAGCATTGGAAACCCTGGCCGTGATCGCCTATCGTCAACCGTTGACCCGCGCACGAGTCAGCGCCGTACGTGGAGTCAATGTCGATGGAGTGATGCGTACGTTGCTCGCCCGTGGACTGATCTCCGAAGCAGGAACGGACCCGGAGACGAACGGAACGATGTACTGCACCACCGAGCTGTTCCTCGAACGGCTCGGGCTCGCGTCGCTCGGTGATCTACCCGAACTGGCACCGCTGTTGCCGGGTGTGGATCTGATCGACGAGATCAGTGACAGCATGGACACCGACCCGAGAATGACCCGCTCCACCAAGAACCGCGGATCGAAACCCGATCCGGCAGCCGAGCTCGACTCGGACGACTGATAGGTAAGACAAGTGAACAAGCCCGCTCGCCGTGATGGCACACCGGACCGTAACAAGAGACAAGACCCACGCAGGAAGCCGACCGCAGGTAGGTCGGAGACCCCGCGTGACGCACGCCGCGGAGATCGCACCCGCGACGCTGCGCCCCGTGACGGCGCCCCTCGCGCCGGTGCACCTCGAACCGGAGGACCCCGCGCAGGCGCTCCCCGAACCGGAGCACCCCGAACCGGAGGCCGACCGGATCCCCGCAGAGGCGTCGAGCAGGACGAATTCGATTACAAGCCTGCCGACACGGGCATCAACGACCGCAGCAACGACGCGGTGCCCCGCAAGAAGCCGTCGCGTCCCAAGCCGCCGAAGCCGCAGAAGAAGCAGGTTCCGACGACCACGATCAGCAACGCCAAGCCGGCAAAGCACCAGCACACAGATTCCTCGCCCCGCAAGCACGTGCCTGCCGGTGAAGGTGTTCGTCTGCAGAAGGTGCTCGCGCAGGCCGGTGTCGCATCGCGTCGCGCTGCCGAGGAACTGATCGCCGACGGCCGCGTCGAGGTCGACGGACGCATCGTCACCGAACAGGGCATCCGTATCGACCCGAACATCGCCGTGGTCCGCGTCGACGGCACCCGCGTCGTCGTGAAGGAAGAGCTTGTTCATCTCGCGATGAACAAGCCGCGTGGATGGCAGTGCACCATGTCCGACGACCTCGGGCGCCCGTGCGTCGGCGACATCGTCTCCGAGCGCGTCCAGGCGGGGCAGCGACTGTTCCACGTCGGCCGCCTCGATGCCGACACCGAAGGGCTGTTGCTCTTCACCAACGACGGTGACCTTGCTCACCGCCTGATGCACCCGTCGTTCGAGGTCTCCAAGACCTATTTGGCGACGCTGTTCGGCACCATCCCCCGCACACTCGGCAAGCAGCTGCGTGAGGGCGTCACTCTCGACGACGGCCCTGTCAAGGTCGACGGCTTCCAGCTGCTCGACATCTCGGACGGCAAATCACTCGTCAAGGTGACCCTGCACGAGGGCCGCAAGCACATCGTGCGTCGGTTGTTCGACAAGGTCGGCTTCCCGGTCGGACGCCTCGTGCGTACCGATGTCGGCAACATCGTGCTCGGCGATCAGCGTCCAGGAACACTACGTGTTCTCGGCCGCGGCGAGATCGGCAAGCTCTATGAATCCGTAGGCCTGTGATGAGTGCGCTCGTCGTGGCGATGGACGGGCCCTCGGGCACCGGTAAGTCGTCGGTATCGCGCCGGCTCGCGTCGGCTCTCGAAGCAAGCTACCTCGACACCGGTGCGATGTACCGCGTCGCAACGGTGTGGGTGCTGCGATCGGGTGTCGAACCCACCGATTCGGATGCGGTTGCGAAAGCTGTTGCAGCACTGCCCCTCGAGATCGGGAAGGACCCACTGTCCGAGACCGTGTTGCTCGACGGTGAGGACGTCAGCGGCGAAATCCGCGGCGATGCCGTCACCAGGGCCGTCTCGGCCGTCTCTGCTGTGCCTGCTGTGCGAGAGCTGTTGGTGCAGCTGCAGCGCGACCTCGCGAGCTCGTCGACGCGAATCGTGGTGGAGGGCCGGGACATCGGCACCGTCGTACTTCCCGACGCCGACGTGAAGGTGTTCCTCACGGCGTCCCCGGAAGCGCGGGCGGAGCGTCGCAACAAACAGAACATAGAACAGGGTCGTGCAGACGACTACGAATCCGTGCTCGCGGACGTGCAACGCCGTGACCATGCAGATTCGACAAGAGCAGTGTCACCGCTTCGTCCCGCCGAGGATTCGGTGATCGTCGATACCAGCGAGCTGGATCTCGACGGTGTGATGGAGCGCTTGCTGCTCGTGGTCAACGACAGAACTGGAGCAGTGCAGTGAGCGAAGAATTCTTCTCCGGCGCAGCGGAAACCGCGGGCGACGGAACATGGAGCGACGAGGGCGAGTGGGAGTACGTCGACCTCAACGAGGGCGAAGACGGCGAAGATGCCGTAGCGGTACCGACTCTCGCCGTGGTGGGGCGTCCGAACGTCGGTAAGTCGACGCTCGTCAACCGCATCATCGGACGACGTGAGGCCGTGGTCGAGGACGTCCCCGGCGTCACCCGCGACCGCGTGTCGTACGAGGCGAACTGGAGTGGTCGACGCTTCCTGGTGCAGGACACCGGCGGTTGGGAGCCCGACGCCAAGGGGCTGCAGCAATCCGTTGCGCGCCAGGCCGAATTGGCGATGAATACCGCCGACGCGATCCTGTTGGTCGTCGACGCTCGTGTCGGTTCGACGACGACGGACGAGGCAGTGGCACGAGTGCTGCGCCGGTCGAAGACTCCGGTTCTGTTGGTGGCCAACAAGGTCGACGACGGTCGCACCGAGTCCGAGGTTGCCGCCCTGTGGTCGCTCGGTCTGGGGGAGCCGTTGTCGGTTTCGGCCACCCACGGCCGCGGCACCGGCGATTTGCTCGACCGTGTGCTCGAGGCATTGCCCGAGACACCGCGTGAAGGTATCCCCGGTGGGGGACCCAGGCGTGTCGCTCTGGTCGGTAAGCCGAACGTGGGCAAGTCGTCGCTGATCAACAAGCTCTCGGGTGACGAGCGCTCGGTGGTGCACGATGTTGCCGGCACCACCGTCGACCCGGTCGACTCGTTGGTCGAATTGGGCGGCAAGACATGGCGATTCGTCGATACCGCAGGCTTGCGCAAGCGCGTCAGCCATGCCAGTGGTGCCGAGTTCTATGCGTCGCTGCGCACCAAGTCCGCCATCGAGGCTGCCGAGGTCGCGATTCTGCTTCTGGATGCTTCACAGGTGATCTCGGAGCAGGATCTGAGGGTTCTGAGCATGGTCTCCGACGCCGGCCGCGCGCTGGTCTTGGCGTTCAACAAGTGGGATCTGGTGGACGACGATCGTCGTCAACAGCTCGAGAAGGAGATCGATCGCGATCTCGCTCGGGTGCCGTGGGCGCAGCGAGTGAACATCTCGGCGCAGACGGGCCGCGCCGTCCAGAAGCTGGTTCCCGCTCTGGAGACGGCTCTGGAGTCGTGGGACAAGCGTGTGCCCACCGGACGCCTCAACACGTGGCTCAAGGAGGTCGTGGCGGCCACTCCGCCGCCGATGCGTGGCGGACGTCTGCCGCGCATCATGTTCGCGACGCAGGCCAGCACGAGGCCGCCGACGTTCGTGCTGTTCACCACGGGGTTCCTGGAGGCTGGTTACCGGCGCTTCATCGAGCGGCGCTTGCGTGAAGAGTTCAACTTCGACGGCAGCCCCGTGCGCGTCTCGGTGCGTATCCGTGAGAAGCGGGAGCGGCCGGGCAAGGGCAACAACCGCTGACGTTTCCCGGTCTTGCCCCTGAGCAGGCGATTTCCTCTCAGGGGTAGGGCTGGGGTAATCTCAGCAAGCGCCTTTCGAGGCGCGGCGGGCTGTGGCGCAGTTTGGTAGCGCACTTGACTGGGGGTCAAGGGGTCGCAGGTTCAATTCCTGTCAGCCCGACAAGTAGATGCAGGCCAGAGGCGGTTTCGGAGAAATCCGAAGCCGCCTTTTTTGTCTGAGTGCCGCGAGGGTGTCACTACTCGGTACTTACACGGTCGAACTCGGCGCTGAGGCGGTGTCCAGGTGTATCCACTGGTGTCCGGCGATCTGCGTGCGTCGATCGAACGGACCTGAGCGGACGGAGCCACTTGATTCAGCTGGTTCGCTGTCAAGTAGCTACGGAGTCCGGCGGCGGCGAACCGGTCCACGTCGCGGTCGCGGTCGAGGCGGCAGCACCACCTTTGATGCAGCCCCAGATGCGGGCGAGTCGGCATTGATCTCAAGATGGTGGCCGCGCCGTCAGATGTCCCGATGCCCGGGAACCCAGTAGAAGCGCGACTATGAGAATTCCGGGCAAGTCACCGGCCTCGTAACGAATTCGTCGATGGCAGCTCTGCTGCAATCTGCTTGTGGATAACTGATCTGCGTCATGGGCATCCGGTGTTCGTGCTGGGCACCGTCTCCGACCAGTTTCATCTCGGAGTGGCTGACGTTGCGCGCGCAGTTGGGGATGTCGGGTTCGGTGCTGTTCAGCCTCGACTACGGCGGCCGCGGATACTTCCAAAACAAGCTGTTCAACGCCGCCTCAGCCGCCGAGGGTTTCCACGAAGTGCGGAGCACTCTTGCGACCGCCTCGCTGTCTGGGAAGTCAACTCGTCATCGTTTGAGCGGCGACCTTGGACAGCACCGACTCGAGCGTCTGCAACGCCTCGTTTGCCTCGTCCAATGTCACCGTCATGGGTGGAGTGATACGTAGAACATTGCCGTGTAGGCCACCTTTGCCAAGGAGTAGCCCCGCGGCTTTCGCCTCGGCAAGTACGGCATCCGTCGCAACCCGGTTAGGGGTCTTACTGCCGGGTTCGATCAGTTCGACGCCGATCATCAATCCGGATCCACGTACCTCACCCATCAAAGAATTGCTTCTCGAGATCGCAGCAAGGGACGACAAGAGGTGTTGGCCGATGCGGTCTGCGTTCTCTTGCAGTTCGTGCGAGTCGATGAAGTCGATGACGGCGTTACCTGCGGCCATCGCGACGGGGTTGCCACCTGCGGTGGAAATGGAGTTCGCCTGGATGGAATTCATCAGTCTCTCTTCGGCGACGACTCCACCGATGGCAAGTCCATTGGCGAGCCCCTTGGCGAAGGTCATGGCCTGTGGGCGAACGCCGTAGTGCTCGATGCCGAAGTAGGAGCGTCCGGTCCGGCCCCAGCCCGATTGCACTTCGTCCGAGACGAACGGTATGTCGTAGTCGTCGAGCACGGACTTCACGGCCACGAAGAAGCCGTCGGGTGGTGTGGCGAAACCTCCCGCCCCTTGGATGGGTTCGGCGATATAGCAAGCAACATTGCCTGACGTGCCGGTCTCGATCATGGTGCGCAGTTCGTCGGCGCATGCGGCTGTAAACGACTCGTCGTCGAGGTGACCGAACGGACTGCGGTAGCGATAGCCGTTGTGGGCGTAAGTCACATGCAGCGGGCTGAGGGAGGTGGCAGACCAACTTCGAATACCCGTCGCGGCGACTGTCCCGAACGATCGCCCATGGTAGCTACCTCGAAGGGCGATGACTTGATTCGATCCCCGGGCAGCGGTGGTGAGCAGGAACGCGGTTTCGACGGCCTCGGATCCGGAGTTGACGAAGAACACACGCGGGTTGTCGATGGGTGCGCGGGCGCTGATCTTTTCGGCCAGTTCTATCTGCGACCGGATCAGGTACAGGGTCGAAGAATGCAGGATTTTGCCGGTTTGTGCCCTGATTGCGTCCGAGATCTCAGGGATGTCGTGACCGATCATGGTTGCGAGCAGGCCGCCGAAGAAGTCGAGGTATGTTCGGCCGTCGCCTGCAGTCACGCGTCGACCGTGACCCTCCACCAGTTCGAGCGGGTCGTCGTAGTAGAGCGACGTCCACGACGGCATCACCTTCCGGTGACGTTCGGCCAAGGAGACGCCCTCGTTGCGTATTTCGTTCATGTCCGTGAACTCCTTCGGTGGGCAAGCGCGGTGGAAAGATGGTCGATGACCGCGTCGATGTCGGACTGGTCGTTGAAGTAGTGGAAGCCGAGTCTGAGTCGTCTGTCGGTGGCAGTGGCTTTGATGCCTGCGGTGGCAAGCCTCTCGCTGAAACCTTCGATTCGATCGAAGCCGACCACCGCGATGTTGCTCGGTAGTGCGCTCGGGTGCGCCCGCAATCCGAGATCGGCGGCGCGTTCGACGAACTGTGTTCTGAGGTTTCCGACGTGCTCTTGCACAGCGGGTCTGTTCAATCGCAGCTGAAGTTCGAGCGCTGCGACAGCTCCGATCCAGGAGAACCATGCCGGTGAACTGTCGAGTTTAGCTGCGCCACCAGCCAATTCGAGCTGGCCTCCGAAATACCCATGCGGCAGAGAAGTCGACTTCCAGCCCGGCATGAGTGGACGGAGCTCGTGCAATCGTTCGTCTGTTACTACCCACCATGCTGCTCCGCGTGGACACAACATCCATTTGTAACCGTGTAGGGCCACGTAATCGACCCCCAACGCAGCGTAGTCGGTATGCAGTGACCCCATGGCTTGGGTGGCATCGACGAACAACCGTGTACCCATCGACCACGTTGCCGTTCGAAGAGTCGCGATATCTACTCGTTCCCCATCGCTGCTGAGTATTTCGCTGACGGCGACGAGAACCACGTCGTCGCTGAGCGCCTCGATCAGTGCGGATGTTCGATCTTGTCCAAGACGCGGTGATATCAGCCGAACCGAGTTTCGTACCGGGTCGAGCTGCATGAAAGGGAACAAGACGCTGCGATATTCGGTGTCCAGTATCAGGATTCGACCCGGTGGCAATGAGGATGCGACGGTGGCTGCCGCTTCTGACACCGATCCCGCCAGCGCGACGTTGCTTGGCTGCACATTGTGCAATGTCGCGATCAGGGTGCGTGCACGTTGCGGTTGGTGGTCCCATTCGAGCCAATCGAATCGGCCTGTCGTCCAGTGCTCGAGTGCTGCACGCGCGGCATCCACAACGGGTGTAGCTCCGGGCGGTGAGGCTGGAGTATCCAACCACACGTGAGTAGACAACGCAGGGAACAGATTTCGGAACTCGCCGGGTGTCATGGTCGCGCGGTTCCGATGGCGGGGACCGCGACCCACCCTTCGATCTCGACGACGATCTCGGGCCTTGCAAGAGCTGCTACAACCGCCAGCGAGTGCCCGCAATAGAGACCGTCCGGGAACCACCGCGCGTAGACCTCGTCACGTGCGCGGTAGAAGTCCGGCACGTCGTCAACGCCGACTGCGAATGTCAGTAGCCGGACGATATGGCCTGGGCCTGCGTTCATTTCGTCGAGTAGGGCGTCTATGTTCGCGAAGGCTTGGAGGGTCTGTGTGTGCATCGTGTCCGCGACCGAACCGTCTGTGCGAACGCCGACCTGACCGGAGATAAAGATCCAGCGCGGGGCGGAATCTACTTCGATCAGATGGCTGTACTTACCGATCGGCGCAGGAACGGAGGTTGGGTTCCAAGGTTTCACGTGTCGTCCATTCTTCATCGCAGTGCTCGCACTCCGCCGTCTACGGTCAAAATCGTTCCGGTGATCCACGCTGAGGACGGGGAAGCCAGGAACAATGCTGCGTTCGCGACATCGGCGGGTGTACCGAGTGTGTTGAGTACGATCCGATCGAGCATTCTCGATGCGTTCTCAGGGTCGGACAGTGTGTCTGCGGTCATCGGAGTATGAATCGGTCCGGGTGCAACAGCATTGACCCGTATCGAGTGCTCGGCGAGCGAGACAGCTAGGCCACGGGTAAGCGATTCGACCGCTCCTTTTGTCGCCCCGTACATCCCGTTCGTTTCGGTGGACAGCTGAGCCGCAACGGACGAGATGTTGACGATGGAACCACCCGTGTGTCTCATAGCCCGTGCGGCCCACTGGGAGGGAATCAGTGTGCCCAGAACGTTGATTCGCAGTAATTCTTCGGCCACCGCGATATCGAAGTCGAGTAGTGGTCCACTTCGGTAGACGCCTGCTGCATTGACCAATATGTCGATATGAGACGTGCGTGCAACAACAGCGGCGATCGTTTGCTCCACCGCTCGGGAGTCGGTTACGTCTACGGCACTCGACTCGACCTGTGTGCCGTCGTATTGCTCGCACAGCAGTTCCGCATCGGTGTCCAGGGCGATCACCGACGAGCCACTTGCAACAAAGGCCTGGACGATCCTCCGTCCGATTCCGCTCGCAGCACCGGTGACGATCGACACCGTCCCTGCCAGCAGTGTCACGCTTTCGGTGCTTCGCGGCCGGAGCGAAGGCTGAACTTGAGAGTTTCGGGTACGACGAGAGCGGCCGCGAGGCTGATCAAGGCACCAGCGCTCAAATAGACCGCCGGGGCGTAGTCGGAGTCCGTGAGACTGATCAGTGCGGTTGCAACGAAAGGCCCGGCTCCGCCGAACAGAATCGCACCGAGGTTGTACCCGATCGCCAAGCCCGCATATCGCCGGGTAGTGGGAAACAGCTCGGTGAACACCGCGGCCTGCGGTGCCAACATCATGGACAGACCCACTCCGATCAGAATGAACCCGAGTATCAACGACGCAAAACCGCGCTGTTGGAACAGCCAGAACGTAACCGGTGCCGATACCAGCACCCAGGCCGATCCGGCTATCAGAAGGGGTCGACGGCCGCGCATGTCGGCATAACGGGCGAACGCAAAAATCATGGCGATCACGAACACCATGCCGATCAACCCGCTCAGGCGCGCTGTTGCCGAGGAAATGCCGAGGCGGGTGGCCAAAAAAGTGGGAGCATACGAGAAGATGACATACGTCCCCATCGTCGGCGAGCACACGAGTGTCGTGACGAGGAGGATCGATCGCCAATCACGTTTGACGGTAGTACGCAGCGGAGATTTCTCGACGCCCTCATCCTTGATGGCCTCCGCAAACTCCTTCGACTCATCGAGGCGTAAGCGCAAATACAGGCCGACCAATCCCAACGGGAGCGCAGCAAGGAACGGGATCCGCCAGCCCCAATGTTCGACCTGCGCGCCGGTTGCGGCTGTGACTGCGATTGCCGCGAGCGACGCGGTCATCATTGCGAGCACGATCGTTGCCGGCTGCCATGCGCCGAACGTCGCCCGCTTGTGAGACGGGGCATTTTCGATGATGTACGAGGCGGATCCCATCCACTCTCCGCCCGCCGAGAGACCCTGAATGCAGCGCAAGACCAGAATCAAAGCGGGAGCCAGCAGTCCGATCTGGTCGTATGACGGGACCAGTGCCATCGCGGCCGTGGCTCCGGAAATCAGCAAAATTATGGTCGAGAGTGTGACCTTACGGCCGTAGCGGTCGCCGACATATCCGAAAACGATCCCGCCCAGTGGGCGAACCAGGAAGCTGATTCCGAACACTGCGAATGTGAGCAGTAGCGACGCAGTCGGATTGGCGACGGGGAAAAACTGAGCTGAAATGACGGTGGCGAAGTAGCCGTACAACATAAATTCGTACCACTCGATGAAATTACCGATACACGCCGCGACAATTCCTCTCTTGGCCCGAGGGGTCATCTTCTCGTAACCGTCGTCGGCATCGGCGTTGACCGCGCGTTCATCCGGAGATTGCGGTTCTGCAGAGGTTGTACTCATTGTTCTCCTGAGCGTGAGTGGGGCGAGAGGTACTCGCCGGCCGCTGAGCCAAAGATGGACCACCTGCCGGTGCGACACCAGTCGCCGCAATCTGATTTCGAGTATCTGAGAATTTCGCTATGACCCAGTTCACACAACCGTAACTTCATTGCAGAAGACCAGTACGGAAATCGCCAGACGGCGGGTATTTCAAATATTGGAACTACTCTTACGCACTGTGGACTTGCCGGACGTGGGCTTGTGTACTGAGTAACACACCGCTCGATCGAACGAAAGGCACTCGATGACGCCGGTACGGTCGCACCCACGTGAAGCAATTACCGCAGCCGCTCGATCCGACACCGACAAGATGCTCGATTTCCTGGCAAATTCAGTCCGTCATGTGAGCATCAGCGGATTCGAAGATCGAGTGTCTGGCATCTACCGCGATTTCTTCACAGCCCGGGGATGGCGTGTCGATGCGCAAAATCTTGCTTCCGCGGCAGTTTCGACCACAGCTCGCGGAGCAACCGAGACGCGGACTGCGGAACGCGAAAATATCGTCGGCTGGTATCGACAACCTCGAGGTCTACCCGCCGTCGTCCTCAACGGCCACATCGACGTGGTGCCTGTGATGGACGAGGCGCAATGGGAGCGTGCACCGTTTTCCGGAGACCGAGCCGACGGGTTCGTACACGGGCGTGGATCGGTGGATACGAAAGGGGGAATCGCCGCGGCACTGTTCGCCTTGGACGCGCTGGACCGCGTGGGTATCGAGCTCCCGTTCGACGTGGCGGTCGAACTCGTGGTGGGCGAGGAGACGACAGGGGTCGGCACGCAAGCGGCGCTCGAGCTGATGCCGAACCGGCTCGCAACGATAGTTCTCGAACCGACGGACAACGCAGTGGTCCCGTTGGCATCGGGTTTGCTCTTCTTCACCGTCGAGGTGCTCGGTAGAGCGGCGCACACGTCGGTGCCGTGGCACGGAGTCGACGTCGGACCCAAGATCCTGCGAATCTACGAGGCGCTGACCAGGCTGGGGGAGCAACGGGCCCGCACGCACACTCACTCCCTGATGCCCTTTCCGAGCGCGGTTCCACTCGCAATAGGAACAGTGCGAATCGGTGGCTGGCGGGCGGCAGTGCCCGCCGAAGGTTTGCTGTCCGGCCGGATCGGGGTGCTCCCCGGTGAGGACCTGCAAACGGTACGGGATCTGTTGATCGACTGTGTCTTTGACGCCAGTGCAGATGATCCCTGGCTGATGCGACATCCCGCTGTTGTGCAGTGGGATCACGACGGCCTACCGAGTTGGGAGACGTCGATGGACGATCCAGTCGTCGAGTCGCTGGTCGAGGGTCGACGCCGAGCCGGATTCGAAGACAGGATCGAGGGCATGACCGCAGGATGCGATGCGGGCCTTCTCGTTGCATCGGGAGTACCCACAGTAGTTTTCGGGCCCGGTGACATGAAATATGCGCACTCTCCCAACGAGAAGATCGCTGACATCGATGTCGTACGGGCACGCGAAATCCTGGCGCATTCACTGACTGCCTGGCCACACAAGTGACCGCCGAACTCGGCGGTCACCCCGCAGGCGGTGACGATTCGCGCGAGGGAACGGTTCTGCAAACCCTCCTTCGTGGACTTGACGTCTTCGAGGCTGTCGCCGAACGCGCAGGCACTGCGACAGCCAAGGGCTTGGCACGACAACTCGGGATCAGGCAAAGCACGTGCTATCACTTGCTGCGCACACTGAGGGCAGGCGGCTATGTCGTACGACTGTCGACCGGACAGTTCGACGTGGGCCCCCGGGGTGCATCTCTCGGCAAGAGTGTGTCTGCGCGGACCGGTCCGGCACCGGATATCTCCGTGATCTTGACCCGGTTGCACAACAAAACCCGCGAGACGTCATACGTCTGTGGATGGTTCCACGGAACGATCCAGCGCCAGCAGGTGATCACAGGACTCCATTCACTGAACGTCAAAAATCTCGACGTCGGATACGCAGGGAACATGCATGCCCGGGCATCCTGCCAGGCCGTTCTTGCATTCCTACCCGAAAGCCAAGTGCGCACGATGTTTTCAGGAGTCACACTCACCCGATTGACCGCGAACACAATAACGGACTACGACGCGCTCGTCACCGAACTGGCCTCGGTCCGTCGCCGAGGATTCGCCTTGGACATCGAGGCGTTCGAGTCAGACATCTGTTGCGTTTCGGCCCCGTTCTTCGACGCATCGGGCGATCCGGCGGGATCTTTCAGTGTGTCGGTGCCGGTCTCGCGATACGGGCAAGTGCGGAACTCGCTGACCTCCGAAGTCCGTGAGGCAGGTGTGCTGGCAACCAACTTGCTTCGAACCGGTCGACTCTCGGTGCCGACGGCCTCCAGTGACAGTGCAGTTGCCAGGACAGCTCAGTGACCGCGAGCTTTCTCGACCTGACCGGTCAGGTGGCAATCGTCACCGGCGGGGCAAGCGGAATCGGACGAGCAATCGCAGAAAAGTTCCGTGATGCCGGGGCCTATGTGGCGGTTTTGGACCGCGATCGGGTCGATTCGCCAAAGATCTCATCGATGGCAGTAGATGTATGCGATGAACGCGCTGTGGTCGAGGCCGTGGACGCGGTCGCGCATCGTAGGGGTCGAATCGATATTCTCGTCACAGCCGCCGGCGGTGGGAGCGGCGGACTAGACGACAATCACGCCTCCGAATTGACCGCAACCGAGCTTCTGCGAGCACTTCAGCTCAACCTGTTCGGCGTTGTGCACGCGTGCGTCGCGGTCAGCAGCCACATGAAGAAACAAGGCCATGGCTCGATCGTCACCATCGGTTCCATCAACGGGATGGAATCCACCGACAACGGGGCCTACGCGCACTACGGCACCGCAAAGGCTGCCCTCGCTGGTTACAGCACTTACCTTGCGCGAGATCTGGCACCGCACAGAGTACGCGTGAACCTCGTCGCGCCGGGCCCGATCAGCACCCAACGACTCGTCGACAAATACACGGCCACCGGCCAGAACCAGAACGACGGCATACCCTTCGGAAGAGCCGGTACGCCAGACGAACTCGCCAACACGGTGCATTTTCTCGCGTCCTCGGCCACCCCGTATCTGACCGGGGCGACCATTGCTGTCCATGGCGGTCTCATCCGCTCCATCTGAACCACAGCACCAGGAGAAACAATGCTACGACAGTCTCAGGGCACAGCTATGTCTGCTGAGCTGCAACAACTTTCGTCGATGCAGCAGATACGGGCCTTCGAGGAAGAGGTCTACCGACTCCGAATGGTCGGTCACATCGTCGGGTCCGTTCATCTGTGTAACGGGCAGGAGGCCATCTACGTCGGAGCAACAGCTGCGTTGGACCTACCTACTGATCTGGTCTTCCCGACCTACCGCGGACACGGCTGGGCGCTGGCCTGCGGTGCGTCGCTCGAAGCCATGTTCGGCGAACTGATGGGCCGCGAGACCGGCGTGAACGGAGGCCGAGGTGGATCCGCCTACCTCTCTGTACCCGAGGTCGGCATGATGGGGGAGAACTCGATCGTCGGAGCGGGCGCACCGATCGCAGCAGGTGCAGCTTTGGCATCGCGCTACGACAACTCGGGTCGGGTGACGGTGGCCGCGTTCGGTGACGGTGCCGTCAACCAAGGAGCGGTTCACGAAGCACTCAATTTTGCGGCCGTGCTCGAGCTTCCGGTCATCTTCCTCGTGGAGAACAACCATTGGTCCGAATTGACCCCGATCACGGCGACCACGACCTCCGATCGGCTTTTCAAACGCGCATCGGGTTACGGAATGCCGGGAGTTCGGATCGACGGAAACGATCCCGCACTGGTCGAGGTAACCGTCGCCGCTGCCGCCGCACGCGCACGAGCAGGGAAAGGTCCTACCCTCATCGAGGCGATGACCGATCGCATCGTCGGACACTACATCGGAGACGCACAGACTTACCGCGCCGACGGCGAATTGGAAAGTGCACTTGCCAACGAACCCATCGCGACACTGGTGGCGAAACTCCTTTTCTCGGGCGTGGCACGCGTGACCCTCGACGAGGTCGTCGCCGATGCCAACGCTGCAGTCGCGAAGGCGAGTGCCCTTGCCCAGCAGGCCCCGTTTGCCGACCCTTCGACAGTTCTGGAGCACCTTCATGCCTGAGCAGACCGAAAAGTTGTTGACCTATGCAGAAGCAGTGAACCGAGCACTTCGCAGGAAGCTCGAGGAGGACGAGACCACACTCCTGTTCGGTGAGGACGTGGGCATCCCGGGCGGCGTTTTCGGCGTGACGAAGGGCCTGACGAAGCGGTTCGGGAACAGGGTGTTCGACACACCGATATCCGAGTCGGCCATCCTCGGCGGTGCCATCGGTGCCGCACTGGTGGGGCGCCGGCCGATCGTGGAGATCATGTGGGCAGATTTCACCTTGGTCGCGTTGGACCAGATCGTGAACCAGGCGGCCAATGTTCGGTACGTGTCGAAGGGGCACTTGAACGCGCCGCTGACGATACGCACCCAGCAGGGGAGTGGGCCCGGTGCGTGCGCGCAGCATTCGCAGAATCTGGAAGCACTGTTCGCGCACATCCCTGGTCTGATCGTTGCCATGCCTGCCACGGCGCAGGACGCGCATGACCTCCTTCTCTCGGCCATCGAAAGTGACGACCCGGTGATTGTCATCGAAAACAGAAATCTCTACCACGGGCCCAAGCAGTCGGTGAAGCTCGACGGCCCGGTCGAACCGATAGGCGGTGCTGTGGTGCGCCGCGCGGGTCACGACATCACCGTTGTCACGTGGGGAGCAATTCAGGGCCGCGTGATCGAAGCGGCCGATATCCTAGAGGGGGAGGGTATTTCGACCGAAGTCATCGACATGCGCTGGATGCGCCCTCTCGACATCGAAGCGGTCCTCGCAAGTGTGAGCAGAACCGGGCATCTGATGGTGGTGCACGAAGCACACGAATTCGGGGGCCTCGGAGCTGAAGTGGTGGCGTCAGTGGTCGAAAGTGGTGTGCCACTTCGTCAGTCTCCTGTGCGTATGGGCACACCCGCGGTCCGCATTCCTGCAGCTCCGAGTCTACTGAACGCCGTTATTCCCTCCGCAGTGCGCATCGTAGAGCGCGTGAAGTCGATTCTGGAGCCCAGCCTGCAAACGGTGACCAGGTGAGTGACGCGGCATTTGTCATGATGCCAACCCTCGACCCATGGACTGACGTCGGCGTCGTGACGGAGTGGTTCTGTGAAGACGGCACAGCGGTCGAGCCTGGGGATGTTCTGGCCGACATTCGGTTCGGGCGCGCCGAGTCCGAGCTACACGCGGGCACACACGGCCTGCTGATGACGAAACTTGAAGTGGGAAGGCCCGTTCGGGGCGGGATGGTCATAGCCGAGATTTCGAGTGGTGATTCTGCATCGCCTCATCGCGCCCCGGGCATGCTGCTGTACGAAGTGGACGTGACAGAGCTGCGGCGTGCGGGTTCAGTCGGCCAGTCGATTGTCGCCGCTGCGACTGTCGGCGACTCCGGTGCCATTGCCATCACCGATTGCACTTCGGAGTCAGCGCTTGTCCATACACCCGAACTCCAGCGCGGTGCCAGCCTTGCAATGGGAATCGGTGCAGTAGCCGCCCGCCCTGCAGTGGTCGTCGACGAGAACGGCTTGCAGAGCATCGGTATCCGGTCGTTCGTGAACGTGGCGGTTGTCTACGATCGCCGGCACGGCAGAACCGTAGTGATGGAAAAAATGGTCGATCTGGTGTCGGCCCTGAATTGTCGGGGTTGAGTCACGTCCCCGCGGCGCGATCGATCACCGGGTTGCCGGGAGTGCCCGTCCGCCTCGCTTGACACCGCCGAAGCGGTGTCAAGCATTGTCACCGTCCTTCGCTCGCGCGGACGAATGCATGGGCCAGGGACTCGGGTTCGGTGATCAGCGCCTCGTGACTACCCCGCGTGGAGATGACGTGGCCGTCGGAAAGGCGGTCCGGGAAGCGTGGTGCCCAACCGAGGTCACCGGCCGGCAGGGATATGTCGTCGTCGGTCACGATGTACGTTGCCGGAAGACGGAGGCGTTGCCATTCATCGAGGTTCAGGGATTCGTTCATCGTGTGGAATGGCTGGCGCGCGAGGAGTGAGTGGAACACCCGTTGCGTTTCGGGGGACGCGTCCTGCATGAGTGCAGCTGCGAAGACGTCGGCTGGGAAAGTTACGGAATTGTCGCTCGATGCGTGTGCCGACGAGCGGAACATCTCACCGAACTCGGGCGGGCACAGGTCGATCAGTGATTCTCCGGTGTGAGGCACGAACGCGCTCCAGTACACGAGTCGTTCGATGCGGTCGGGTATGCGCTGCGATGCACCCGAGACCAGAAATCCACCCCAACTGTGTCCCACGAGAACGACATTCGTGAGGTTGCGCTGTTCGATGTACTCGACGAGGTAGTCGACGGTGTCGACGAGATGAACATCGGCACGCGCGTCGTCGGCACCGAGTCCTGGCATGGTGGGTGTGTACACCGCGTGTCCCTGCGCGCGAAGGAGTGTTGCGACCGGGTTCCAGGCCCACCCTCCGTGACATATTCCGTGTACGAGGACGAAGGTCTTGGCCATGAGGTTCTCCTGTTGGTTGGGGGTGTGTTCGCGACGGCGGCATCGAAGTGATGTCGCCGCCGCGAGTGGATCAGTAGGTGCCGACACCGCCGCAGACGTTGATCGCCTGAGAGGTGATCGATGCGGCTGAATCGGTGACGAGATAACCCACGAGGCCGGCGACCTCGTCGGGACGTGAGTAACGTCCGAGGGGGATCCTGGCAAGGAACTTCTTCTCGATCTCCGCCTCCGTGGTCGCGAACTGGGCAGCGTACTTCTCTCGAAACCATTGAGACATCGGAGTTTCGACGTATCCCGGGCATACGGCGTTGACGGTGATGCCGGTCGGGGCGAGTTCGTTGCCGAGCGCTTTGGTGAAGCCGATGACTCCATGTTTGGATGCGGAGTACGGCGCGCCGAGGACTACGCCGAGTTTGCCGGCTGTCGAGGAGATGTTGATGATGCGTCCCTGTTTCTTGGAACGCATACCGCCGGCGGTGAGTACTTCGCGCGTGACGAAGAACGTGCCGTTGAGGTTGGTGTTGATGACATCGAACCAGAGCTCGTCGGTGATGTCCGCGGTCACTCCGCCGCCACTGATTCCAGCGTTGTTGACCAGAACATCGATGGGGCCGTAGCGTTCTACCGCGGTGCGCACGACGCGCGCGACATCCGCTGTCGATCCGACGTCACCCGGTACGCCGTCGACATCGAGTCCCAACTCGCGCAGTTCGGTCACCGTGGATTCGACTTTGTCTTCGTCTCGGGCGCAGAGGAATACGCGATAGCCTTGCTGGGCCAGGTGGGTCACGATGGCTAAGCCGATACCACTCGTGCCGCCGGTGACCAGCGCGACTGGCGGGCCGGCTTCTTCGGCATTGTTCATGGGGAGTCCTTGTGGGTTCGGAGTGCGTCAGGTGCGGATGAGGTCGGCCGCTTTTTCCGCAATTGCGTAGACGGTTGCGTTGGTGTTGGCGGACACCGGCGACGGCATGATGGATGCGTCGGCGACCCGGAGTCCGTCGATGCCCCGCACGCGCAGGTCGAGATCGACGACGGCCATGTCGTCGGTGCCCACGCGGCAGGTTCCGGCGTAGTGGAAATAGACGACCAGGCTTCGCGCGAGGTAGTCGCGCACCGATGCGCTGTCGCCGATGGCTGTGCCTGGCTGCATCTCCTCACCTCGCCACCCGGCCAGTGCCGGAGCGTTACCGATCGAACGAGCGATCTCGAGCCCTGCTTCCATCACCGCGACATCTCGTTCGTCACCGAGATAGTTGGGGTCGATCAAGGGGCTGACGGAAACCGACTTGTCGGCCACACGTACCGATCCTCGACTGAACGGCGTCACGGCCGAGAAGGCGATCGCGTAACCGTTGTCGGGGCCGGGCAAAGTCTGCGCTCGCATCGGTGCCGTGATCGCCAGGATCTGCAGGTTCGGACCGGCTACAGCACCCGGTGTCTCGACGAGGCCGATCGCCTGACCCATGAGGTTGTGCTGGTTGTGGGGGAGGGGTGCGGTCGACTCGTAGAGGACGGTGGACATGGGGTGATCGTGCAGATTCTCTCCGACACCGGGCAGGTCGAGGACCACGTCGATTCCGTTGTCCTGCAGATGCTCCTTCGGTCCGATTCCGGATACGAGCAACAGGTGCGCGGAGCCGATGGCACCGGCGGTGAGGATGACTTCGCGGGTTGCCTTTGCCCGCACCGTGTATCCGCCGCGGAGGTACTCGATTCCCATTGCCACTCCGTCTGCGACCAGGATGCGTTGCACCATGGCGTCGGTGACCACATGAAGGTTGGGGCGATCCAGGGTCGCCTGGTCGAGGTAGGCGTCGGACGCGCTTTGGCGCTGCCCGTCCTTGATGTTTCCGTCCGATAGTCCGAAGCCGATCTCGACCCCGCTGCTTATGTCCTGCGCCAGTGGGTATCCCATTTCGGTCGCACCGTTCAGCGCGGCTGTGGCGATGGGGCTCGGCGCTGTCATGGGACCGACCGAGAGTGGGCCGCTGGTTCCGCGGATCTCGGAGTCGCGCCCGGTGGTGGTTTCGGACCGCTTGAAGTACGGCAAGAGGTCGTCGAACCCCCAGCCCTTCGCCCCCTGGTCGACCCAGGCGTCGTAGCTTGCCCGGTGTCCGCGGACGAAGTTGAGTCCATTGGTGGCGGACGATCCGCCGAGGGCGCGTCCTCGGGGTACCGGAACCGATGAGTTCGAGAACTTCTGAGGCACAGTCGATTCGCCCCAGTTGGCCGCTGTCCCCATCAGTTCGGGCCATGAGAAGGGGATGGCCATTGCGGGGAGGGCCTCGGAGGATCCTGCCTCGACGAGTAGAACGTGCACGTGTGCGTCTTCGCTCAGGCGCGCTGCGAGGACGCTTCCGGCTGTTCCCGCGCCGATGATGACGTAGTCGAATGGTGGGTGTGTCGGACCGTGTAGTCCGGGAATGATGGTCGGTGATCCGCTCAATTGGTTCATGCCACAACAGTGGAGGAATCCGTGAGGGCGTTGTGTCCATGAACTGGACAGACTCCGTGTCCGTGATCACGTGATCGATCACACGCACTCTGTGCACATTCTGGACAATCCATGCTCGTACTTCGAGCGAGGGTTGTGTTCGAGAAGGAACCGACGAAATCGACACGGGCACAACGTCGAATCGACGGTTCTCACCGCGGCACGAGCGATGGAGTACAGGAAAATGACACCGACAACGGCAACTCACGTGGATCGAGCTCTCGCCGATCTTGCTGTGGGCGAGAAGGTATGGGCCGACACCACAATTCTCGAACGAATCGCATTGCTGACACGTACGCGGGTAGCTACTGCAGAGGTCGCGCGAGAATGGGCGGACATGGCATCCGAGATCAAGCTGCTCGATCCCCAGTCCCCACTGGCAGGCGAGGAATGGGCCGGTGGTCCTTACGCGTTCCTGGCCGGTCTCAATGCGCTGGTCGCGACGTTGACGAAAATCGAGCGCGGACAGAGTCCGCTCGACGGTGCCGTCTTCGGACGCGCCCCTGGTAACCGCGTGACAGTTCGTGCACTTCCGGTCAGCGTGACCGACCGGTTGATGTTCGGGGGATTCCGAGCGGATATCTGGCTGCAACCCGAGGTGAGCGAGAAGGCAGCGCGCGCATCCGCGGGGTTGGGTGCACTCGACCCGACCCGAACTGCAGGTATCACAGTCGTGCTCGGCGCAGGCAACGTGACGTCGATTGCGCCTCTGGACTTGCTGTACCAATTGATCGCCGACAATCGTGTGGTTGCGCTCAAGGTCAACCCGATTCTCGACGAGTTGACGCCGATCATCGAACGCGCGCTGGCACCGTTGATCGAGTGGGGCGTCCTGCGCATGGTCGCGGGTGGCGTCGATGTGGGCGAATACCTGGCCCACCACGACAGCGTGAGCCACGTTCACATCACCGGCAGTCTGTCGACCCACGACGTCGTAGTATTCGGTTCCGGTGACGACGGCCGCCTTCGACAGGAAGCCGGAACGCCCCTTCTGGCGAAAACTATCAGCAGCGAACTCGGCGGTGTGTCGCCCGTGATCGTCGTTCCGGGAACCTGGAGCGCAGCGGACATTCAGTATCAAGCAGAGAACGTGGTCACATCACGCCTGCACAACGCGGGCCACAATTGCAACGGCACCCAGGTGATGATCGTCAGCAGTGACTGGCCGCAGAAAGACGATTTCATAGCTGCTGTCCGCGATGTTCTCGACCACGCCCCTCATCGTCCGGCGTGGTATCCCGGAGCTGTAGCCCGACTCGAGCAATTGAAGGAGGATACGGGCCACACCGAGCACCGAGGACCGACCGGTGACCGTCTGCTCCTCGATCTCGATGCAGGCGAGTCGACCTCTTTCGCAACGACAGAAGTTTTCGCAACCGCCCTTGCTTTCACCACTATTCCCGGCGTCGGTGCCGAGTTTCTGACCGCCGCAGTGACATACGCCAACGACGAACTGACCGGAACGCTCGGTGCCACAATCATTGTCGACCCGGAGACCCAACGCACGCTCGAACCCCCACTGGACCATCTCCTGGAGCCGTTGCAGTACGGAAACGTCGGCGTCAACGTCTGGACGCTGCTCGGTTTCGCACTTCCGCGAGCGACGTGGGGGGCCTTCCCCGGACACACACTCTCCGACGCGCAGAGCGGAATCGGAGTCGTGCACAATGCCTACCTGATCGACCGTACCGAGCGCACAGTGGTGCGAGGTCCCTTCCTGCCTTTCCCCCGCTCGATTCTCGGCGGCGAGATGTCCCTGTCTCCGAAACCGTTGTGGTTCGTCACCTCCCGCAGCGGACGATCCACTAGCGAAGCCCTCACACGATTCGAGGCGAAGCGAACCTGGCGTCGACTTCTACGGGTAGCCGTCGCCGCGATGCGCGCATGAATGCGGCGCACTACTCGCAACGGTCTGCATCCGTGCCCACGACATCACACGAGGAGCGATCGATGACCGAATCCCAGCACCGCTTGAACGCCGCCGTCCCGTTACGTGACACAGACAGCATCGAAGATGCGACCGTGGGCGTCGTCCTTCGCCGCGCCGCACAGCAAGCACCCGAATCGATCGCGCTGGTCGAGGGACTGCCCCGCGGTCGACGACGTCGCCAGTGGACCTACTCCCAACTCGTGACCGAGTCGGAGACAGCTGCCCGCGTCATGCTCGAACACGTCGCTCCCGGTGACAAGGTCGCAATCTGGGCGAACAACGTTCCGGAATGGATCTTCGTCCAAATGGGTGCCGCGCTCGCAGGTCTGACGCTGGTGACCGTGAATCCGGCCTTGACAAGAGAGGAAGCCGGCCACGTGCTTCGAGACTCCGGAGCAGTACTGGTTTTCCATGTCGACGAATATCGCGGTACAGATCTCGCCGAATGCCTTGCAACTCTCGGTGCACAGTTACCGGATCTTCGAAATGCCATCCGTCTAGCCAAGTGGGACGAATTCTGCACTTACACAAACGTACTCAGAGAATTGCCGGAGGTATCACCGGGCGATCTTGCCCAGATCCAATACACATCCGGCACAACCGGGCGACCGAAGGGGGTCGAGCTCCGGCATCGCGGCATCGTCAACAACGCGAGGCTGTCTTTTCTCCGCGGTCTTCCCGGGGTGCACGACGCCCCGATCGTCTCCGCATTGCCGTTGTTTCACACGGCGGGTTCGGTTGTCATGACACTCGGTGCAATCCAAACCCGGTCGACGCTCGTGCTGATGCCGTCGTTCGATCCCGCGCTCCAGCTCGCATTGATCGCAAGCGAAAGATCGGTGTTGTTCGCCGGGGTTCCGACAATGCTCCAGGCCCTTGTCGATCACCGCCACTTCGCTCGGACCGATTTGACGTCGATCACCGCGGCAATGACCGGCGGCTCCCTCATCGAGCCGGCCCTGGTTGCTCGGGTCGAAGACCGTCTGGGGGTTCCCCTGACCATCACGTACGGGCAAACCGAGTGTTCTCCGAGTATGACCGTGACGCAACCCAATGATTCACCCGACGTACGCAGAACAACCGTGGGTCGCGTTCTGCCCGGTGTCGAACTGAAGATCGTCGATACGAGCGACGGGACCAAGATCGTCGAGTGCGGTGAAATCGGGGAAGTGTGCACTCGCGGCTATCATGTCATGGCTGGGTACCACAACGATCCTGTCCGGACGGCCGACGTCATCGACAGCGACGGGTGGCTCCGCACAGGCGATCTGGCCTCGATGGATGTCGCCGGAAACGTTCGCATCGAAGGGCGATCGAAAGACATGATCATCCGGGGCGGGGAAAACATCTCTCCTGGCGAGATCGAAACCGCCCTCGTCTCGCACCCGGCCGTCGCCGAGGCTGCCGTTGTCGGAACACCTGACCCGTACTGGGGCGAAGTGGTCACCGCGTTCGTCAGGCTCCATGTGGGAGAACCAGTAACCGTGGACAAACTGCAGAGCTTTCTCTCTCCGCAGATCGCCAAGTACAAAATTCCGCAACGCTGGCACTTCGTCTCCAATTTCCCACTGAACGCGTCGGGCAAAATCCTCAAGACAGAGCTGCGGCAAACGGTAGAAGAGGCTGCACAACAATAAAATGAGAGCGTCGGCGATCAGCCTTCGATGGCAAGTTCAGCGACGACGTCGGCGAACTGGGTGAGCGCTCGTTCGGTCGCGTCGTCGTCACGGTCGGCCAGCCAACCGAGAACGAGTCCGTCCAGGATCGTTGCGACCATTCGGCCCAGGACCGGCATCGGTATCGACCACCGGATGTGCGCCGACTCCTCGACAGCGGCCATAGCGCGTACGGACTGCTCGAAGTACTGTCGGTATTGCCAGGCGGCGAGGTCGGATAGTTCGTCGTCGCGCAGGGCCATCGTCGTCAGTTCGTAGCCGACGAGGTGTCGATCCGGATGTGCTCGTGCGTGCTGCCATGCGGTGTCGAAGACGGTGCGGACCGCGGTAGCGGTGTCGGTGTCGGTGTCGGAACGAGCTGGCTTGATCTCGGCTGATGTCTCGACCATTCCAGTGACGACCGATCGGATCAGTTCCTGGAACAGTTCCTTCTTCGAGTTGAAGCAATAATGGAAGATCCCTTGGTTCACGCCGGCTTCGGCGCAGATCGCCCGGGTGGTGGTCTTTTGGATTCCTGATGCCGCAATGACGCGAAATGCCGCCTCCACCAACTCTTGTCGTCGCTGTCCGACCGGTACTCGTGCCATAGTCCGTCGCGCTCCTGTCGGGCAAATCTCGTGGTTGATATACGGGATCCTACAACCAGGTCCCTTGACTTGGTCAATTGACCAACTTACTCTCATGGACACCCCTTCCGTTCCGGTCGAGGGACCACAGTGAGGAAGTTGCAGATGACTGCTACATCGATCGAATCGGAGCGCGTGTGCGTTGTCGGTGCAGGTCCGTCCGGGCTGGTCGTCGCTCGTCAGCTCCGTGCGGCGGGCATTGCCTACGACCACTTCGAGAAGCATCACGACGTCGGGGGCATCTGGGATCCCGAGAACGAGGGGAGTCCGATCTACAAGAGCGCCCACTTCATCAGTTCCAAGTACACGAGCGGATTCTTCGGACACGAGATGCCGGAGGACTATCCCGACTACCCGTCGTGGCGTCAGATCCGCGACTACATCCGACAGTTCGCTGTCGACGAAGACCTCTACGAGGCAATCACTTTCAATGCGTCCGTCGAGTCCGCAGATCTGCAGGCCGATGGCACCTGGCAGATATCAGTCAATGGCTCCATGCGCCACTACCGTGCACTCGTTGTCGCTCCCGGTGTCACCTGGCTCGCCAACCAGCCCAGCATCCCTGGCAGTGAGACGTTCACCGGGCAGCTGATCCACTCATCCGCGTACCACGACACATCCTTGTTCGACGACCGGAAGGTATTGATCGTCGGTGCAGGAAACTCGGGAGTCGACATCGCCTGCGACGCGGCCAGAAGTGCGGACCGCGCATACCTCAGCGTGCGGCGAGGCTACCGATTCCTCCCAAAGCACGTCTTCGGTGTACCGCTGGACGTGTTCATCGGATCCGGTGCAGCCGCTCCTGCGGGTGTCACCCTCCCTGAGGACCCGAATGCCTTGGTGGATGCGCTTGTCGGCGATGTGACCCGATTCGGTCTGCCCGCACCCGATCACAACCTGCTCGAGTCCCATCCCATCGTCAACGATCAGATCATTCACCACTTCACACACGGTGACATCACGGCAAAGCCGGGGCTCGACAGGATCGCCGGCAACACAGCAGTATTCGTCGACGGCAGTACCGAGGAGGTCGACGTCATCGTCTTGGCGACGGGATACGAGCAGAAAGTGCCGTTCCTCGACGACAGTCTTTTCGAGTGGAAAGACGGACACCCACAGCTGTATCTCAACGTGTTCAACAGAACCGTCGATTCTCTCTACGTCGTTGGCTTCGTCGAGTTCGCCGACGCCGCGTATAAGCGATTCGAGGAGATGGCACAGCTTGTCGCACTGGATCTTTCGCTCGACGGCGAGAAGAAGAAGCGATTCACCGAGCTGAAGGCGTCGCACCGGCCCGACCTTCGGGGCGGAGTCGACTACATAGACACACCACGCCACGCGAACTATGTGGAAACGCACGCCTACCAGCACGTGCTGTCGGAGATCCGCGACGAGTTCGGGTTGACGTCGCCGGCCGGGATGCACTCGTGACCACGACGTCCAGGGTGTCACGCCGAGGTCCATCGACCGCTCGATCATCCGAGTCGACCACGTGCCCCTCGCGCATCGAGCGCCGACGAGACACTCTGCAGCACACGAGACTGACCAAAACCTCTCTCGCCGTGTCGGGAGAACGAGGAACGGGCCGAACAACGTTGCTGGCGGAGCTGACGGAGGGAGTCCATCCCGTCTGGTTCGACGGTCTGGACCTGCTTCGTCTGACCGAAATGGAATGGATTCGCGCCGTCGCGGTGGCGCTCGACAGTGGGCTGCGTCCTGTTGTGGTCGACAACGTACATCTGTTGTCGCCGTTGGCTGCTCATGGTCTGTACGAGTCGACATCTCGGTCGGCCGGATGGTTTGCACTCGCCAGCGCACCGCTCGGCACGGTGTCACCGGACGTGTATCGATTGATCGATTCGTGCAGAACGCGCGTCGAGCTGATTCCACTGAGGTTGCGCAAGCACGAGATCACCACACTGATCGACGCGATGCTCGAGGGCATGGGTGCCCGCATCCGTTTCACTGCCGGCGCAATGCGCCTCCTCCTCGCACACGACTGGCCCGGCAACGTGGCCGAACTGGAAGCGGAGGTGCTCGCCGCAAGCCGGACACGTTCGGTGGGTGACGTGAGCGTCGGTGATCTGGGGCGCTTGCGGGAGCGAGCTGCAATGCCGCTGCTCAGCGCAATCGACAGCGCTCAACGGACCGTTATCGAGGACAAGCTCATCGCGCATCGGGGGAACAAGCTCGCCGCAGCACGGCATCTCGGGATCAGCCGTACGACGCTCTACAAGCGAATGCGGCGGTTCGGCATAGCGGGCTGATTCAGCGGCCGCGAGATTGACATGGCCCCAGCCGTTCACGGTTCCGTCCACCGACGTGACCGACGCACGAAACGAAGATGGAGACACGATATGAAGTGCTTGGTAACCGGTGCAACAGGATTCGTCGGAAGCAATCTGGTCAGAGACCTGGTCCATGCCGGACACGAGGTTCTCGCGAGCGGTGCGCCTGGGTCTACGACACGCTTTCTGAGCGGTCTTCCCGTGAACATCCAGCTGGCAGATCTGCTCGATCGTCACGCTGTTGATTCGCTGGTCAAAGGTCAGGACTGGGTCTTCCATCTTGCAGGTGACACATCGACCTGGCGCAGACTCTCGGCACGCAGGCGCAGAGTGAACGTCGTCGCCGCAGGTATTGTCGCCGACGCGAGTGTCGACGCCCGAGTCGTTCGTCTGGTGCACACCAGCACGATCGATGTGCATGGATGCAACTGCGACGGATCACCAGTGGACGAACGTGGAGGTAGCAATCCTCTGACCGGCATGGGATACGACTACGCCGATACCAAAGTTGCTGGGGAACAACAGGTTCGGAACAGGATGGCCGACGGCCTGGACGTCGTGGTGGTCTATCCGGGCTTCATGATCGGGCCGTTCGACCACACACTGCAGCTCGGTCGGGTGATTCGCGACATGCACGAGGGTAAGACGACGTTCGCGTTCTCCGGTACGTCGTCCTTCTGCGACGTGCGAGGCGTGTCGGCCGGTATTCTGGCCGCGGCAGAGCGTGGACGATGCGGTGAGGGATACAACCTCTCGGGATACAACGTTGGTTACGCAGAAATGTTCTCGCGTATAGCCGAATTGGTGGGTGCGAAGCGTCGCCCGATCAGGCTCCCGCGCAGCGCGTTGGTCGCGTACGGCGCCGGTCAGGAAGTCTCGGCCATGGTTACGGGACGCCCGCCGTCGATGGACCGCGGCCTGGGCAGATATCTGTCTTCACCCCAGTCCTCGGATTGGGGTAAAGCGCAGCGCGAACTCGGGTATTCGCCCGGAAACATCGACATTGCGATCATCGACGCCGCGCAGTGGTACGACGACAACGTGTGCACATGACCACCGAACTCGAGGGCCGGAGACCCTTCACATGGTCGTGCATCTCGGACGTCACCCAGGTTGGTTCGGCGAAGCTGGACGCCTCTGAGATCGACGTCGATACACTTCATCGGGTAGCGAATACACCGATTCGCCCGACGATGGAGGTGTCCGGCGAACAACTGTTTCTCGCACTCACAACGGCGAAATACGTATCCGCCGAGAGCGGCGTCGAGCTTGGCGATGTCATCTTTGCCTTAAGTCCATCTGCTTTGGCCACCGTCTGCGAGTCGCCGGAATCAACTTTCCCCACGATGCATCGAGGTCCCAACACCGCCGGCGGAGAAGCCGAACGGACTCCACTGGGAGCGTTTCATCTCGCACTGGAGATGGTCATCGACAATTACGTCGAAGTGATCGAGCTACTCGACCGTGACATCCGCCGCGTCGAAGGGGAGGTGTTTTCCCGCTCCGGTGGACATTCGGTGGAAGCGATCTATCGGCTCAGGCGGTCTGTCACCGAGATGGAGAGAGCAACCACGCCGTTGACCGGCGAGCCATTGAGTCGCCTGCTCCGACGCAGGGCACCCGGCTGGGTCACCTCGGGCGAGTACGGAGACACGATAGATGCAGACGGAATCGCCGAGCTGGATCGACACCTGCACCGCGTGGTGTCCAGGGTTCAGGGAATGCGGAGTCAACTCGACAGCATGCTCGATGCAAACTTGACCCAGGTCAATCTGAGGCAGAACGCCGATATGCGCAAGATATCGGCCTGGGTAGCGATCGCATCGGTGCCGACCCTCGTAGCAGGGATCTACGGAATGAACTTCGACAGCATGCCAGAACTCACATGGGCATTCGGCTACCCGTTTGCACTGACTCTGATGAGTTCCGTTGCGACGACATTGCATTGGCGGTTCAAGAAAAACGGGTGGCTTTGATCCCGAGCAGGGCATTCTGCCCGAACCGAACTGGCACCGGGTGACGGCTCCGGTGCAACGTGGCCGGAATGTCTTGGCGGGGTCGAAGCTGTTCTAGGTGCGGCATGGTCACGTGCTGTCCACAGCAATGCCCGCTAGTCGTTCAGAATCCTTCTCGGTGGACAAGTTCGACGTGGTTCATCCCAATGTCGACGCGTTCGGGAGAGCCCTTGGGGCTCATCACATTGAAAGTGGAACAATCCGATAACCGAGATCGGTTGACCTGCTACGTCATTGCCCGGCTGATGCAAAAATCCTACGTCAGTGAATCAGTCCATCGGTGACTCCGGGACAAGCCGTTGCGGGCATGACATCGAACGGCGACCGATCTACGGAAGACCTGTCGGGTCGCTGGTGACGGGATCGAGGTAGAAGCGCGCCCACGAGACGAGACCATCTGTGTCAGTGCGCCAGATGACTGGCCCGGCGATGACGGTAGGAGACCTGTCGGCGGTCGACCCTTCCATCTCCCACTCCGACCAAACCTCGAATCCGCCGATAGCGGTCCGAAGCACTCGGGCGTGGAGGTCGGGTGTGCGAGCCAGAATCCCCGTCCAGTTACGTTCCACGGTCTCGCGACCTACGAAGTTCCGCATCGGATGTTGCGGAACTTCGGAGACGTAGTCAATCGAGAAGCATGCGGCAATGTCCTCCGCGTTGTGCGAGTTGATTGCGGCTTCTAGACGAGTGACGGAACTGGGGACTGTCATCATGACTCCTTACGGTCGGTGGGACGCATCGTCGGACGGTTGTGGGCGGATGGGCAAGGCGTTGCGTCACTTCTTGGGGTGACGCAAGGCGTACTCGCAGACCAGGGCGCTCGTGTCAGGGCCTTCGCGGTTGGTGAAGAAGCTGTGGCCGCGCGGACCCGATCAGGCGTGCCCATGTCACTGATCACGAATCCCGACGATCGTGGCTGCCGTAACCTGGTTCGACATCCGGTCAGGGGTCCGATGTTGACAAGATGACGCCACGAAATGCGACACCGCGAATCACATAGAGGGTGCCGATACGACGACCATCGATCAGCGAAAGTCATTGTGGCGCAACAGTAGTAAAGTAACCACCTTTCGGTGGCGGTACGTTCGCGTTCGCCTCGGTTGTGGCGACATCGAGCGTGCTACGTCACAACGCGCCGCCGGTAGTGGACACGCAGGGATGCTTCCCGGCCACAACGTCCATACGGGTGGCACGGACAGTACGCCAGGAGTAGCTGACGGACAACATGTCGCAGCACGATGGCGACCGCAGACCCGTCCAGTCCCAAAAAGCCCTTGCGCGCAACTACATCAGAGCATTCGGTTCTGTGCTTTCAATGTCGTCGAGGTCGGATCGACATCGACGTCGATTTGTTGGTTCCCATCGGTGCACTCCACTAGATCGAATGCGAGGGGGAGGGTCAGAGGCATGGCTTCTGAACCGCTCGGCGTCCGGTGCACGCAAGTGCACCGCGGGGCACAATGACCGAGCAGAAGACTCGCCCTGTTCTTGACTGTGTCCCAAGGACATAGTGCTGAATTTGCCCATGCACAACGAACTCTGCAGTGGTTGTGCGTGAAAGATCGTTCAACGCGGGTCCATGGCACTGGCCTCCCTTTGGTTGAGTCAGCATTTTCGACGCCACGGTTGACCTCGCCCCGGGAACGCTCTTTCTGATGGTTCGCGACCACCATTGCACGTCCTAAGGAGACACCATGCGCCTTCGCGCTTTTACTCTCGTCCCCGCAGTGAGCGCGAGCGTTCTGCTCGTGCTTAGCGGATGTGTCGCAACCGACGCGTCAACGCCCGAACGCGACACCTCGCTCGGACATTTCTACGGCCAAACGCTCGAGTTCGCCGCATGCGAGGCACCCGCGCAGGCACCCGGCCTTCCGCCGCCTGGCGTGGCAGCAGAATGCGCAACGCTCGAGGTTCCTCTCGACTACGCGAACCCGAGCGGCGACACCGCTCGGATCGCTCTCCTCCGAGTGGCTGCGCGCGGCGACGACGTGACCGGTTCAGTTGTGGTCAACCCAGGCGGCCCTGGCATGTCCGGTGTAGCGTTCGCGCCCACCCTGGCGCTGGCGTGGGCGAACAGCCCGGTCACCGAGAAATTCGACATCGTCGGCTTCGACCCGCGTGGCGTCGGAGCATCGACACCCGCCATCGACTGCTATACCGATACCGAGCGCGATGCCGACGCCGAGTTCACCTCCTACGATTCCGGCGCAGAAGACTGGACGGAAGACGAGACTCGCGACCTTGCGGAGCAGTGCGCGGAGCGCTCGGGCGGAGAGCACGTGCTCGCTGCCGTCGGCACGCGCGACGTCGCTCGCGACATGGACGTGCTGCGCGAGGCGCTCGGCGACGAGCAGCTCAGCTTCGCTGGGCTCAGCTACGGAACGCGCGTGGGTGCCGTGTACGCCGAGATGTTCCCCGACAACGTGCGTGCTCTTGTGCTCGACGGCGCGCTCGACCCCGGCATGAGCACGCACGATCTGCGAATCCAGCAGTTCGACGGCATCGGTCGCTCGTTCGACCAGATGGCGAAATTCTGTGCGACGCAGACCGATTGCCCTCTCGGAACCGATCCTGCCGCCGCCACGACCGAGTTCCAGAACCTCGTGCAGCCGCTCGTCGAGTCCCCAGCACCCGCAACCGACGACCGCGACCTGACGTTCATCGGTGCCCTCTCCGGCGTCATCGTGGGGCTCTACACCGACGCAGCGTGGCCCATCGTGCTCGAGGGGATCAGCGAACTGAAAGCCGGCAACGGTGCTCCGCTGCTTGCGCTGCGGGACGCGCTACAGGGCCGTGCTGCAGACGGCACCTCGTCGAGCGATCTCGAGTCGCTGCTCGCGATCAATTGCCTCGACGAAGATCGCCACACCCCGAAACAGGAGACGGCGCTCAAGCGGGCCGTGTTCGACGCCGCGCCGTTCATAGACCCCGGCACTGCGGTCGAGAACTCGCGAAACGGTTGCGAGAACTGGCCAGTCGAGCCCACGCTGAACCGACTTTTGGCCGACGAGCCCGACGGCCTCGCCGACACCCTTGTAGTATCCGTGACAGGCGACGGCATCACTCCACACGCAGGAGGCATCGCGCTTGCCGAGGCGCTCGGCGGCAGCCTGCTCACGGTCGAGGGTGAGCAACACGGTGCCTCCCTCGCGGGCAATGCATGCGTCGACGAGATAGTCGCGGATTACCTGGTGGACCTCGAATCGCCGGCACCCGGTGCCCAGTGCGACCTCGCCTCGGCCCCCGCACCCTGATCGTCGGTAAGGTCCGCGGCCGGAGATGTTGTGGCAGAGGGTGGTTCGGCTACCGCGAGTGCATCGAATCCCAGAACGTCATCATTGCCGAGACCGATGCCTGAAGTGCATCGGCGGTTACACCGTCTCTGGCCAGCGGTGACAGTCCGAGTAGAAAACTGTGAAACAGTGTCGCGGTTGCGTCGATCGGGATGCTCGGGTCGAGTTGACCTCGATCGACAGCTCGTTCGATCAGCGCGGCAATGTTGCGGCGATCAACAGACCTCCGGGCTGCCAGAGCAGAGTGCTTTCCGGCGTCCGGACCGTCGATTATTCCGCCCAGCCCGACCAGGCATCCGAGGGGATGCGTCGCATCGGTCTGCATGGCTACCGAGCCACGCAACGTCTTCTCCAGAGCGTCTCGAGGGTCCATGGATTCGTCTGCCAGTGGGGCGGTCGCGCGGCCGTAGCTGTCGATGTACCGCTGGACCACGGCGGCGAACAACCCTTCCTTGGATCCGAACGCACCGTAGAAGCTGGCCGAAGACATACCCATGCTGCTTCGTAGTTGCGCCAATGACGTGGCCTCGTAGCCGTTCTCCCAGAAAAGGACCATAGCCGCTTCGAGAGCGCGGTCCTCGTCGAACTGGCGTGGCCTCCCGGTTCTGCTCATTGCGGTTCCATTCCGTGTTTCGATGTTCGGTGAATTACAGACTAATCGATCCAATTATTTGGCAACAGGGGTGCCGGTGGTGTTGACTTACGGAATGACCAATCCAGAAGTCATTCAGGGCAGCACCGACAGCTCGACAACTCCGACGCCGGCCGGAGGTAGAAGCAAACAGCGACTTCCGTGGTCAGCGCTGCTGGCGATGTCAGCGACCGCATTCATCGTCATCATGACCGAGACACTTCCTGCCGGGCTTCTACCTCAGCTCTCAGCGGGTTTGAGTGTCGGGGAGGCCGCGGCAGGGCAGTTGATCAGCGCGTATGCACTGGGAGCGGTGCTGTTCGCGATTCCTGCGATCACATTCACGCGTGGTTGGCGACGTAAACCGATTCTGCTCATCGCGGTTGGTGGGTTCGTGGTGGCCAATACGATCACAACACTTGCGCCTGGGTTCGAGATTGCACTGTTGGCGCGTTTCGTTGCGGGGGCTTTCTCCGGGGTGGTCTGGGGGATGCTCGCTGGGTACGCCCGGAAAATAGCGCCGCCCGCGTTGGCGGGAAAGGCGCTGACCGTGGCGATGGCGGGTACGCCTGTTGCTTTCGCCGTCGGCACGCCTCTTGCGACGTATCTCGGAACGCTGATCGGGTGGCGATGGACCTTCGGTCTGATGTCTGTGATCGCCCTCGGTTTGATCGCGTGGGTGGTGGTATCAGTTCCCGATTCCGACGGACAGAATTCCACTGCGCAAACGCCGTTGAGCCGCGTCTTTCTGCTCTCCGGCGTCGCGCCGATCATTGCTGTGGTGCTCGGATGGTTCCTCGCCCACAACCTGCTCTACACGTACATCGCACCCATCGTCGACGATATGGACGTAGGGCTCAGAGTCGATGTGGTGCTGGCGATGTTCGGGGTGGCCGCGATGGCCAGCATTGCCGTTGTGGGAGCGCTGGCGGACCGCATTCTGCGACGGCTCGTCCTGATCTACTTGATCGCGTTCGCTCTGGGAGCCACCGCTTTGGCTGTCGTGGGAAGCAATCCGGCGGTGTTCGTGGCGGCAGTGATCCTGTGGGGCATGTCTTTCGGCGGTGCCGCGCCGCTCTTGCAAACCGCACTCGCCGATGTATCCGGTCGAGACGCCGACGTTGCCAACTCGATCCTGACGACTGTCGCGAACGGAGCGATTTTCCTCGGAAGTGCCTTGGGTGGGGTACTTCTCAGCGGTGCCGGACCAGGGTGGTTTCCTGTCGTCACCCTCGGTCTGATCGTATTCACTTTGTTCGCCGCAGTTGCTGCACGGCGGCATGGCTTTCCTCCTGGCGCACGGCAATAGTCGATTCGCCGATTTCGAGACTTCGATCGCTGCAGTCGATCGGCTCGAACTCCATGTGGCCGTTGGGCATTACACCTAGATTGTCTGCTTCCCGAGTCCGTCCAGATTGCCGAAAATCTCTGGCAACGTTCTATCGAAGCGAGCTCGTCGGTCCGTGGGCGTAATCTTCGGCACCAACTCTGGTCGGCATCGTTGCGGCCGTTGAGCATCGGGGGTTCGGCCTTCGAGGCGTCTATTGATCTGGTTGTAGCGTCGTGGCTTGTCGAGCACGGACATGGTCGACCACTTGTCGGCTATCTGGTCGAGGATGGAACGACTCGGGGAATCCGCGCTGAAGACCACGGCGTCGCTGTCGACGATAGAGCGGAAGGGTTGCACGGCGCACTGCGAAGCTCGTCGTCCTCGACGACCAGTGTGATATCGGGGTCGGATTGTCCCCTCGCGCCAGCGAGGGTGTGCTCCTGATTTTTGGCGAGCTGGTACGCGGCGAAGGCAGCGTGTTGCTTTTCTCGTGCTGTCGCCAGCCTCGCTGATGTCGCCCCCGGGGATGTCGGGGTCCAGTCTCGGGTGCGGTTTCGATGAGCGATTCCACGCTGCGATCTCTGTCGGTGGTGGCGATGCCCAGAATGTTCTGCAACTCGTCGTGGATGGGCGTACTACTCGAGGTATCACTCGAATCGATCGCGCGGTCCGGCTCGATCGGCCCCGAACAGGGTCCTACGTCGTTGGAGTCGGCCGTCTACCGGAGGGCTGGATGGACTCTGCGTCACGGCTGTCCGCGTGGACGATGTTCTCGGCCGTAGGCGCATCGTCTGGGTTGGTCAGAATCTGAATCGCGAGCCCGGTGAGGAGTGAGTAGTAGTGGGATCCGACGGCGTGGATCGTCGCTGCATCCGCACCGGGTTCGAGGTCGCCGAACGCGGCAGCCAGTGCGGTCCGTGATCGGCGCTGGCCCTCGGTGTTGAGCGCTTTGATCTCGGGATCGCGATCGATGTACCCGATGGACTCGAAGTTCACGAACCACAGTGGCCTGTTCGACCGGATCGACGTGATGATGCGGGCCCAGCGCTCGACCGGTGTCGAATCGTGGGCCACGTCGAGTACGGCGAACAGCTCGCGACCCCATTCGGCGTTGAGCTCGAGCAAAGCGCGCGTGAGTAACTGATCCTTCGACCCGAAGTGATAGCTGATGGACGCCAGATTCGCACCGGATGACGTGACCAGGTCGCGAACGGTGGTGTGGGCGTACCCCTTGGTCAGCAGACAGGTACGCGCGGCCGACAACAAGTTGTCTCGGTGACTCACCTGGACACGGTAACACTGCTATTATATAAACGTTCGTTTTAAACGATCGTTCAGGTAAGGGGTTCCCGTGTTCCTATCACTCGAGAATGTGTCCAGCAGCTACGAGGAAGGTGGACGGGAAGTACCGGTGCTATCGGGTGTCGACGTCGACATCCCTGCGGGTTCGTTCGTTTCCGTTATGGGGCCGTCGGGATCCGGCAAAAGCACACTCTTGCTGTGTGCGGCTGGCTTGCGATCACCGACGACGGGACGAGTTGTTCTCGACGGCACCGATGTCACTGCGCTTCGGGGCGACCATCTCACCCGCTTTCGCCGACGCGCAATGGGTTTCGTCTTCCAGTCGTTCGATCTGTTGCCCGCGTTAACCATTCGCGAAAACGTCGAGCTTCCACTACGGCTCGACGGCGGGAGGCCGGACGCGGTTCGATCGACACGCCTGCTCGAGATGGTGGGGCTCACCGAGGTGGCTGGAGGTTGGGGAAAGAGCGCGGCCGGTCGTGTCGACGTTCGACCCGATCAGCTCTCGGGAGGACAGAAGCAGCGCGTGGCCATCGCGCGCGCTTTGGTCAACGATCCGCGGATCGTGTTCGCGGACGAGCCGACCGGCGCGCTCGATCTCTCGAGTGCGGCAGTCGTTCTCCGGATTCTGCGCGGTATTGCCGATTCGGGTCGCACCATCGTGATGGTCACGCACGATCCAGTGGCTGCGGCCGCGTCGGACAGTGTTCTGTTCCTTGCCGACGGCCGGATTGTCGACCGACTCGACGCTCCGACTGCGGCCGCTGCGGCCGCGCGGTTGACCGATCTCGTCTCGAGAGTGTGAGCATGTTGCACTATGCAATCCACTCCCTGCGATTCAGCCGCGAGCGTTATCTACCCACGGTCGTCGTGCTGTTCGGTGGGATAGCGCTGGTCTCGGCCTTTGTGGGTCTGTTTGCGTCGAGCGTGGATGCATCGAGCGCCGACGATCGCTGGTTCCTGGTGCTGTTTCCCGCGATCCTCGGCGGATGGATCCTGGCGATTGCACTGTTCGCTGTGTCGTCGACGGTGGGTGTCGTGTCGCAGTCCCGCTCGGTGGAGTTCGACATCTTGCGCCGGGTCGGCACAAGCGACCGTCAGATGCGCTTACTCGTGACCATCGAGATCACGCTGGTTGCGGCAGCTGTGTCTGTTCCGGCCACTGCGTCGGGCATCGGTCTGGGGCGGGTGGTCCTCGGCCGACTGCATTCGATCGGAATCGTCGACGATTCTACCGGTTACGCGCCGGGCGTCACATTGCCCATCCTGGCGGCACTGATCCTTTCGGCTGCGAGTGGTGTTGCTGCACAATACGGTTCGATACGAACGAAGGTGCGTCGGGCGAGCAGAACTCGTCGGCGGCGTGGAGTGGCCGTGGGGTTCGTCATGGTGGGGCTAGCGTCATCGACCGCGGCGTTCGCGGTAGACCCCAATGGTGCCGCGGCCACCGCGACAGCCGGGCCGGGAACGGTCTTCATCGCTATCGGATTGGGGCTGTGCGCCGAGGAAACATTGACCGCGACGTGCACGCTCCTCGCTGTTCCGCTTGCCGCACTCGGCGCCGGTGGCCACCTAGCAAGTATCAATGCGGTTCGGACGCAGGGCGTTCGGCCGATCGTTACGTTTCTGACGCTGTTCATCGGAGTCACGGTCGGCACACTGAGTATGCAGGGAATCGAGAATGCCTCGGGCGCAACGGGTCCGCAGGGGCAGTTGATGGCGTCGATCAATTACGCGGTGGTGGGAGTGGTCGCAGCATTCATGGCCATCGCGGCGATCAACACCTCTGTCGCCGCGCTCGGGCACCGCCGGGGTGAGTTCGCGTCGATGTCGCTGATCGGGGCCACGCCGACGCAGACGAGGCGCATGCTGTCGATCGAATCCGCGCTGGCAGTGGTGACGGCCGGATGGGTTGGGATTGTGGGGGCAGCAATTGCTGTCGCGCCTTTTGCCTACGTCAAGCTGGGCAACCCGGTGGCGGCCGCGTCGCCGTTGCTTGCGATCGGTGTCCTGACGGTCGCTGCAGTGGTGACATCGGTCGTCACGACAACGGTAGGTCGGCGCGTGATCGCCGCCGCGAGTCCGGCGTGATCGCGCGAAGGTGACGCGCCACCATGTACAGAGTTGCCGTGTTTGCAGGGGTCCGCAGCCGGTGAGTGAGGTTCACGAAGACTCGTCATCGGCGGGGGAGTCGCCACTCGTGCCGAGGTGCTGCAGAATCCGTTCGTTGAGGGTGGCGAGCAGGTCGAGCTCGGTCGGGGTGAGTAGATCGATGAAATTTCGGCGGACATCCGCTACATGCCCGGGTGCCGCCTGCTCGACGGCGGAGCGCCCGACCGCCAGCAGACAGACCAGGGTGCTGCGAGCGTCGTCGGGGTTGGGCTCGCGGCCGATCAGCCCGCCCTTCGGCATGCGCCGCAAATGGTGCGAAAGATGGCTTTTCTCCCACCCCAGTGCATCGCGCAGCTCATGGGACGGCATGCGGTCTCGCTCGTGATCCGACAGCAACGCGAGGACCTCGTAATCGGCCCCGGACAGACCCGACTTCTGCAGGCCTCGCTCGAGGTGCACGCTCACCTGATGGCGTGCGTCGACGACGCATCGCAGGCGCGGCGCTCACGAGGGTTCAGCCAGTTCGTGTCCATCGATCTGCCCATGTGGTGAAGGCATTCAACACCACCTTCGGTGCCGTTCTGGCCAAAGGGCAACCGATGGAGTTCTTCATTGCCGGTGACGACGAGGGTGCAAAGGCGGCCGTTGCGGCATTCGTCGACACCCTCGCGCTTCGCCCGCGGGACGTCGGCGCTGTGAGAATGGCGCACTACCTGGAAGGAACGGGTCTGGTCATGATCGGCCTCGCTCGACATGGGTCGGGAACTTCGATTTCGCCCTCGACGTGGTCGCGCCCGGCTGAGGCCGCAGTTCGGGACGCAACCGTGGAATGGACAGAATGCAATATGACTGCTGTGCAGAATGATTCGAGTGATCTCGGTGATGAACGACATCCTGCTCAGGAAACTGCGACGGTTGCATTGTTGACCCTGTTCCCGGAACACGGAATAGCTTTACCGTCATACCAGGACACCGCGTTGAGCGCTGGTCGCGATCGAGCGGTGTCCGATGACGAGGAGCTCACGTGCCGTTGGACGAGACCGTGCCGAGTACAGCGGCGCGCCGGCGGAGGTACTTGCTCTCGGCCACATTTGCTGCCGGTGTCATCGGATTGGCCGGCGTCGTGGTGATGGCAACTATGGCATCGCCGCCGCAGTCCGCCTCGACCGTCAGCGGCTATGGACCCGGCAGCGCGATGCCCGATACTGCGGCGCTCGCAGGACCTCTGGCCGACCAGCAACTCCTCTGGGAACCGTGCGAGTTCAACGACGACGGACCGCCGATTCCAGGCGCGGACGTGTCCAACGTCGAGTGCGCGACGATCGAGGTCCCGCGGGACTGGCACGATCCCGATACGCAGAAAACGTGGGATGTGCGAATCTCGCAGGCACACAACATCGATCGGTCCGATCCTGACTACCACACTACAGTCGTCACCCACCCAGGTGGGCCGTACGCGTCTGGTCTGTCTTACAGCTCGACCGTCCAGATGTACACCCCCGAATTGCGGCCGACCACCAACTATGTGAGCTTCGATCAGCGTGGCCTCGGCCAGTCCAGTCATGCGCAGTGCGAGTACGGATACGATCCGGCCGATGGACCCGACGCGGAGACGCGCGCGATCGGCGAATCGTGCTCGGTCGACCCCGATGTCGCAACCATGACGACCGAACAGACTGCGTTCGACATGGACTTCATCCGCCACCTTCTCGGGCTCCAATCGGTGACCTACATGGGTTACTCGTACGGCACGTGGCTCGGCGCTTGGTACGGCAGCCTCTTTTCGGCCAACGTCGAGCGCATGGTTCTCGATTCGGCCACGGACCCGACGCAGGACTCGATTCAAAGTCTGTACGACGTGGCGCACGAGGGCCGCGATCGGCAGTTCCGGCTGCACATGATGAACTGGATTGCGCGTAACGACGCCACGTACGGTCTCGGTGGCGACCCCGAGGTGATCTGGAATCGCTACTTCGCGGCTACCAGTGGCCCGGAGCGCTCGCTCGCTGCCCGTTACGCATGGGCGTCGACGAATCTCAACGTTGCGTTCTCCAGCCCGGTGGTCTATCCGTTTGCTGGACAGCTTGTTTCGCTGATCATCGCCGAAGGTGAGAGCGCCGCGACCCCTACGATTCCTGTTGCCTCCGCGAGCCGCATCGTCGACGGGATGGACACCCTCACCGAGGAGCAACGCACGGCGGCCCACGAAGTCCTGGCGGCGCTGTCCGCGTCACCGGAAGACGATTCCGCCGGTTTGATTCGCGGTACCTACGACGAGGTCATCGACTTCACGAAATGCACCGATGGGCAGTGGGTTCAGGGCCTCGAATACTGGCAGGAATTCAACGAGCGAACGGCGCTCGCTGCGCCCTTCTCGGCGCAGAGTGGACTGCTCGATGGGCCGCAGGCCTGTGCCTTCTGGCCGACGGACTCGGCGATGCCTCCGTTGAGCGAGGACTTCCCGGAGACCATCGTTTTGCAGAGCGAGTTGGATTCGATGACGCCGTGGGAAGCCGGTCAGGTCGCGGGCACGCAGCTGCCGAATACAAGCCTGATCGCGGTCGACAACGAGAGCGTTCATGGTGTTTTCCCCTATGGCACAGATGAAGTCGATCGACCGGTGATCGACTTCCTTCGCGGAGGGGATCGGCCACCACGGATGATCGTTGCACATGCCAAGCCCATGCCCCTGGAGGAATTCACCTACGAGTCCTGGACGCCGATCGAGGGAAGCTCCGAGCACGACGGCCCGGCACCCAGCTTCACCGATCCGACCATCCGTGCGGAAACGGGCAGGTGAGCATTGCCGAACCCGGTGAACCGGTCGGACAGGTTGGACAGGTCGAAACCCTCGGGCTTGACCCTGTCCTTGGAACACTCACTAGTTTCGGTTCGCGGCGCGTTCGATTCCTGAACCGCTGACGGAACGCGAGCGCGTGTGTGAGCGTAGGGCACCGACTTGGGCTCTGACCGGGCAACTTTGGAGAGAAGGACATGAAACTCACGAACTTGACGGCGGTACTGGCCGGTGTTTTCTTATTGACCATCGTGTCGTGCACGCGAGGCCCTTCCGTTCCGGACACGCAGAGTGCGAGCCCAGCTGCACAGTCGGTGGGCAAGGATCAAGAAGTCGCGTTCGAGAATGGGGCGCAAACGGTTCATGGAAGCTTACGAATGCCGGCCGACACCGGCATAGCTGTTCCGGCCGTACTGCTGATCGCGGGTTCCGGGCCGACGGATAGGAATGGCGACAACGTTCACGCCGAAGGATCGATCGGCACACTGAGCTATTTGGCCGACGTCTTGGCTCGCCACGGCATTGCCAGCCTGAGGTACGACAAATCCGGCACCGGTGCAACGGAATTGGACCCAGAGACGGACTCGTCGAAACTCGGGCACGATGTATACCTACACGAGGCCGCCGCGGCGGCGAACTTCCTCGCCGATCGGCCGGGTATCGAGAATTCTGGAATCGGCCTGGTCGGGCACAGCCAGGGTGCCCTTGTGGCGTTGGCGCTGGCCACTGGCAAGGCCGGCGAGGTGCCGCCCATTACATCGATGGGCCTGGTGCAACCACAGACGGCGCGAACATTGGACATCATGATGCGTCAGGTCGCCGGGCTCGTGGAATCCGGACAGCTGGTGGATGTGGATGGTGTCGACCTCGTATCGTCCTTGAACCGCACGGTGGACCAGATCCGCACTTCAGGGACAATTCCGAACGATCTCCCGGAACCACTACGTTCGATAGGGATGGTTCCGGCGGGTGCCACGATGCTGGCCACTCAGGACGAACTCGATCCGATCGCCATGGCGGCGGCCCTGCCGCCCTCGATGGCAGTATTCACAAGCTGTTCGGACAAGGACATGCAAATTCGGTGCGTCGACGTGGCCGGTCTCAACGACGTCTTGGCGCAGACGAAGCTCAGCACAACGCATCTCGAGACGGCGAACCATGTCCTCAAGGATGTAGGCGACCAACCTTCGACCGGTGCCGAGTACGGAGAGCCGTTGCCCTTCTCGCAGCAGTTCACCGACGCGTTCGAGTCGTGGATTTCCGCCCGTTGATGTGCGGATGGCCACGCTCGAACCTGCGGAGGAAGATCAGCACGTGACATCCACTGAGCAGCAGTCTGTTTTGGAAACCGGCGTCAGCCGAATACCCACCCTCGATGTGATTCGTGGTGTTGCATTGTGCGGCATCATCTTTGTCAACATCGGGCCTCTCACCGGCTTCCGTACCGCACCGGGCCTCTACGAGCGTCCTTCGCTCGACAACACAGGCGGCTGGTTGCACCTACTTGTGCAACAACGTTTCTTCCCGATTTTCGCTCTACTCTTCGGCATCGGATTTGCGATGTTCTACGAGTCCGCTGCCCGCCGGGTGATACGTCCCCGGCTACTCCTGCTCCGGCGACTGCTGCTCCTGCTCGCCATCGGAATCCCGTTCAACGTGCTCCAACCCGGATCTGCGTTGCTACCGCTGGCGGTAGTCGGCCTCGTCGTCTTGCTTCCGAGCACGTGGATGTCGCGGCGGGTCTCCGCGGTTGCGGCGGTTGCACTCATCGTGGGGAGCCTTCTTCTCACGGGCGGTGGTAGCAGCCTGACTCCGGGGATGCTCCTTCTGGGTGCTGTCCTCACCCGGTACCGTGTCGTGTCGGCCATCGGTCGGTCGCGCCGTGGTGCGACGATCGTGCTGATCGTCGGTGCCGTTGCCGCGATTCCGCTGCTCTACCTGCAGACCAGAACGATCGAGATGTCGTATTTCAGTACGGAGTCCGCTGCAGCGGGTTTTGCTGTCGCAGCGGTGTACATGTCGTCGCTCGCCCTGCTGATGTCCACCGGTGTGTCGCGAATTCTGGAAGTGGCCTTCGGTCCGTTGGGCAGGATGGCTTTGACCAATTACGTCGGTGCCGCACCGTTGATGCTGGCGGCGGGGTGGGTGTTGAACTTCTCCGACAGCTCCTCGTGGGCAACACTGTTGGGTACGGCAGGCGCGATACTCCTCGCACAATGGGTCGCCAGCGTGTTGTGGCTACGGCACTTCATGCAAGGACCGCTCGAGTGGTTGTGGCGTTGGGGCACATGGGGACATCGGCAGCCCGTTCGCCGGCACACCACCGCGACCGACTGATTGCGGAGACCACATCGTTCTTGACTGTGTGCCGACGACATAGTGCGTAATGGGCGTATGCGTACTCACTTAGGACTGAAAGCGGGTGCGGCTGTGGCGGTGATGGCGTTGCTCGCGTCCTGCAGCCAGAACACCGCACCCGAGGACGGCGAGCCCGACGCCGGATCTCTCGACAAGTTCTACAGCCAGCAATTGAACTTCGAGGATTGTGCCCCGCCTGCTTCGAACCTCCCGCTTGGTGAAACTGTTGGATTACCAATGGAATACCAGTGCGCACGCATGGATGTGCCACTCGACTACATGAATCCAGAGGGGGAGACGGCCAAGATCGCGCTGTCCAGGATTCCGGCACGTTCGGCTGATCCGATCGGTTCCATTGTGCTCAATCCGGGTGGCCCCGGGTTCTCGGGAACCGAGTTCGCGGCAACCACCGCGGACGCGTGGGCGCAGAGCGACATCACCGACAGGTTCGACTTGGTCGGGTTCGATCCGCGTGGTGTGGGTGCGTCGACACCCGCGGTGAACTGTTTCGACGACGACGAGCGTGAAGCCGACGCGATCAGCGCTGCGATCAGCGTTCTGCCGCATGCGATGTCCGAAGAATCGACCCGCGAATTCTATGAGAACTGCGCCGCAGGGTCAGGGGGAGAGAACGCGTTGGCCCACCTGGGTACACGTGATGTGGCACGCGATATGGACGTCATGCGCGCCGCGCTGGGCGACGACGAACTCACCTACGCGGGTGCGAGTTACGGAACCCGCTTGGGCGCGGTGTACGCGGAGATGTTCCCGGAGAACGTCAGGGCACTTGTTCTCGATGGTGCGATGGACCCGCTCGCCGGAACGAAGGAACGACGCATTCAGCAGGCCGGCGGGATGCAACGTGCATTCGACGAGCTCGCGAAGTTCTGTGCCACACAACCTGATTGCGCACTGGGACCGGACCCGGCGCAGGCAACCGAGGTGTTCCACAGCCTCGTGCGGCCCCTGATCGATGCACCACTGCCGGCCGCGGACGGTCGTGAACTGACATTCACCAAAGCAATCGGGGGCGTTGTCCTCGGTCTCTATTCACAGGAGGCGTGGCAGCCCGTGGTCATGAGCCTTGCCCAACTGCGTGACGGCCGAGGAGACTCACTGATTGCACTCAGCGACATCTACCAGGATCGCAGCGCAGACGGCACCTACGCGAACACCCTCGAAGCGACGGGTGCGATCAACTGTATCGACGAAGAACGCCACAGTCCGGCCGAGGAAACAGCACTGATTCGCGCAGCATTCGATGCGAATCCTTTCGTCGATTCGGGAAGATCGGTCGAGGGTGTGCGGGATACGTGCGAGCAATGGCCCGTCGAGCCCACATTGGGCTACCCCTATTCGACTGAAATCGAAGGATTACCAGACACTTTGACGGTCTCCGTGACCGGCGATGCGTTGACTCCGCACCAGGGTGCCGTCAACCTTGCGGACGCGCTCGGTGGCAGCCTGGTGACCGTCCAGGGTGAGCAGCACGGAGCGATCATCGCGGGGAACGCGTGCGTAGACGACATCGTTGCCGACTATCTCATCGACCTCGTGATGCCTTCCGACGACTCACTCTGCGTCTTGTGACGGGAGACCGGTCAGCGGTGTCGCCGTCGAGCGATGACGGTGGCACGAAGCAGTACGTCGAGTTGCGCAGTGTTGTAGAACTCTCGAATGGTCTCGGCGATGGCCTCTCCCGCCAACGCCGGGCTTCCCATCAGACGGGAATTCGGTTCGCTCATCCACGGGTACTCGACCATTGCTTTGGCGATGGTGTCCGCGAATTCGTCGGCGAGGCGCGTACGCGTGTCGGCGTCGGCGTCGGCAGGCAAAGCTTCGAACGCGATCGTAGCCGCGTCGTCGTCGGATTCGATGATGTCTCGGACATCGTCCATCGCTTCGGGGTCGTATATCTGCGAGTAGACCAGAGCCATGGATCGTTCGGCAGGAGTCATGCCCAGCGCGGTGTGCTCGAGGCCGGCCGGGACCTCGGTGATCGATCCGTGCTCGAGCAACAATGCGATCTGGGCGCGAGTGCGAAGGCTGCTCTCGATGACGTCGGCAAGATTCGTGTCGATGGCGGTGAGCACCTCGGCCGAGGTGCCGACGCCCGAACCGGTGGTCTCGATCTGCGCGAGTGGAACGCCGATGTCGCGTAGCCGCCTGATCTGCAGGAGACGCACCAGGTGCGTGACGCCGTACTGCTTGTAACCGTTGGAGCGACGATGTGGCTCGTCGAGCAGGCCGCACCGGTGGTAGTGCCGGACGGTGTTGACGGTGGTCGTCGCCAATTCTGCGAGCTCACTGGTGCTCCACGTCATGGGCACCCCTCGCTCGAATCGATCGGAGCCCCAACCATAACGCCGATGTGGCAAGAGCGATATCAGCCGACGCCGCTCCAGGCCGCTTACCGACCGATTCCGCCCAACCCCATCAGTTCCGCCGCGGTTCGCGGCCGGACGAAAGAAAGGCACACATGACACACACCTGCGAGGTCACATGGACGCTGGACGGCATCACGATGGAAGGCACGATGGTCTGCCCTGACGGTAAGGGGCCCTTCCCTGCAGTGGTCTTCGTCGCCGGTAGCGGGCCGACCGACCGCGATTGGTGTTCGCCACTGCTGCCCGGCAAAAATGGGAGCGCTCGGCTCATGGCAGAGGCGTTCGCCGATGCGGGTATCGCGTCGCTTCGCTACGACAAGCGGGCATCCGGTCCACACGCGATGGACAACGTCGAGGCGCTGACCGGCACGATGAGCATGCAGTCGCATCTGAACGAGCTGGTGGAGGCCGTCACGGTGCTGTCCGGGCTGCAGTGTGTCGATTCCTCGAGGATCGTCGGGTTCGGGAACAGTGAAGGGACCCTCCACGCGCTCCACTACGCCACGACAACCCAAGACGTCCCCTTTGCAGGAATCGTCCTCGCGGCACCACCCGGCCGGCCGATCGAGGCTGTGCTGCTCTCGCAACTGGCGCGTCAGAGCGGCCAGATTCCCGGCGGGTCCGAAGTGATGACGAGGGTGCAGGAGGCTGCTGCGCGTTACACGGCCGGGCAGCCGATGAATGCCGACCCGAGCTTGCCGGACAGCGTGAAGTCGGTGCTCGCAGGCTTGGAGGCACCAGCCAATCTCCCGTTCATCCGAGAGCTGTGGGTCGAGTCCGCGACCGATGTGCTCGGTAAGGTGCAGATTCCCGCACTGGTGCTCATCGGTGCGAAGGACGTCCAGATCGACATGCACGCCGACGGCATCCCTCTCGAACAGGCCGCCGCCGGGATGAGCAACGTGACCTTCGCCTTCCCGACCAATGCGAATCATGTGTTCAAGGAAGACCTGCGCACGCCGGCGGACATCGCCGCGTCGCCAGGTAGCGGATACAACGAGCCGGGCACGCGCCTCGACCCCGAGACCATGCAGACTGTTCTCGCCTGGCTTGCGCAGTATTTTCCCTCGACAGAGATGGCGAAGTGAACCTGAAGTCGGTTGCGGGAAAGAGCTTTCTGGTCGTTGCTCTCGCCGCGACTCTCGGCAGCTCGACTCTGACTACGGCGACAGCAGAGGTGTCGTCCAATGACCGTGACGAATACGGTCAGTACGTCGGCGACGCAGGCGTCGTCGACTATCAGGTGCATCTTCCGACCGATTACGACCCATCCTCTCCGACACCGATCATGGTTGCGCTTCACGGTTGTGGCATGACGGGGTACGGAATCAACTCGATGAAGGACACGACCCGGTTCGACGTCGTCGCGAACGAAGAAGACTTCATCGTCGTCTACCCGACGCAGAGCTTCGACCGAAGCCCCCAGCTCTGTTGGAACGCAATCGAACCGGCCCATCAACGCCGTGGTGTCGGCGAACCCGCAATGATCGCCGGAATCACGGAATCGGTGATCGACCGGTACAACGGCGACCGCAGAGACGTCCATGTCTCCGGTGCGTCGTCGGGTGCAGGTCTCGCTGTTGCACTTGCCGTGACGTACCCCGACGTGTTCGCAACGGTGACGTCGGCGGCCGGCGGCGAGTACAGCTACGACAAGGCCCAGCACGATCTGGACCGCGTCTCTCCCGAGTACACCGCAAGCCTGGCTGTGGAAGAAATGGGGGATCGTGCGAAATACGTTCCGCTGCTGGTGGTTCAGGGGGACCGTGACGACGTCGTGCGGCCGGTCATGGCCGAACGACTGACCGCGCAGTGGCTGGCGATCGGTGAGGCACTGGGTCAACCGGCGTCGACGATCGAATCCACTCGGGTCGAAGAACCGCACCGATACCCGTACACGTACACCCGATACGGCGACGATGACGGGCGTCCGTCGGCCATCGAGTCCTACCTCGTCGAAGGCATGGGTCACGTCTGGCCCGGTCCAGGCGCGGGCTTGTTCACCGACGCTGCAGGCATAGATGCCTCGCGGGTGTCGTGGCAATTCGCTCGGTCGCACACCACGCCTGCATAGCGGGCTGTGCGCTGCGGAATCGCATTGTTTCGCAACGACAGTGGCCGGTCGATGACATCGGTCATGGTTCGCTCATGCAGATAACGGTGTGTTTCGATGCGCGGGTGCACTGGTAGCCGCGTCCCCCTTCGGACAGGCTTCTAGTCATGAACAGAACAGGAATGAACCATCCGAACAGTCCTCCCGACCGTCGCGAAACAAGCTCGCACGGAATCACTCTCGGCAACTTCATCGCAGACGGCATGCGCTTCGGTCCCGCCCCCACTCGTGGCAGGGAGGCTGTTGCCGCGATCGGAGCCGTCGTAGCGCTGGGCATCGTGCTAGGTGTGCTGCAGCCCGGAGTCATCGTCTCCGCGGTCGCCGCCGGAGCCGGTGTGGCAATCTTCGCAGTCCGCTGGATCGTCGGAACCCGCAAGTGGGGCCAGCGATGAGCGCGGTGATCGCAGCCCGCGGGTTGCGCCGGGTGTACGGAACGGGAGACGACGCATTCGAAGCGGTGAAGGGCATCGACATCGACGTCGCAGAGGGGGAGGTCTTCGCGCTGCTCGGGACCAACGGCGCAGGCAAGACGTCGACCTTCGACCTTTTGGAAGGCCTACTGGCACCGACATCGGGGGAGGTGGAAGTCTTCGGCCACGATCCTCGGTTGGAACGCAAGAAGGTCCGCCCGCAGATCGGCATCATGCTGCAATCCGGCGGATTGCCGGCCGAGTTGACTATCGCAGAGACCCTGGAGATGTGGCGCGGTACCTGCAGCAATCCCACCACAACCGCAGCGGTCCTGGCGCAGGTCGACCTCACGGACCGGGCCGATGTTCGGGTGGGGTCACTGTCGGGCGGCGAGAAGCGTCGAGTCGACCTCGCGTGCGCATTGCTCGGCCAACCTCGGTTGCTGTTCCTGGACGAGCCGACCACGGGCCTCGATCCCGAAAGTCGCCGAGCCACATGGAAGTTGCTGGCCGGTCTGAAGGCATCCGGCGTGACGATTCTTCTCACGACGCACTACCTCGACGAGGCCGAAGCCCTCGCCGACACGATCGCGATCATGCACAAGGGTGAGATCGCGCGCCGCGGCACACTTCGGGACATCGTCGACGAGCATCCAGCTCGGATCGTCTTCGACCACCCCGGTCTGATGTTGCCGTCGTGGGACGGTGCGACGGTCGACGCCGGCGCGCGGGTCACGGTCTACACCCACCAGTTGCAACGACATCTGTCCGAGCTGCTGGCCTGGGCCGGTGCCCACGGCGTGCAGTTGACCGGTCTCGAAGCACGAGCCGCGTCACTCGAATCGGTATTCCTCGACATTGCCGCCGACCACAGCGAGTCGCCGACGTCCACCCCTGAATTGATCGGAGCATCATGACCACCACGACCACCGCGCCGCCCTCCGTGGGGTTCGGTCGGCGCCCGCTGTCCTCCCTGGCCGTCGCTGAATATCGACAGTTCATCCGCAACAAGACTCTCGTTGTCATGGGCACGCTGTTTCCGGTGGCGATTCCCCTCGCGACCTTCTTCATCGCACGCAATAATTCCGGGGCTACCGTCGGTGTGGCCACCACCGGGTTGGAAATGTTCGCGCTGATGGCGCTGCTGTTCGTGATGTACTACTCGGTGCTATCGATGGTCACGACCCGGCGCGGCGAAGGCGTACTGAAGCGGCTACGAACGGGCGAAGCTGCCGACTGGCAGATTCAGGTGGCACCCGCGGTGCCAGGGGCGTTACTCACCCTCATCGGTGCCGTCATCGTCGGAGGGGTGATCTACGGAGCCGGCTCTCCGGTCCCCGTCAATGCCATCGTCCTCGTTCTTGCGCTGCTCGGCGGAATCATCGTGTTCTCACTGCTGGCCCTGGCGACCAGCGCGGTCACCAAGAACGCCGAGGCTGCTCAGATCACGTCACTGCCGGTGATGATCATCGCGATGGTCGGCCAGGATTCCATCCGTAATCTGCTGCCCGATCGCCTCGGTTCTGTGGTCGATTGGACACCGTTCGCCGCGTTGTCCGACCTGATCTCGCTGGGCTCGGCAGGGTTACCGGCAACAGCCCCCGAAGGAGCAGTTGCCGCGAACTTCATGGGAACTTTCGCCGAGATGGGTCAGCCGCTCGCCACTTTGGGGCTATGGACCCTGCTGACGCTGTGGATCGTGAAGACAAGCTTTCGTTGGGACGACCGAGGATGACAAAGACGGCCTCCGGGTGGCGTGAGTTGTCGGAGCCGGCCAAGTACCGGCTCTACGCACAGGTCACGCTCCTGGCGGCTATCGCTTCGGTCACCGTCTTCGCGGGTATCACCGTCGCCGGTGCCCTCTGGGCGACGGCGACGGTCGCGATCTCAGGGCTCGCCTCGCTGGCAGCCTTGCTCAGCCGGGCGGACTTGTTCGCCGGGTCGACCCCCGCGCTGCGACGCTGGGGGTTGCCGGTGGGAGCGATAGCCCTGGCCGTGGTGTGGGTTTCCTGTGCCATCGCAGCAGAGCTGACCACCGATACGTCGGGCGTGGTTGCGGTTCGCGCAACGGGATTCGCAGCGACGCTGTTCGCAGCGCAGTCGATAGTCCCGTTCGTTCGACATCGGTGGTGGGTCCTTCTCGGGATGAGCGTCGCTACCGGCGCGGTCCTCGGAGCAACTACCGGCAAGGTGGTCCAGTTGATGGCACTGACCGGTCTGATCTCGGGTGTCCTACTCTCCAGCACCCTTCTGACGCGGTGGGGGCTCCAGATAGTGGAAGAGCTCGAGCGCGCAAAGACTGTCGAGGCGCGATTACAGGTCGCGGAAGAACGACTTCGTTTTGCTCGCGACCTCCACGACGTCGTCGGGCGGAGTTTCTCGGCCATCGCGGTGAAAAGTGAACTTGCCGCCACACTGGCCAAAGTCGGCGCACACGACCGCGCTCGCACCGAGATGGACGAGGTCAGAAGCGTAGCGGTCGATTCCATGAAACAGATGCGAGCACTCGTTCGGGGGTACCGTGACATCAACCTGGACGGAGAAGTCGCCGGTGCCCGATCATTGCTCGCGGCGGCAGGATGTCGACTCGCCATCGAAGGCGATCCGTCGAACGTACCGGCGCGCTTCCACGAGGTGTCGGCGTGGGTTGTGAGGGAAGGGACGACCAATATCGTGAAGCACTCCACGGCCACGTCGGCGACGATGACTCTCGGGAAGGCTGGAATGTCATTGCGTAACAATGGAGTTCTCGCGTCGTCCCACACATCGCGGGATCAGTCCCAGCAGACGGGACTCCGTGGACTGGCCGAGCGACTGACATCGGTCGATGCCGGCCTCGACACGACCTCGAATCGGGACGGGTTCCTGCTCGAAGTCCATTGGAACACAGCATGATACCGGTACTGCTGGCCGACGACGAGAACCTGGTGCGGACGGCAATGGCGGCCATGCTCGATCTCGAAACAGATATCGATGTGATCGCCGACGTCGAGTCGGGTGAAGACCTGATAGCAATCTGGCGGCGTCGTGTCGACCGTGGGGAAAGCGCTGCAGTCGCGGTGATCGATCTGCAGATGCCAGGAATCGACGGTATCGACACGGCAATCGAGCTGTTGGCGATCACTCCCAAGGCCGGCATCTTGATCGTCACCAGCCATGGTCGTCCCGGCTATCTCAAGCGTGCTCTCACTGCGGGAGTGCGAGGATTTCTGCCGAAGACCATTTCCTCGGCAACGCTGGCCGAGGTGATCCACACCATTGCGGCGGGCGGACGCCACGTCGATCCGCAGCTGGCGGCCGAGGCGATCAGCACCGGCGACACCGTCCTGACCGGCCGCGAAGCGGACGTGCTGGAGTACGCCATCGACGGTGCGTCGATAGACGAAATCGCTGTCCGTGCACATTTGTCGACCGGAACGACTCGCAATTACCTATCGGCCGCGATGGGCAAACTGGGTGCGTCCAACCGGTACGAGGCTGCGTTGAAGGCGCGCAGGTTCGGCTGGATCTGACTCGCCTGCGTTGCCTGCTTTCCACGGACCTACTTTCTTGTGTCGTCCCCGGCGGTTTTCTCGGCGTGTAGGAACCTGACGATAGGAGGCGAAGGCTCGTTGACTCGGTGATGCGCGTACGGTCACCTGTGCCCGTCGGGGGTCGTAGTTGCTGAGTTTCTCGCGCACGTCAACAGGTGTGAACGTTGCACAGTCAGGGACGCGTTTCCCATGATCGACCCTTCTGGAATTGCAATGGAATCGGCAGTGGCCACCAGTTTCGATGCCGAGGTGTCGGCTGCAATGTCGGTACCGACTCGAACGCTGCTACCACCGATAGTCCCGCCGCGCTACTATCCCGACAGCGCCCTCGAGTCGGTCGGGAAATTCCGGGAACTGCTGCTCTCGCACAGCTCGGTCGAGAGCCTTTTGCAGGGACTGTGTGAGCGGGTAGCTGCCGTCGTCCCGGGTACGGACATGGTCGGGGTGAGCCTTCTACAAAATCAACCACGAGGTCCGGCGACGGTCGCGTGCAGCGATTCTCGGGTCGTCGCCATCGAATCCGATCAATATCTCACGGACGAAGGTCCCGGCCTGGAGGCAGCGCGAACCGGCCGGATTGTGTGCGTTCGAGTCGAGCACGTTCGGTCCCGTTGGCCCGAATTCGCCTCCAAGGCAGCAGATGTTGGAGTGCGAAGCTATCTGTCTGCGCCGCTGGCGGTCGATACCGAGCACGCGGGCTCACTCAACCTCTACAGCTTCGACGAGCACGGGTTCAACGATATCGACGAAGTGCTGGTGATGATGTTCGTGACCGCGGCGCAAACGGCGGTGTACAACTCCAGGCTGCTGGCTGAAGCTCTGGCCGAGGTCGAGGGGCTGCGCACTGCGATGCTGACCCGTTCGACCATCGACCAGGCCAAGGGAATTCTGATGGCGGTGCGGGCAATATCCCCGGACGCTGCGTTCGCCGCGCTGTCGGAACAGTCGCAACGCGAAAACACCCGGATCAAGGATCTCGCGGCCCGATTGGTCGACACCGTCGTGGGCGGTCACCGCGAGCTGTGACAAGCAAACACAATCCGTTGAACAGCTGGCGAATCGGTTCTGGTTCCGTCGTTCAGTGCTAGAGCCACGACTTCGCCGAGTCCGTAGCGCAGCTACGGGATCCCCGAGCGAGACATCAATGGGCTGCGTTGTATGCCTCTTTGATTTCCGAGGAGATTCGGCCGCGACGGCTGATGTCATACCCGCCAGCAGCGGCCCATTGCCGAACCGCCTTGCCTCTACCCGGTTCGACTTCCACCACGATCGTTGGGATGGGTGTCCGTGCGCCGGCCGTGAGCGTTTTGCGCCTGCGACCGCCCACTCGGGTGGCGTATTTGATGTAGCGATCGAGTTTTCGGTGGAACTCGGTCGCGTTCGAGCTCTTGAGATCGATGACGTAATCGACCCCGGAGACTGAGAATTCAACTGTCTCCCCTGATCCGTCGGCGATGCGCGACCCGTCCATATCATCGACAAACTCGGTAGACACCTCTTTGCCCCATGATGTCGCGTCACCTCGGAGTCGGAAATTGTTGTGCGCCAGTAGAACTGCTACAAATTTCCTTTCCAAACTCTGACGGAAAGATCGCGGATATGGCTGCGCCGAAACGTGTTCCGATCCTGAGGTGAGATTCGGCGTCGGGATGCAATCCGTCGGGCAGAGGCAGATCGGCAAAGTCGTCCTCGCCGTACAGGTCGAGTCCGTCGAGGTAGTACAAGTTGGGGTCCGTTGTCGAACGTCGTCGGACGACTTCTGTCAGCGTGCTCCGGACAACGGTCAGTGTCAGCTTCCCTGCGGCAGGCTTTCCGGTCGCTATGAAACGGACTTCACCGACCGTGAGCGCTGCTGGATCGAAGGCACCCGGGCCGGGAGTGTTCTCGTGGATTGCACAGTAGAGCGGCGATACGACGATAACTGGGGTAGTCGGATGTCCCTCACGGATCGTGTCCAGGAAACCCTCTACCGCAGGGACGAAGGCGCGGAGGCTCATGGCATCGGTGTTGACTAGGTTGATGCCGATTTCGAGGCTGATGAGATCGGCCGCTGTGTCGCGTATGACGCGTGCGACGAACGGATCCAGGAGGGCGCTGCCCGCGAATCCCAGGTTTACCAGATCGAGACCGAGGGTCGAGGCCGCGAGAGCTGGGAACGTTGCGCTCGGGCCTGATGCGTTGGAACCTTGGCTGATCGAGCTTCCGTAGTGCAGCCACGTTTTCGGGGGTGCAGGGTCCGGTTCGACCGGAGCGTCGGTGGACATTCCGATCAGGGTGACTCTCTCGTTGTGCGGCAACCAGATCTGGATGCTCTTCTCGACGCCCATATCGCCGGGTTCGAACGTCAAAGTGCTGGGGCTTCCGGGCCGAAACTCTTCGGCTCCTGTGCTCAGATCGATCGCGATCGTGTCGCCCCCGATCGCGACGGCCCTTTCGCGGAATTCCCCGTTCACCACCATGTCGTATGCGCCGCCGGGCCGTGCGGGTAGTCCGAGATACGCCCGCTTGGTGGGGAGTACGGTGAGTTCGATGTGAGCGGCGGCCGTACGAAACATCAGACGAACACCGGACGGATGTCCCTGTGCCACCGCGAATTGCACGTCGGGAAGGCGCTCACGTGCCCATTCCGGGAGTCGATGCGGCACCAACCCCTTGGAGGTGTGTTCATGGTCGAGAGCGCCGCGCAGCAAATCGGGGGTGATGGGTGTTGCTGTCATGCTCATGGGCGCACCCTACGCCTTCCCCAATTTTGCAGTGACACAGTGAAAATGACGTCGGTCATGGTGAGAATGGCTGGAAGGTGACTCGGCGGCTGCTTTGGCAACACATGCGAGCTGGATGATTGTTCGGAGTGTGCAACGAGTGTCCTCGTCCTGTTCCTGTACGTCACCGCACTGCGCAAACGAGCCGCAGCAGGAACGCAACTCACCGAGCCTGCGACCGGTTGACCTCGAATTCTTCGGTCGAGCAGACCCTGACAGCCCATCCGCTTCGACATCGTAATTTTGAGGCAGGGGCAATTCTTTTGGGCGTGAGGACCCCGATGCGGTTTGGGTTCACCTTCGAGTGTGTTTCGTCTTCGTACGAAGGCGCAGATGTAAGCGAACGCCAGGTCAGGGCGGCGAAGCGGCCGATCTGGTAGCTGCGGCGTGTCGTGGCTCGAGATTGCCGTGATTCGCGTCGAGATTCACCGAACTGGTTTCGCAGAAAAGGTCCGGCTGGCGTGCGTACAGAACGTTGTGCGGACAAGGGTGCCCAGCGCCCAACATGGTTGTCGTGCGAAACGAGCAGCGGCGGTGAAGTCTCCTGTGAGCCTGCCGCCCCTCATCGAATTGATGTAGGTATTTGCCTAAAGGTATTAGGTAACTGTACGGTTCTCCTCAATCGACAAGGAGGCCGACATGGCTCGCGCTGGATTGAAAGTGGATCGCATAGTTCGCGTTGCAGCGGATCTGGCCGACGAAGTCGGCTTCGATCGGGTGACTGCGAGCGAGGTGGCCCGGCGCTTCGACGTCAAGGTCGCCAGTTTGTATTCGCATCTGACAAGCGCGCACGAGTTGAACGTCGGCATCGCATTGTTGGCGCTGGAAGAACTCGCCGACCGGGTTTCGGAAGCGTTGGCGGGCCGGGCCGGCAAAGATGCGTTGGTCGCTGTAGCGAATGTGTACCTCGACTACTCGCGTGAGCATCCCGGCCGGTACGCGGCAACCCAATTCCCACTCGATCACGAGACTGCGATCAACAGTGCCGGCGTACGCCATTCGGCGATGATGACGGCAATTCTGCGGGGATACGACCTCGACGAAACCGACCAGGTCCACGCGATCAGATTGTTGGGCAGTATCTTTCATGGATACGCCACTCTCGATGCATCCGGCGCATTCAGCCACAGTAGTCCGGACTCACAGCAGTCATGGACACGCATTCTCGATGGAATCGATACTCTTCTACAGCAATGGAGGCGATGACAGTGGAACCCTTGTCCGGACCCAACATCAGATCGTCGTTCATCAACTCGACCAAGGGCGACGCCACCCGGCTCACCCTCCCTGCCGCACTCGACTCAGTTTCGTGGGGCGATATCGATTTCCTGGGTTGGATCGACCCCAAGCTATTGGGGAGATCTTATCTTGTTGTACGGCAACAAGTCCGGCTGCTCGGAATAGCGATGCGCTTCAAGGCCGGTGGTCCACGTAAAGCGCAGATGTGCAGCATCTGCCTCACTACACACGCCAACGGCGGTGTATCTCTGATGGCCGCAGCGAAAGCCGGGGAATCAGGGCGGCGCGGCAACACCGTCGGGACCTACATCTGCTCGGATCTCGCCTGCTCGCTCTATGCACGTAAAAAGAAGACCCCCGCACTGGGGCGACAATTCAAGGAAGACTTCGACGTCGAGAGCCGCACCGCGACGCTCAGAGACAACATCGACGCATTCGTAGGCCGCGTTCTGAGCTGATGGCACGTGCCGTCACCACGAACGGCCCTCGCCGCACTCGCAGAGTCCATCGGTCCGCCAGTAGGTTTCGATCCATGGTCCTTGCCGCCACAAGGTCGATACTCGATGCACTTGGCTTTCTCCTCTCGGTTGGTACACACGGCGAGGGTTGTGCGGAGTTGGCGGCACGGCAACTCACCGACTAACAGATTCGCTGGTCGAGGTGGGTCCGCCGCCGGTCCACTTCGATTACTTTCCTGAACACCTCGGTGTGAAACCAATTCAGGTTCTCGATACCTGAATCAGTGAGGTCACAGACCATCTCTCTGGTCGACGTCCAGCGGACGCCCAACATCAACTGCGAAGCGATAGCGGCTCGAACCCGCTCAATGACGTCGAGCGCTGGATGGTCTCTTGCCTGCAAGGACACGGCGCGCCCGCTTCACCCATTTCCGGAACAAGCCCAATGGAGGACCACAGCATGTTTACGCCAACATCCGAGACCAGCCATACACGGACAGTCGATACCAGCGTGGTGGTGGCCGTGCTTGCCCTCACCGGAATCGTTGTCTCGTTGATGCAAACTTTGATCATTCCGCTGATTCCGCAACTTCCTGCCCTTCTCGACGCGTCAGCTGCTGACACCGCCTGGGCCGTCACCGCTACCCTCCTCGCCGGTGCCGTCGCGGTGCCCGTCGTCGGCCGACTCGGCGATATGTTCGGCAAACGTCTGATGCTTCTCATCAGCCTCGGCCTACTGATTGCCGGTTCGATTACCGGTGCTCTCAGCGATTCACTGATCCCTCTGATCATCGGCCGCGCCCTACAAGGGCTAGCAGCAGGTGTCATTCCCATGGGGCTCAGCATCATTCGCGATGCTCTCCCGCGCGAGAAAGTTGCGGGTGCAACCGCCACCATGGGTGCATCACTCGGGGTAGGTGGCGCACTCGGTTTGCCCGCTGCCGCTCTGATCGCCCAATACGCCGACTGGCACATCCTTTTCTGGATCTCGGCAGTGCTCGGCCTCGTAGTGGCCGGACTGGTCGTATTCACGGTTCCAGAATCCGAGGTGCGAACAGGGGGAGCGTTCGATGCAGTCGGAGCTGTCGGCCTTGCTGTAGCGCTCGTCGCGTTGCTCTTGCCCATCTCCAAGGGATCTGTGTGGGGCTGGAGCAGTTCGATAACGCTGGGATTGATAGCGCTGGCAGTGGTGTCGCTTTTCTTCTGGGGTTGGTGGGAACTGCGCACCAGACAGCCACTCGTCGACCTGCGTGTGTCCTCCCGTCGTCAGGTCTTGTTGACCAACCTCGCTTCGGTCGTGTTCGGATTCTCTATGTTCGCAATGACTTTGGTGTTCCCGCAGGTCCTTCAGATGCCGACCGAGACAGGGTTCGGTCTCGGCCGGTCGATGCTGGTCACCGGGCTGGTGATGGCACCGTCGGGAATCGTCATGATGTTGATCGCACCGCTGTCGTCGCGAATTACGACCACCCGCGGTCCCAAGACGACGCTGATGATCGCTGCGGTTATCGTCGCGGCCGGGTACATCTTCGGCGTTGTCACGATGAGCGCAGTCTGGCATCTCGTCGCGATCTCGTGCATCATCGGCGCTGGAATAGGAATGGCGTACGGCGCTATGCCCGCTCTCATCATGGGAGCCGTACCGCCGTCGGAGTCCGCTGCCGCGAACGGCCTCAATGCTTTGATGCGCTCGCTCGGCACCTCCATGGCCAGCGCCGTCGCAGGCGTCATCCTGGCGCAGATTACCATCACACTCGGATCGACCGAACTGCCTGCACAGGACGGGTTCCGGGTCACCATGGCTCTGGCCGCACTTGCCGCGATCATTGCACTGGCACTCGCGGCGTTCCTTCCGCCTTTTGTGGCTACCGGATCGACTGTCGCCACTGGGCAGGGGGCAAGGAAGAACGATCCGGCACCGCAGCATGGTTGATTCCGGAAGCACGGCGCGATGTCGCGGTCCAAGTTTCTGCGACATGAAACTCGATGCCGTACCTGCAAGCAGACTCCTGAGCAACGGTGTGGCTGGCATGTGCGGGGGGGGGCACGCAGAAATGGGCTGGCGCAACGCTTGCGAAGCTCCTCGCACGACGGCAGAAGGCGTTCGAGTTGTTTGCAGAAAAGTTCTGAGTGATTCTCCGTCGATCGGCGGCGTAGGTTCGGTACGAGATACGTGTGCTCACGTGTTGCGGTTGGGTTGCTCTGCAAGTAGACAGATCTGTCGCTTAGCAGGCTCGTGGACCCACATGATCCTCTCCGAATCGAGGTGACTCTGCACGGATCGATTGGTATTCGAGCGTGCCACTATTCGGTGTAACTGGGGGTGGATTCGCGTGAACCGATATGGATGAAAAGGCCTGCTCAGGGGCTATGCGGTGGGTCCGGGTGGGACCATCGAAGCATCCCGAATCTAGCTGGGGGTCAAGGGGTCGCAGGTTCAATTCCTGTCAGCCCGACAGATTGCAGTTCTGAGGCGGTTCCGGAGAAATCTGGAACCGCCTTTTTTGCCGAAAACATGGTGCCTCGCCACTGCTACTTCCTCGGAGATTTTTCGACGTCCATGGGCGTTCGCCTCGCAGGCCCGCGTCCAGGGCGCTTTTCCCGGACAGTCTTCGACGAGCATGCATGATTCCGGGACGCCGAACAGTGGCTCTCCGGATACCCCCGAGTCGACAGTCACACATGAATTCCCCAGCACCGGATTTCGCCGAGTCCTGGGGAATTACGATGTGACGGACTTGCGTGTTGCTAGCGATCCGAGAAGGCGTCGATCGCCGCCGCCACCGAACCAGGGTCCACCAGGTTGGCGAAGTGGCTCTGACTCGCCAGTACCTGTTTCGTGACGTCCGGGAGCTTGGAGGCCAAGTAGGCAGAGGCACCGACGAGATGCTTCGGACTATGTTCGCCCACGAGAAGCAAAGTCCTGGTTGTCGATTCGCCATATTCCGACATCACTGAGACACACGCGTCGATCTCGGCCAACTCTCGAGTCCAGGTGGGTGCGAGCGAGAGAAACAATCCCCACAACGGTGTCGCCGAAATGGCTTCCGTCTCGGCTGCAGGTGCTCGAATGAAATGCTCCATGGCGATTCGCATCGCCGCGTCGTTGTCGGACGCTGCGATCGCTGCCGCATACGGGGCGAGATGCTGCCCCGCGACCGGCCCGTCCACCGGTAGTGGCGGCTCGTACAACACCAGGGACGCCACCTGCGAACCTCGTCGAACGGCTTCGAGGGTGCAGATCGCACCGTAAGAGTGACCGACCAGGGTCGGTACTCCTCCGGTCGACTCGGCCGCCAGGGCGAGGACAGCTGCGATGTCGGCGGCCTCGGTCTCGAGCGTGTACTCCGGTGCGTCCCCGCTCAGACCTCGTCCTCGGCGATCGAGAACGAAGACCCGGTGGTCGACAGCGAGATGTGAGGCTACCTGCAGCCACGACTCCGCTGTCGAGATACTGCCGTGCACAATCACGACAGGCGAACCGGATCCGAGGCAATGTACCCCCAGCGAGGTTCCATCGGCCGACGTGACCATCTCGGTGGTGATGTCGTCTACGGGTGAATCAGGCTGCGCCATGAACACACTCCCATCATCGAGGTCGAAACTGGATACGGGGGGGCGGTCACTTGAGCAGCCGAATCGAGTGCTCGTCGACGTACTCGCGCATTCCGGCTTCACCGAATTCACGGCCGATTCCGCTTTGCTTCACTCCGCCGAACGGCATCCGCAGATCGAGTGACTCGAAGGCGTGAGTATTGATGAACGTGCTGCCCGCTTCGATTCGACGCGCAATGGCCAGACCACGATCGGGATCGGTGGTCCATACCGAGGAGCCGAGCCCGTACTCGGAATCGTTTGCCCACTCGACGACCTGGTTCTCGTCGTCGTACGCGATCAACGGAATGACCGGTCCGAACTGCTCGCAGCTGCTGACCGGAGCGGAGTGTTCCACGTCGCGGACCACGTGAGGAAGAATGTAGTAACCGTCGGATGCAGAATCGAGCTTACGTCCGAGCTGCACGATCTTCGCGGAGGAATTCTTCGTCTCTTCGATGAGTGCGTTCACCGAGTCGTACTGAGTCTTGTTGTTCATCGGCCCGAAGCTGGCACTTTCGTCGAGGCCGTGGCCGACGGAGTACTGGTTCACACGCTCGCAGAAGGCGTCGGCAAATGTGCCGTACAAGGCGCGTGGAATGTAGATTCGCTTGACGGCGAAGCAGATCTGGCCTGATCGAGTGAACACACCCTTGAGCATCCGGTCCAGGGCGGCGTCGATGTCGACATCGTCGAGCACGATGGCCGGGTCGTTGCCGCCGAGTTCGAGGGTCAGGTTCTTGATGGTCCCCGCAGCTGCCGCCATCACCCGGCCTGCAGTAGCCGTACCCCCGGTGAAGCCGATCTTGCGAACGAGTGGATGGGAGGTGAGAGCCTGTCCCACATCGGCATTGCCGTGAACGACGTTGATGACGCCGGCGGGGAGGGTCTGGGCCATGCGATACAATGCCACGGTCAGTGCGGCCGGCGCGAAAGGCGACGGCTTGATGACGATCGTGTTCCCTGTGGCCAGCGCGGGAGCCAGCTTCATCATGGTCAGCACCACGGGCATGTTCCACGGAACGACGGCACCGACGACGCCGCGGGGCACCCGCTCGACACTGATGAAGCTTTCGTCGTCGTCGAACTGGACGGGATCGAAGAATCCGTCGACGAGGCTGGCAGTATGTTGCATGACGCCGGTGCCGAGGCCGAAGTCGGTCTGGGCTTCCCACAGCATTCCTCCGTGCTCGCGCACGAGCTGCGCTGCGAGATCGGAACCGCTGCCCGCCAACGCATCTGCAGCAGCGAGCATCAGGCGTGCGCGTTCCGCCGGGTCGACGTTGCGCCAGGACAGATACGCGCGGTGCGCGGCCTTCACTGCGCGATCGACATCGTCGGGCGTGCCGACGGCGACGCGGGCGGCCACGTCACTCAACCTGCCCGGATCCACGACGTCGTCGTACCGATCGGAATCGGTCAATTCGTTGTCGATGAGATGGCCGACAGTGAGCAGGTCGTTCATGGTGGTCATGTGCGTTTCTCCTGGTTGTTGTGCGACGTGAGGGTGACGAAAATCAGAAGACGACAACGGGTTTGACGGTCGATCCGTTCTCGGAATCTGCGAACGCGGTGTTGATGTCGTCGAGCGTGTAGTTCTTGATGAGCTTGTCGAAGGGGAAACGTCCCTGCTCCCAGAGAAGAACCAGCCGCGGAATGAACTGCTGGGGAACCGAACTCCCCTGGATGATGGTCTTGAACGTCCATCCCTTGACCAGTGACGCGCCGATCTCGAACGTGACGTCCGTACCCGGTGCTGCAGCACCGACCAGCGCCACAGTTCCTCCGATCCCCAGGGACGCCGCCGCCTGCTGCAGCACCGAGGGAACCGCTGTGGTGTCCAACGCGTAGTCGAGCCCCTTGCCTCCGGTGATCTTGTCCAGTTCGGCGAGCACATCCTCGCTCTTGCCGTTGATGGTGTGAGTGGCTCCGATGGTCTTGGCCAGTTCGAGTCGCGAGTCGTGCAGATCGATCGCCACCACCGTGGTGCATCCTGCGATCTGGGCGGCCATGATGGCGGCAGATCCGACGGCACCGGTGCCGAATACTGCGATCGAAGTGCCGGGTGCCGGCCGCAAGTCGTTGAGTATCGCGCCTGCGCCGGTCTGCAAGCCGCAGCCGAGCGGCGCGATGATCTCGAGCGGGGCCTTCTTGTCCACCTTGATCACGCTGGTCTCCACCACGTTGGCGTAGGTGGAAAATGCGGACTGCCCGAAGAAGTGCGAGGAAATGGCCTCCTCTCCAGCGGACAGTGAGGTCGAGCCGTCGCGGCGCGCACCTCCGAAATCTTCGGCGAACAAGTTCTCGCAGTAGGCAACTCGTCCCGATCGGCACTGCACACACTTGCCGCAGTAGGCGGCGGAGAGGACGACGTGATCGCCGATCTCGACGGTGGTGATATCGGAGCCGATGGCTTCGACGACGCCCGCACCCTCGTGCCCGAGGACGGCGGGCAGGGGCGTCGGGTAGATGCCGTCCCTGACGATGGCGTCCGTGTGGCACACGCCGGACGCGACGATGCGGACCCGTACCTCGTTGGCTCGGAGGTCGTCGAGCTCGAGCTTCTCGATGGTGAGAGGATCGCCGGTGGCGCGTGCTACAGCGGCAGTAACGGTGGTGCTCACGAGTGTGCTTCTTTCGATTCGGTGTCCACCCGCACAGCGGGCGACACAGTGGTTGCGGTGGAATGGTCGGCGGGCTGCCGGGTAGCGGAGTGACGATTACTGACGAGTAGGACAGCGAGGCAACCGATTCCGGCGAATGCTGCGAACGAGTAGAAGTTCCAGTCGACGCCCAATGCCGAGGATGCGATCCATCCTCCGAGAATCGGCCCGAATATCGCGCCCACGCGTCCGAGGCCCAGGGACAATCCGAGAGCCGACGTTCGATCTCTGTCACCGAAATACGTTGCAACGTAACCGTTGACGAGTATCTGTGTCCCTACAGTGCCGAGTCCTGCGATGGCGACCACGATCATGGCGGCGTAGAGCGGCAATCCGAGGCTCAGGGAGAGTACGGCGAGGACGGCGAGCAGGAAGGAGGTCACGGTCACCGGCTTGCTTCCGAATCGGTCTGCGATTCGGGAGGCGATCAGAGCGCCGGCTATCGCACCGAGATTGAGTACGAGAAGAAATGTCAGTGAACTGCCGAGCGAGTAACCGGCTTGGCGCATGATATTCGGTAGCCAGGTATTGACGCCGTAGACGAGCAATAAACCGCAGAAAGATGCCACGACGAGCAACGCCAGCGGAACTCTGCGTGCCCCGGTGAACAACGATGCCATGGTGCCGCGGCTCTCGGATGTAGTGGCCGGGGCGGCAGTGATGCCGAATTTCTCGGCGAGAGCATGGGCTTCGTCGATCCTGCCCTTGCCTACAAGGAATGCGGCCGATTCGGGAAGGTAGCGCCACGTCAGCGGAACGATCGTGACGAGCGGAAGCAAACCGAGCGCGTACATGACGCGGAAACTGTTTTCGGGAAGCAATGCCAGGGCCGACAGCGCGGCGAGCACGCCGCCCACCGAGTAACCGCTGTACATCAGAGCGTTGTTGAACTGGCGACGAGCAGGGGGCGAGTACTCGATTGTCAGCGCGATGACAGTCGGAACGACACCGCCTAGTCCCAGCCCGCCGAGGAAGCGGAGAAGACCGAAGATCTCCGGGTTGGGGGCCAGCGCGGTCAGACCCATGAGAACGGAGAACGAGATCAACGAGGTCAGAATGATCGCGCGGGCTCCGACTCGGGGTGCCAGCCAGCCGGACAGCAGGGCGCCGAGGAGCATTCCCATCAGCGCATAGCTACCGATGGTGCCGACCTGGCCCGGTGTCAGTTCCCATTGCTGATACGCGAGAAGAGACGGGACAGTGGTTCCGTAGACGACCAGGTCGTAGCCGTCGAAGACGATGATCACGAAGCAGAGAGCTACGACGGTCGAGCTGGAACGGCGGGCGCCCGACGGGCTTGGCCTATTCGTGGCCAGGGGATTCACCTGATTCCTCCGATGATAGGTGTTCGAACACCGGCCGATGCGATCTCGCGCAGATTCGGATGACCCCAAATGTGCGAGTCGGCTATGTGAGTACAGTCACTATGTGACAGAATGGTCGTTAAAGTCAAGAGGAATGACACATGTAAGTCGATCGGTGATCGACACAGGTGAGAGGAGGGGTCGATGCGACCACGTGCTCTGGTGTTCGACCTGTACGGGGAGTACTTCCGTTACACCGGCGGAGCGGCCAAGTTGGGCACTCTGACGGAGTTGATGGAGGTCTTCGGTATCGAATCGGCGACGGTGCGCGTCGTGATGGCGCGGCTGCGCAAAGAGGGGTGGTTCGACTCGACCAAGAGTGGTCGAGAGGTGTCCTACCTGCTCAACGAAAAGAGTTGGCGGCTGCTCGACGACGGCCGGGCTCGCATCTTCGAGCGGCACTTCGACGACTGGGACCGCACGTGGACGCAGGCCTTGGTCGATGAGGAAGGGCTGGGGCGAGAGCAGCGCAAGCGCATCGAGACGGCCCTGAACTGGTACGGGTTCGGCGAATACGGTTCTGCGACATGGTTCTCGCCGCATGACAGGGAGAAGCAGCTACGCGAAATGCTCAGCGGGGAAGACGAGCTACGGATCCAATTCCTGCGGAGTCAGACATCCGGGCTGACGAACGATCGCTCCATAGCCGATCGTTGCTGGGACCTCGCCGAACTGGGGGGCGAGTACCAGGCCTTCATCGAGGAGTTCCAGCCGCGATTGGCGGGCTTCCGTCGTGGGCTCGGCGGCCGGCAGGCGCTGGTCGAACGAATGAAACTGATTCAGAACTACCGTCGTTACCCGTTCCGCGATCCCGACCTGCCGGACACTCTGTTGCCTCCGGGTTGGCGTGGCCGTGCTGCGCACGAGGTGTTCACCGAGTGTCACGACGAACTGCGTACGAGTGCCGAGGCGTTCGTGCTCGAGGCCTCGGGAGATGCGCCGACGGCGAAGCCCTAGACGGCTTATATGTAACAAAAAGATTGACTTTGAATAGATTTATGACACACAATAAATTGGTCGCCCGAGATCCGGGCCCTCATTCCACGCTAGGGGCCGACATCGATGTCCATCCCAGAACAACACCGAACAGCCACTTCGACGCCGCTACGAATTGCGTGCATCGGAGGCGGCCCAGGCGGTCTCTTCACCGCAATCGCGTTGGCGCACAGTGCACCCGACGCAACGGTCGAGGTTTTCGAGCGAAACCACGAGAGCGACGTATTCGGCTTCGGTGTCGTGTTCTCCGATGCCACGCTCGACAACATCGACCGAGTCGACCCCGTTCTGCGTGACACTCTTGCCGATCACGGCCGCCATTGGGACAGCATCGAAGTCCACGCCAAAGGCGAGGTCACTGCGGCCGGTGGCAACGGCATGTCCGCCGTGCATCGTCGGGTGTTGCTCGGGGCACTTCGGCACCGTGCTCTCGAATTGGGCGCGAAACTGCACTACTCGACCACTGCATCCGTGCAGTCACTCGACGAGGACGGCGGGTACGACCTGATCGTCGCAGCCGACGGCACCAACTCCGCTTCCCGAGACTCGTTCGCGGCGGATCTGGACCATTCGGTCGAGGAAGCGACCGTGAAATTCATCTGGTTCGGCACGACATTCCAATTCGACGGACTCACCTTCCTGCACAAGCAGTCCGAGCATGGAAACTTCGCCGTACACGCTTACCCGATCGGATCCGATCTGAGTACCTTCATCGTCGAGACGGACGAAGACACCTGGCGCAAAGCCGGTCTGGACGGGTTCGACATGTCGTCCCCTCCCGGCGAGTCGGATACCGTCTCGCAGCGCTACCTCGAAGAATTGTTCGCCGACCTTATCGACGGTGCGAGGCTGGTAGCGAACAATTCGCGTTGGGCCAATTTCAAAACTCGCCGCACCGCGCGTTGGCACAGCCGGACCGACCGCGGCACACCTGTGGTGTTCCTCGGCGACGCCATGCACACGGCCCACTTCTCGGTCGGATCGGGAACGAAGATGGCCATGGAGGATGCAGCCGTTCTTGCGCAGACCGTCGCCGAACACGCGCCCGATCTCGATGCGGCTCTGTCGGAGTTCGAGCAGATCCGGCGTCCCCAGGTGGCCAAGGTCCAGAATTCGTCGGTTCCCAGCCTTGCGTGGTGGGACCACTTCGGGGAGTACTACCGCGAACTGGAACCGTGGCAGTTCGGGTTCCATTTCTTCACGCGGTCCATCTCCGCCGAGAAGATACGAGTTCGAGACCCGCAGTTCGTCGAGGTTGCCGAACTCGCCTGGCACGAACAGCATGGTGCCGCACCGCTCGAGACTCCTCTGAAAGCAGGGGCGGTCGCGCTCGACTCGCGGCTTCTCTCTGTCACCGCTGGCACGGCAAACTCCGTGACACTCACCGACGGCACGTCGATTCTCGTTGCGAACCAGGCTGCGCACGAAGCCGAGCCACTGTTCTCGGCACCCGACTCCGACCGCACCGCTCTGGACGAAGACTCTCTCTCACGCCTCGACGAGCTGTGTGCTGGCGGACCGGGGGCCGTGATCATCAAAGGGGGGACCGAGCTGTCGCGGGTACTGGCCTCGGAGTACGTACGCCTGCGACACCACGTCGCAGCGATTGTGATCGAGCAGGAATCGTCTGTTCGTTCCCGCCGCGCTGTCGACCGAAGAGATTGTGCAGCAACACTGGTCCTGTCCGGCCGCGCTGATGCGGTCGCTTTCGACAAGCTGGACGAATCCGAGAGCGCCGCGGCACCGTCGAGGTCGGAACTATGACAACGACTCACGTTCCGCTGGCTGTCCCGGGCGCGGAAGATGCTGCAGATTCCCTCTCCGCGCTGTTCAGTCCGACGTCCATTGCGGTGTTCGGTGCCTCGAGTGCACCTGAAAAGCTCGGCTCGGTGATGCTCGCCGCCATCGACAGAGGAAGCCGCGGCGCTGTCACTACGTACGGAATCAATCCACGCGGTACCGCCGAGGGATTCAGCACGTCGATCGCGGACGCAGTTCGATCCCACGGCACAGCAATAGATCTGGCGGTTCTGTGCATTCCAGCCGCCGCGACCCCCGCAGCGCTGCAGGAAGCGGCCGACGCCGGAGTGCGGGCAGCGTTGATCTGTTCCGGTGGCTTTGCCGAGGCCGGCGACGACGGCATCGAGCTGCAACGGCGGCTGAGGGACATCACGTCCGAAACCGGCATCCGATTGCTCGGTCCCAATACATCCGGGTTCTTCCGTCCCGGTCACTCCACGGTCAGCTTCGTCCCGACTGTCGAGCACATCGCCGCGGGTACGGTCGCCGTCGTCGCAGCGAGCGGGGGCATGAACCATGCGCTGTCGTTCCTTTTGTCCGAGAACGGCGTCGGTGTGGGCCTCGGTGTCGGTCTCGGTAACAGCGTGGACGTCACGAATGTCGACGTGCTGCGCTACCTCCAGCATGACGATGCGATCACAGCAGTCGCATTGCACGTCGAGTCCGTCGAAGAAGGCCGCGCGCTGTTGTCGGCGGTCGTAGACGTGACTGCAGTGAAGCCAGTGGTGGCCATCGTGGTGGGTCGAAGTGATGTCTCCGCGTTCTCGGAGTCCCACACAGGTGCGCTCGCCACGTCGTGGCGGACTACGCGCGCACTGCTCACCGAAGCGGGTGCCGTGGTCGTCGACGACGAACACCACCTCGTGGATGCGCTCGCCGTACTCTGCCGTACGCGACTACCCGCGTCCGCATCTCCGGGAATAGGCCTAGTCACCGCACAGGCCGGTCCCGGATTGATGGTTCTCGATGCACTGCTGGCCGGTGGGGTACGTGTTCCGACGCTGTCCGACGCCACGCTGAGTCGATTGTCCGATCTGTTGCCACCGTTGACCTATCAGGCAAATCCCGTCGACACCGGCAGGCCCGCGGCCACCTTCGCGGACGTCCTCCGGGCGACGGCGGACGACCCGGAAGTCGACGCGCTTGCCGTGTATGCCCTTGCCGAACCCGACGCGATCGACCTCGCCGACGCCGTCGGGACGTCCTCGGTGCACGAGCGGCTGCCCGTCGTGCTCGGTATCGGTGGACCACGAGAGGCGGTGTCCGCAGCAACCGTCTCTGCCGCGCTCCTCGATCTGCCGGTCCTCTCGAGCCCTACGTCGTTGGCCAACGGCGTGCGCGCCCTCGTCGAAGATGCAAAGCTCCGTTACGGTCGGGTGCATACCGAGGCGTTCGTTCCTCCCGCCGGACCTTCCATCAAGCTTCCTGTCGACGAGGCAAGAGGCAAGGACTTGCTCGACGCGTTGGGTATTCGTACGCCCGATCGGCGTGTGGCCCACGCCCGAGAGGATGCGCACCGAGCGCTCGCGGAACTCGAGCATCCCGTCGCAGTCAAGATTCTCGACGCGTCGGTTCTGCACAAGACCGAAATCGGCGGAGTCCACCTGTTCGTTCGCACGACAGAGGAACTGGACACCGCGTTGGACGCCCTCGATTCGATCGGGGCACCGGCGTACCTGCTCGAGACCATGGCCGGTTCCGGCGTCGATCTCTTCCTCGGTGTGCGGAGAGACTCAGTGTTCGGACCGATCGTCGTGGCAGGTTTGGGTGGAACCGCAGCAGAGGCGATCGGCGACGTGGCCATCCGCAGTGGTGAGCTCACGCTGTCCGCTGCGACGACGATGCTCGACGATCTCCACACGGCCGCTGTCCTGCATGGATGGCGCGGCGGACCGAGGCTGGACCGAAACGAGTTCGGCCGCGCAGCTGTCGCGTTGGCGGCCTACGTCTCGAATCACGACGAGATCGGCGATCTCGAAATCAATCCGTTGCGACTGACCTCGGACGGTCTGATCGCGCTCGACGCCGTCGTCGTCGGGGCCGGACACACTGCTACAGAAGGAGATCGGTGATGAGTACTCGGACCCCCGTCTCGATCGACGGTGTCGTGCCGTGGCCTGCCGACGATGCTCGCCGTTATCGCGAAGCCGGGTATTGGAGCGGTCGATCGTTGGGCTCGCACATCGTGGAGCAGGTCGAACTGCATCCAGACGCCGAGGCGCTGGTCGACGGCTCGATCAGGTTGACGTACCGCCAACTGTGGGACCGGTCGGCGTCGATGGGGCAAGCGCTTCTGAATCTCGATGTCGAACCTGGCGACAGAATTGTTCTGCAGCTTCCCAATTCGTGGGAATTTGTTGCTCTCACCCTGGGGTGCTTCCGCATCGGTGCCGTACCGGTGATGGCGCTGCCTGCTCACCGACGACACGAGCTGACGCACCTGGCGGCTTTGTCGGACGCCGTGGCCATCGTGGTCGCAGACACCGACAAGGACACCGACCTGAGGTCCACCGCGCAAGAGGTTGCGGCCGAGGTTGTGTCCGTGCGGGCGGTGTTGGTCCACGGTGACCTGAGCTCCGGGGAAAATACGTCGACTCCCGAGTTCAGCCTGGCGGACGCCTCGACGACGATTCCCTCGTTTTCCGATGCCGACTACGACCCCGCGGGCGAGGATGTTGCGTGCTTCCTGCTGTCCGGTGGGACGACCGGGCTTCCCAAGCTGATCGTTCGTACACACGACGACTACGCCTACAACATCATTCGCTGTAACGCGATCTCCGAAATCACCTCGGACACCGTGTACCTCGGTGCGCTGCCGAGCAGTCACAATTTCCCGTTGGCCTGTCCAGGAATTCTGGGCACCCTGTTCGCGGGTGGACGCACGGTGATGCTTCCGTCGGCGAGACCGGACAGGGTATTGCTCGCGATCGACAGCGAGTCGGTGACCGTGGCAACGGTGGTACCCGCGGTGGCTCAGTCCTGGATCGAGTACCAACGTGAGCATGGCACGTTGACCGGATCCAGCCTGAAGGTTCTCCAGGTCGGTGGTTCCCGGATGCCCGACGAATTGGCGGCGCGAGTGGAACCGGTCCTGGGCGCACGTCTTCAGCAGGTCTTCGGGATGGCCGAGGGCCTGATCAACATGACCCGATTGAACGACGACCTCGAGGTCATCACCAATACCCAGGGGCGGCCGGTCAGCGAGGCCGACGAGATCGCCGTTGTCGACGAGCTCGGAGAGCCGGTCGACGACGGAACTCCCGGAGCGCTACTGACCCGCGGTCCGTACACCCCACGCGGCTATTTCCGCGCGCCCGACCACAACTCTCGCGCTTTCACTGCGGACGGGTGGTACGCCAGTGGCGACATCGTGATCCGCCGACCCGACGGGAACCTCGTCGTGGCAGGTCGCGACAAGGACATGATCAATCGGGGTGGCGAAAAGATCTCGGCCGAGGAAGTGGAGAACTTCGCCTACCAGGTCGACGGCATCGAGATGGCTGCGGCCGTGGCAATGCCGGATCCAGTCCTGGGCGAGCTCCTGTGCTTGTACGTCTCCGTTGCCGCGGGTGCCCACGTGACTCTGGACGACGTTCTCGCGGTGATGAATTCCGCCGGTGTCGCTCGGTTCAAACTCCCCGAGCGGTTGGTGGTCGTGGATGCGATACCCACCACGAAAGTAGGCAAGTTGGACAAAAAGGCCATGCGTGAGGACATCCGCACACGACTCGACGCAGATCAGGAAGGCAACCGATGACCGACACCGAAGTGCACCCCGAGGACCCAGCACTCGAGCAGCTCTACCGCGACTTCGAGTCCGAGAATCTCATGCCGCTGTGGACCCAGCTCGGCGACCTGATGCCGATGTCACCGAAATCCAAAGCTGTTCCCTTCGTGTGGAAGTGGTCGACGCTGTACCCGCTGGCGCAGCGCGCAGGCGATCTCGTTGCCGTCGGTCGAGGTGGCGAGCGCCGTGCCATCGCGCTCGCCAACCCCGGCCTGGCGGGGGTCCCGTACATCACTCCCACGCTGTGGGCAGCGATCCAGTATCTCGGCCCCAAAGAGGTCGCACCGGAACATCGCCACGCGCAGAACGCGTTCCGCTTCGTCGTCGAGGGTGAAGGGGTGTGGACGGTAGTCAACGGCGACCCCGTCGCCATGCGGCGCGGCGACTTCCTGCTCACTCCGGGTTGGAACTTCCATGGGCACCACAACGAGACCGATCAGCCCATGGCCTGGATCGACGGACTCGACATTCCGTTCGTTCATTACACCGACACCGGCTTCTTCGAGTTCGGGTCCGAGAACGTCACCGACGATTCGACACCGGACATCTCTCGGTCCGAGCGTCTGTGGGCTCATCCGGGCCTGCGCCCGCTCGTCGGGCTCGACAGCAAATCCAGTTCGCCGATCGCCGCGTATCGGTGGGAGCACACCGACGCGGCGTTGAAGGCACAGTTGGACCTCGAGGACGAGGGGTTCGCGGCGACCACCGAACCGGGGCATGCCGCGGTTCGATACACCAATCCCACCAATGGCGGTGACGTCATGCCGACGATCCGAGCCGAGTTCCACCGACTTCGTCAGGGTGCGCACACCCGACCCCGACGTGATGTCGGCTCGACGGTGTATCAGGTGTTCGAGGGGAGTGGTCGGTTCGTTCTCGCCGGCGAACAGCGTTCGGTGTCGAAGGGCGACATGATCGTCGTCCCGTCATGGACGGAATGGTCCATCGAAGCCGACACACACTTCGATCTCTTCGCGTTCTCGGATGCACCGATCGTCGAGAAGCTGCACTTTGCCCGCACCGTATTTTCCGAAGGAGCTTGACCTCAATGAAACTCGCTACTCTGCGCCGAAACGGCACCACTACCGCAGTGCGCGTCGACAGCGACGATTCTGCCACCGTCATCGACGGCTACGTCGATTTGTCCGCCCTCCTGGACGAAGGGAACTGGCGTGAACTGGCCGAGAACGCGGACGGAGAACAGCTCCGATTGGCCGATGCGGATTACGCTCCCGTGGTTCCGCGACCGGGCAAGATCATCTGTGTCGGGCTGAACTACGCGAACCACATCAAAGAAATGGGCCGTGATCTTCCCGAGTACCCGACGCTGTTCGCCAAGTTCCGTGAAGCGCTGACGGGCCCGTACGACGACGTCGTGGTCCCGAGTTACGCAGCAGCACAGCTGGATTGGGAGGGCGAGTTGGCCTTCGTCGTCGGCAAGCAGGCCTACCAGGTGGCCGAGGCCGAGGCCGAGAGATACATTGCCGGCTACTCGATCATGAACGACTACACGATGCGCGACTACCAGTACCGCACGTTGCAGTGGGACCAGGGCAAGACGTTCGAGAGGACCAGCGGCTTCGGCCCCTTCCTCACCACGACGGATTCGTACACCTTCGGCGGCACGCTCGAGACGTCGTTGGAGGGGAAAGTCATGCAGACGACCACCACCGACGACCTCGTGTTCACGCCTGCAAAGCTGGTCGAGTACATCTCGCACATCGTGACTTTGCAGCCGGGAGACGTCGTGATCACCGGTACCCCGGGAGGCGTCGGACATGCCCGCAAGCCTGGCGTCTACATCCAGGACGGGCAGACCGTCGAGGTGACCATCGACGGTCTCGGCTCGGTCCGCAACAAGACCATTGTCAAGTAAGGCGCGTTCGAGGTGACCTTTCACGACATGTCGCTCGTCGAGCGGCTTCTGATCGCCCGGCGCGGTACTTCGTATTTCGCGCAGCGGCTCTCCGAGGTCACCGATTCCGAACTCGACGGCGCGACTCTGCTGGCGGGATGGACCGGGCGCCACCTGGTTGCGCACGTCGGCTACAACGCTGCGGCTTTGTGCAGGTTGATGGACTGGGCGTCGTCGGGTGAGGAGACGCCGATGTACGAGTCACCGCAGCAGCGCGGCCGTGAGATCGACGAGGGTTCCACGCTGTCGGCCGCAGCCATTCGAAACCTGTTCGACCACACGGTCGCGCGGCTCGACGAGAAGTGGCGAACTGCGTCCGAGTCAGCGTGGGCGGCCGAGGTCAGGACGGCTCAGGGCCGCACGGTCCCAGCGTCGGAAACGATCTGGATGCGGACTCGCGAAGTGTGGATCCACGCGGTGGATCTCGGCAACGGTGGGCGGTTCGCGGACTTTCCCGAGGTGGTGAACGAGGGCTTGCTCACCGACATCGTCGGGATGTGGCGCAAGAAGGGTGAAGGAAGTGGGTTGGTCCTGGCAGTGGACGGGCGTGAGCCCATCGCAGTGACCGACGAGGCGACGACCACGACCGTCAGCGGTGGACTCGAGGCAGTGACCAGGTGGGCGGCAGGGCGTGGATCGATCGGTTCGACGGTCGACGGCGCGATCGACGAACCGCCTCGGTGGCTGTGAGGCAACGGATCAGCGACGCGCAGCAGAGCCCTCGAGTATCGATGTGAGCCAGGCTCGTTCTGCGCGGCTCGTTTCGCGCGCGACGAGCAACAGGCCACGCCGGTAGACGTCCGAAATCTCTTCGGCTCGAACGGTTCGATCCTCGTCGTAGAAGAAACTGGCCGGCTGCTCCAGGAAGTCCAGTCGTCGGCGCAGCACTGCGTGCTGTTCCTCGACCGACGGTACGAGGGACAAGAAGGTCAACACCACGATGAACCGCGAGAAATCCGAGACTTCGTTGGCCTGTGGATCTCGCAGCCGTGCCACCAACGCATCTCGCCCGTCGTCGGTGATGGTCAGCACGTACCGTGCCGGGCCCGCGCCGGGTTCGGCACGTCGTTCCAGCAATCCATCCCGATGCAGGCGTTTGATCGCCGGATACAGGGTGCCGTCGCTCACCGGCCTGGCATATCCCGTCAGCTGCGCGACCCGGCGCTTGAGTTCGTATCCGTGCAGGGAGCCTTCGGACAGAAACCCGAGGATGGTGAGTTCCAACATGTGGCCATTGTGTCAGAACTACCTCGGTTCGATGCGTACATCGAACCGAGGTACTGTGGTCGGGTACCGGCGAATTTCCTCTCCTCCTCTGTAAGGGTTTCGATGACTACCAGTTTCGATCTCGAACGCACCGCGCTGGTTCTTGTGGATCTGCAGAACGACAACGTCCACGCGGACGGCGCGTATGCCTCGTTCGGAGCGGCCGACCACGCACAACACCAGAACCTCGAAGAGCACGTGCGCGAGCTGCTGGCCTTCGCTCGCGAGAAGTCCATCCCGGTGATCCACAATCACATCGTGTCTCTACCCGGCCGACCGTTCGGCGGAAGCAACGCTCCGATCTTCAAGCTGATCGGACCGGACTCGCTCAAATTGGGTTCGTGGGGAGCTCGAGCACTCGACGGTCTCGAAGCGCGTGAAGACGAGCCGGTCCTGATTCGTAACCGCATGAGCGCCTTCAACGGCACCATGCTCGACACACTTCTTCGTAACCTCGGAATCAAGGATGTTCTGGTCGCGGGCGTCTGGACCAACATGGCCGTCGAGCACACCGTTCGCGATGCGGCCGACCACGGCTACCGTCCGATCCTCGTCACCGATGCGACCTCGAGCCTCAGTCAGGAATGGCAGCATGCCGCCGAAAGCTTCGCACTGACCAATATTTCCGAGTTCGCGACCACCGCAGACGTTCTCGCGCAGACCGCAACAGCATGATCGCCGCGTGGTACGACTCGCAGGGATCGGCGCACGAGGTTCTCGAGGTCGGAACGCTGCCGACGCCCGAGCCAGGGCCCGGAGAGGTCCGGGTACGGGTGCAGCTTACTTCGGTGAATCCCGGTGACACCAAGAAGCGACGCGGATGGCTCGGGTCATCGATGTCCTATCCGCGAGTCGTGCCACACAGCGACGGTGCAGGGTTCGTCGACGCTGTCGGGTCGGGTGTCGAACAATCGCGGGTGGGGGAGCGCGTCTGGGTGTTCGGTGCCCAGTCGTATCGCGCATTCGGAACAGCTGCGCAATTCACCGTCGTGCCCGAGTGGCAAGCGGTTGCGCTGCCGGCTTCCGTAGCGCCCGAAGTGGGCGCTTGCCTGGGGATTCCGGGTATCACCGCCCACCGCGCCGTGTTCGGCGACGGCAGTGTCGAGGGAAAAACTGTTCTGGTCCACGGAGTACTGGGCGGTGTGGGTTCATTGGCTGCTCAGCTCGCGCGGTGGAAAGGCGCGACCGTGATCGGAACGGTGCGTACCGCTGCGGACCTCGAACAGGCCCGGGCGTCAGGAACGAAATTCGCAGTCGCGCTGGACGATCCCGACGCAAAAACCCAGGTACGCGAATTCGCCGGAGGCGGTGTCGACCGCATCGTCGAAGTGTCGTTCTCGGACAACATCGACTTCGATGCGATAGTGGCAAAGAACGACACCATTATTGCCGCATACGGCACACGGGACGCGCGCCCGAGCCTGCCGTTCTGGCCGATGTTGTTCGACAACATCACCATTCGGCTGCTGGGCAGCGACGACTTCTCGCAGGAAGTGAAGATGACGGCCGCCCGCGACCTCACCGACGCCGCTTCCGTGGGAGCACTGTCCATCTCCGTCGACGACCCGCTGCCTCTCGACCGAATCGCCGACGCTCACGACCGAGTCGACGCGGGCACTCGGTCGAGAGTCGTCCTGCAGATTCCGGAGTGATCAACCACCGAGCTTGCGGGTGACCTCGGGAATGACATTGTCGGCAATGTATTGGATTCGAGCGGAACCGGATTCGACGGACTCGCCCGGGAGTTGAGCCCAGTAGTGGAAGTCGCGGATCTGGGGGAACTCGGTGGCCATGGTCACCAGTTCGTCGATCGCCATCGAGGCGTCCATGAGTTTGTAGGCACCGGCATCGAGTAGGTGCTGAGGGCTGTCGAACGACGACGGCTGATCGGGGCCCTCGAATGAGCCCCATTCGATGTACTTGTTCATCTGGTAGAGCGCGTGTTCGCCGACCTCGGCCCACGTGCGTTCCGGATCGTCGGCCACCAGCGTCCATTGGCTGGCGTAGATGCGGGCATCGTCCACGTTCTTCCCGTGCCGCTCGATCGACTGCTGGTAGTCCGTGAAGTGGGCGTTCTGCAGAGTGATGACACCGTCTGCCAGTCGAGCGGCGCGATCGATTCCCACCGGAGACTGTGCTCCGATCAGAATCCTCGGGGGCGTCTCGGGTAGCGGCGTCACCGGCAACGCAGGTACCGAGAACCGCTTGCCTTCGTAGGCTTCACCGGTGCCGGCCCAGGCGTGCCGAATCACGGCAATGGCGTCCTCGAGAAGACTGGGGCGCTGCTTGACCTTTCGCCCGAACGCGGCGAATTCCTTCTCGTGGTAGCCGAGGCCGAGTCCCAGCTCGAAACGGTTGTCGGTGAGGAACGACAGCGCTGCCGCATCCTCGGCCAGACGCATCGGTTCGTGTAGTCCCGCCACGATGATGTTGGTACCGATGCGCATGGTCTTCGTGCGAGCACCGATTGCCGCGGCAACGACCAGAGGAGACGACGCGTAATCGTCCTCGGCGAAATGATGCTCGCTCAACCAAGCTGACCCGAAACCGAGTGATTCGGCCCAGACGACCTGGTCCACCGATTCACGATAGAGAGAACCCAATGGTTTCCGCCATTGAGCCGGATTGCGGAAGTCGTACCACAGACCGAAGGTCGGAACCTGGTAGTGCGAAGCAGTTGGGTTGAGCGAGTTCATCATTCCTCCACGTTGAGTAAGGCGAACATCAAACGAACAGCATGCCGCCGTCGATGAGGGCGGACTGTCCTGTCATGTAATTCGAGTCGGGTCCGGCCAAGTACGAGACGTACGCCGCAACGTCGTCGCCGGTCGAGACGCGTCCGAGGGTGATGCCGGCAGCCATTGCCTTCATCGACTCGCCCTTTCCGACGCCGTTGATGGCACCGAGGTCGCGGTCCACCTCGACCCACATGTTGGTATCGACGATGCCGGGGCAGTAGGCGTTGACGGTGATGCCGTGTTCCGCCCACTCCTGCGCAGCTGCCTGGGTCAGGGCGCGGACTCCGAACTTGGTCGAGCTGTAGATGCCGAGCAACGCGAATCCCTTGTGGCCCGCGATGGACGAGGCTCCGATGATCTTTCCGCCATGCCCCTGCTTGATCATCTGACGCGCTGCTTCGGTGTAGCAGAGGAAGATTCCGCGGCCGTTGACAGCGTGGAGGCGGTCGTAGTCCTCCGGTGTCACGTCGAGAAGTGCCTTCGTCTGGGCGATCCCGGCGTTGGCGACCAGGATGTCGAGCGATCCCAGCTGTTCGGCGGTGTCGGTCATGAGCGCCCGCACCGAATCTGGATCGCTGACGTCGCCGGTCAACGCGGCGGTCTTCACTCCGTGTGCGGCAACCTCGGTCCGAGTTTTCTCCAGCTCTTCCGACATCGAGGGCAGGTCGGACAGTGCGATGTCGTGTCCGTCCTGTGCGAGGCGCAGCGCGATGGCTTTGCCAATTCCGCGTGCCGAGCCGGTGATGTGTGCGACGGTCATGGTCGTCTCCTGAGTCATGTTGTGTGAGCTGTGAAGTGGTGGATGTCAGGCTGTCGGATCGACGAGGAGCTTCATCTTGCGTCCGGCCCGCAATTCCTCGAACCCGCCGTCGACGACGTCTCCGAGAGCGATCGTGTCGACCCAACCGGTGGTGTCGTAGTGGCCCTTGGCCATCAGGTCGATCACCGAGCGGTAATCATCACCGGTGTAGCAGATGGTGCCCTGAATGCGCCGCTCCCGAAGAACGAGGTTGATCAGGGGTGTCGAGAGAGGCTTGTCGTAGATCGCCACACTGATCAAGGGGCGTCGCTCGCCGACACAATCCAGTGCCGACTCGACTGCGGGAGCTACGCCGGCTGCGTCGAACGCGGCGTCGACGCCGTCTCCGTCGGTTCGATCGGCGATGAGGGCGGGAACGTCGACCGACATCGGATCGAGGGTGCGAGCCCCGAGTGCTTCGATGGACTTGCGTCGAGTCTCCGACGGTTCGACGACGTCGATCTCGGTCAATCCCATGCCGCGCAACGCAAACCAGATGCCGATGCCGATGGGGCCGGCACCGTAGACCAGCGCGCGGCTCTGGTCGCCGACCTCACCCAGTACGGCTGCGTGATAGGCCACCGACATGGGTTCGACCAGCGCGCCCATCTCGACCGGAATCGAATCCGGAAGCTTGTGAACCTGGTTGCGGGGAACCACCGTGTACTCGGCCATCCCGCCGTCGGCCATCAATCCGTGGAAGCCGATCGACTTGCACAGGTTGTACTGGCCGTTGCGACAGGGGCGGCATTCGCCGCAGCGGTAGATGGGTTCGATAGTGACCGCGTCACCCTCGGCGACGTCGTCGACGCCCGCTCCGACAGCGGTCACAATGCCCGAGAACTCGTGCCCGAGAACCACCGGCATGGCTTTGTGAGTCAATGGATGCGGGTCGGACGGCGGGATGAAGATAGGACCGTCGTAGAACTCGTGAAGATCGGTGCCGCAGATACCGTTACGGGACACGCGGATCTTGACCTGCCCCGGACCGGCTTCGGGCTCGGGCACGTCTTCGATCTCTACCTTGTGATTGCCGTAGTACACAGCTGCGCGCATGGTTCTTCTCCTGAGATGAGTTGATGCAGTTGACGAGTCAGAGGGTGCGAACGAGCTTCTTGTTCGCGAATTCGTCGAGCCCGAATCGACCGAGCTCTCGGCCGATGCCGGAAGTCTTGACTCCGCCGAACGGCATGTCGGGCGCGCTCTTGATGGTGGTGTTGATGCCGACCATGCCGACGTCGAGGCGGTCGGCGACGTACGCAGCTTCGCTGTCGTCCGTGGTGAACACGGCACTGCCGAGACCGAACGGGGAATCGTTGGCGAGATCGATGGCGGCGTCGGTCGAGTCGACCTTGTGCAGCACCGCAACCGGTCCGAACAGTTCTTCCCGGTATGCCCTCATATCCGGCGTGACACCGGAAAGCACGGTCGCGGGGTAGTAGGCACCGTCGCCGTCGGGGACGGTTCCACCGAGGTGCACCGTGGCACCCTTCGAAACGGCGTCCGCGACCTGCTCTGCGATTTCGTCGCGTCCGCCGATGGACGACATCGGACCCAGTCGCGTAGCGGGATCCGTCGGGTCACCCATCGACCACGACTGCGCCGCCGAAACGAACCCGTCGAGGAACTCGTCCCACACCGAGGCGTCGACAATCATCCGCTTGGACGAGGTGCATGCTTGGCCTGCGTTGCCGAATCGACCGGGGACAGCCGCGGCGACAGCATCATCGAGGTCGGCGCCGGCGAGCACGAGGAACGGGTCCGAGCCGCCGAGTTCGAGTACTGCCTTTTTCATGTACTTGCCGGCGAGCTGTCCGATGATGCTGCCCGCGCGTTCCGATCCGGTGAGCGAGACCCCCTGAATTCGGGGGTCGGCGATGAGATCGGCTATCTGGTCGCTGGAGGCAAAAATGTTCCGGTACACACCCTCGGGGCTTCCTGCATCACGCAACATCGCCTCGACGGCCAACGCCTGTTGCGGGCAGTTGCTGGCATGCTTGAGCAGAATCGTGTTGCCCAGCAACAGGTTCGGCGCTACGAATCGGGCAACCTGGTAGTAGGGAAAATTCCATGGCATGACGCCGACGAGTGCTCCGATGGGTGCCGTACGCACCAATGCTCGTCCGGAACCGGCAATGTCGAGTTCCTCGTCCGCGAGCAGGTCCATACCCTTGGTCGCGTAGTACTCGAAGATCGACGCGGAGAGTTTCACTTCGCCTCGGGCCTGTGCGATCGGTTTGCCCATCTCGAGTGTCATCAACTCGGCGAGTTCGGTTTCGCGTTCGCGATGCAGATCGGCGACCCGCTGGAGAACCGAAGCGCGTTCGGCCACTTCGGCGGTCCGCCATGTTCGGTACGCGGCGTCGGCGGCGGAGAGCGATGCCATCACCTGCTCGTCGGACTCGGTCTCGAACTTCGCCACGATGGTGCCTGTAGTGGGATCGGTGCTTGCGTACTTGCTCATCGGCATGTCTTTCGTTGCAGGACGCCGGCCGGGCGACCGGTGTAGGTCACCCGGCCGGCGTGATCGATGCAGTGTCCTCGAGTGAAGGGTCAGGCAGGCTCGAGCGCGTCCGATTGCGTCAGGAAGCTCGGGTAGCCGGATGCCTTCTCGTTGTCGAGCACCGAGCGATACTCCTTGATGCCGCCGAGGTAGAACATGACCGTGCGCTTCTTGCCGGGGATGTTGGCACCGAAGATCCACGACGCAGCTTTCGGGAACAACGTCTGGTCGGCGATGTCGGCGCAGATATCGGTCCATTCTGTTTCGATGTCCGGCTTGGCCTCGATCCAGCCCATGGAGTTGTTCTCGATGGCCCCGATGGTGTCCGAGATCCACTCGACCTGTGTCTCGATCGACGGCGGCAGGTTCGTGAAGGGTCCGTTCGGTCCGAGGATCATGAACATGTTCGGGAACCCGGTGGTGGCCATTCCGAGGTAACTGGTCGGCCCGTCCTGCCAGTGTTCCTTGAGGCTTTCGTCGTTGCGTCCGCGGATGTCGACCTTGACGTAGTTGCCGTCGACGGCGTCGAAGCCGGTGGCGCAAATCAGTACGTCGATCTTGTGCAGTTCCCCATCTTCGGTGACGATGCCTTCGGCTGTCAGTTCGCGGATGGGGTTCTCGCCGACGTGAACCAGAGAGACGTTGTCCCGGTTGAACGTTTCGTACAGGCCCGAATCACACAGTGGTCGGCGGGCGTAGAGATCGGTGGGCGTCAACTTGCGTCGAGTCTCCGGATCCTTGACGATCTCGGCGATCTTGGAACGGATGAATTTCGCCGCTTCCTCGTTCGCTTCGGGATTGGTAGCGATGTCGCAGAACGTCTCGAACATGAAGCGGAACCCGCCGCCCTCGTCCCACGTCCGCTGGAAGATCTGCTGGCGTTCCTCGGCAGAGACGCTGAACGTCTCGATCTCACTTTCGACGAATCCCATTGCGACGCTTGAATTGCGGACCTGGTCCCAGTTGGCCTCGAAGTTCTCTTTCTGCCGTGCCAATTCCTCGTTGGACAACACGCGGTTGCCCGCAGGAACGCTGTACTGAGGGGTGCGCTGGAACGAGGTGAGATGCCTGGCGATCGGCGCGACCGCGGTGATCACCTGACCTCCGGTGGACCCGTTGCCGATGACTCCGACTCGCTTGCCGGTCAGATCCAAATCCTCGGGCCATGCGCCGGTGTGCACCAACCGGCCCGCGAAGTTCTCGATGCCCGGAAAATTCGGCACATTCGTCGCCGACAGGAGGCCGAGGCCGTTGACGAGATACTTGGCCTTGTAGGTGATTCCACGGTCGGTGGACACGGTCCAGGTTCCGGCAACCTCGTCGAATCGGGCCGCGGTCATGGTGGTCTCGAGCGCGATGTCTTCGCGCAGCGAGTAGCGGTCGACGACGCCGTTGAGGTACTCCAGGATCTGGGGCTGGCGAACGAACTTCGTGTTCCAGGTGGTTTGGTCGTACAGATCGCGGTCGAACGAGTACTGGTAGACGAAGCTCTCCGAGTCCGACAGGGCCCCCGGGTACTTGTTCCAGAACCAGGTACCGCCGACACCGGCGGCCTTGTCGATAGCGATGGCGGTCAGTCCGAGTTCACGCCGTAGCTTGTAAAGCATGTAGATCCCGCCGAAGCCGCATCCGACGACGAGTGCGTCGATCTCACGGATCTGATCGGGTTCGTGTGACGCCATGTGATTGCTCCTCCGGTCTTGCGACCTGTGTGGTGTAGTTCACTTCCTCTGGTCACAATGGTGAGGTGGAGCACAGGTGTCTGGTGTGTACCAATCTGGAACACCCGGATATGACTGTGCTGAACTGCAGTTATGCGCGTATGGCAGTAATGGAATAGTGATTGTTGCGACCTGTGAGTGTTCAGGGTGGCGGATGAACAACTGGTTAGAGGGCGAGAACCTATGAGTGATGCGGTGCGCGAGGCGAAGCGGCACCTGATGCGCGCAGGCCTGCTGTCCGGTGCTCCCGACGAGGGGGTGGTTCCGGACCTGATCTTGCGCAGCTGGCGTCGCTCGATAGGCAACAGCGCGGACAGCACGCTGCCATCGCAGAAGTTCGACGCGATCGATACCGACTCGATTCTGCGCCGCGCAGCAGATCCGGTACTCGACCGATGGCAGGACCAGCTGGTGGACACCGGCACGACATTGTTTCTCAGCGACCGCGCAGGCAGCATCGTGGCGAGGCGCGCTAGCGATCGAGGATTGCAGCGAAAACTGGACCGAGTGAACGCGGCCGAAGGGTTCGACTATTCGGAAGACTCGATCGGGACCAACGGTCTCGGTACGTCGATGGTCGAAGGCCGAGCGGTGTACATCGAAGGCAGCCAGCACTTCAACGAGTCGCTGTCCGTGCTGGCGTGTGCCGCCGTTCCGGTCTACACGCCGTCGGGCCTGGTGATCGGATCGGTCTCGCTCGGGGGACCGTTGGCCATTGCGAATTCTCTGATGGTCACCCTCACCAAGGAAATCGGTCAGCAGATCGAAGAACGATTGAAGGCGGCAGCACGACCGCAGGACCTCGCGTTGGCAATGTCGTTCATGCGTTACGCCAACTCTCGTCGTCCCACGGTCATCATGGATCGCGAGTCGCTGCTGGCGAATACACCCGGACTGCCCTATGTGAGCGTCGACTCGCACGTGCTCCTGTGGGATCGCCTCAGCGCACACAACTGGGCGGTCGCGAGCACGGCCCGCTGGGATATCGAGTCAGGCGCGGTGGCGGTGACAGCTCGGCGAGTCGTCGAAGGAGCCCGCGACTACTACGTGCTGCACTTCGCTCCCGTTCCTCGAGACGAGGTGCCGACGGCCGCCCCCATCGGTCCCAGTGCACACGGAGACAGTGCTTCGCGAGAGGCGGCACAGGCGGCGGTGACGGTGATCGACGGTCCTCGTGGATCCGGTCGTGCATCGCGGGCGCTGGATGCACGCGCCGGTCGAGGAGAAGGCGGAGAACTCGAGGTGGTCGTTCTGTCGACAGACACCGCAACGCCCTGGTCTGCTGTGGCAGACCTGCTCGAGGGCGGCCGAGATGTCCTGGTACGAAGACTGGAGTCGGTGCATGACCACGAAGGGGTGGTGGTCGCAACCCTGGTTCGGGAACACCGCGCGGCTGTTGCAGCCGGTAGGCGGAATCAACTGTTGATCACCAGCTGTGCCGAGGCATCCTCACCGGAAGTCGCTGCACTGGTCGATCATTGGGGTATCGACGCCAGAACGGAAGCTCTCTCCGCCGCCCCGGATCGCATTCCGGGGCTCGTCCGAAGCATTCTCGATCAGGTGGATACAACGCGGCGGCATTCGATGTCTCCGACAGCTCTGCAGTCGTTGATGCAGTGGGAATGGCCCGGCAATATCGCAGAGTTGACGGCGACCGTGACCACCCTTGCGTCGAGTGTGACTGCGTCGGTGATCGAGCGTCACCACCTGCCCGAACACCTCCAACGAGCGCCGTCACGTCGGAAGATGACGATGATGGAATCGGCCGAGCGTGATGCCATCGTCGAGGCATTGGACCGCGCTGGTGGCAACAAGTCGATGGCAGCAGAGCTCCTCGGGATCGGCCGAACTACCCTCTACCGCCGTTTACGTCAGCTCGGTCTGGACGACGGTGAGGCGTCGCTGTAGGTGCCGCTCACGAGCCGCTCTCGTCGAGAGCGACGACCTTGTCGAGTACCACGCGCAGCGCTGGGTTGGTGTTGTCTCGGCGCCACGCGGCTCTCATGTCCACATCTGCTGTGGTGTCGTCCAGGGGGACGAACACGACGTGCGGGTCGGTGACGTTGCTGGCCACCGAGGCCAGGGTCAGGTGGCACCCCACCTCGGCGGATACCAGGGCGAGGGCAGTCTGAGTGTCGGGAGCGATCTGAACGACGTCGGGGACGAAGCCGTGCGCGTCCGCCAATCGGCGGAGTCGATCGGGGAGTACCGATCCTTCGTGCAGTGGCAGGGATACGAAGTGTTCCTGTGCCAGCTGCCCGATTCCGACGTGCCGTGCGTCGGCCAGCGGATGTGTGTCGGCGATTGCGACGACGAGATGATCTGGCATCACGACCTGGGACTCGACGGTGGACGGAATGACGTCCCATCTGCCGAGTGCAATGTCGGTGTCTCCACCCAGAAGCCGTTTCATGGCCGGCTGGGCGAAGTTCTGGCTGGAGAGTTCGAGTTCGATACCCGGGTGCTGAGACCGAACGAGTCGAGCGAGTCTCGCGACCATGCGATGCGTCGACACACCCGCGAACGCGATGCGGACGAGGCCGGTCTCGCCGCCGTCGGCCGATAGGACAGCGTTCTCGGCGGTGCGCATCGCTTCGAGCACTGCGCGGGCGGGGTCTATCAGGGCCTGACCGCTGGCAGTCAATTTCACCGAGCGGGTGTTTCGGTCGAACAGGATGGCACCGAGGTGCTTCTCGAGCTGCTTGATCGTGCGACTCAAGGGCGGCTGCGCGACATGCAAGCGCGCGGCGGCACGGCCGAAGTGCAGCTCCTCGGCTACCGCGAGGAACGCGCGGAGCTGCTCGACGTCCACCTACCCTCCTTTATTGCCAAAATTGTCAAAACAGAAGTACCAATTAAGTATTGGACTGATAGTAATGCAGTAACCGATAGTTGTCCCATGGATACGCTGAATCCCGATGTACCGGACGACGTCTTCGCGGACGTGCTGAAGCAGATCTCCCACTTCGTGCGCTCACGTGTGGTGCCGCGTGAACTCGACATCATGAACACCGATTCGATTCCCGACGATCTGCGGAAACAGTCCGCAGAGATGGGGCTGTTCGGCTACGCGATCCCGCAGGAGTGGGGCGGGCTCGGCCTGAACCTGATCCAGGACGTCGAGTTCGCGATGGAGCTCGGCTACACCTCGCTGTCGCTGCGATCGATGTTCGGCACCAACAACGGGATCGCCGGCCAGGTGCTCGTGGGATTCGGTACCGAGGAGCAGAAGGCGAAATGGTTGCCGGGCATGGCATCCGGCGACATCGTCGCGTCCTTCGCGCTGACCGAGGACGGGGCCGGGTCCAATCCGGCGGGGCTACGGACCACCGCGAAAGTCGACGGCACCGGGTGGGTCATCAACGGCAGCAAGCGATACATCACCAATGCACCGATCGCGAACATGTTCGTCGTCTTCGCGAAATTGGACCCGAAACCGCAGAGCGGCAACGGCATTGCAGTATTCCTGGTCCCTGCCGACACCGCCGGGATCGTGGTGGGCGTCAAGGACGCGAAGATGGGGCAGCAGGGCTCCGGCACGGCCGATGTGAACTTCACCGACGTACGCGTCGAGGCCGACGCACTGGTCGGCGGGAACGGCGACATCGGCTACAAGGCGGCGATGACCTCGCTGGCCCGGGGGCGGGTGCACATTGCCGCGCTGGCCGTCGGTCAGGCGCAGCGTGCCTTGGACGAGTCGGTGTCGTATGCCGCGGCGTCCACTCAGGGTGGCGAGCCGATCGGCAGTTTCCAGCTGGTGCAGGCGATGATCGCCGATCAGCAGGTCGGTGTCATGGCGGGCCGGGCGATGGTGCGTGAGGCTGCGCGGGCGTGGGTGCAGGAGACCGATCGCCGTATTGCGCCGTCTGCGGTGAAGTTGTTCTGCACCGAGATGGTCGGCAAGGTCGCCGATCTCGCGGTCCAGATTCACGGCGGTGCCGGATACATGCGTGAGGTGCCGGTCGAGCGCATCTACCGTGATGTGCGCTTGCTCCGACTGTACGAGGGCACCAGCGAGATTCAGCGACTGATCGTCGGTGGCGGCCTGATTCGGGCCGAACAGAAACGCAACTCGTGAACGCACCACTCGAAGGCTTCACCGTCGTCGCGATAGAGCAGGCCGTCGCAGCTCCGCTCGCCACCAGGAATCTCGCCGATCTGGGTGCTCGTGTCATCAAGATCGAACGCACCGACGGCGGAGACCTGGCGCGGGGTTACGACCACGCCGTTCACGGCACCGGAGCGCACTTCGTGTGGCTCAATCGGGGTAAGGAATCGCTTGCGGTCGATCTGAAGTCGGTGCAGGGACGCCACATCGTTCGAGAACTCATCGACCGAGCCGATGTGTTCGTGCAGAACCTTGCTCCTGGTGCGGCAGAGCGTCTCGGCTTGGGTGCCGACGAATTGCGCACGGCGAATCCGCATTTGGTCGTCGTCAATATGTCCGGGTTCGGCAGGGGTGGTCCTATGCAGGATCGTAAGTCCTACGACATGCTGATCCAGGCCGAGTCGGGCTTGATCTCCATCACCGGAACACCGGACGAGCCGGCCAAGACCGGAATACCCACCGCCGACATCGCCACCGGAATGTATTGCGCACAATCGGTTCTCGCGGCGTTGCTGCGGCGCGGACGAACTGGCGAAGGCGCGACCATCGACGTGTCCATGCTCGATTCGACCGTGGAGTGGATGGGCCACGCGATGTACACACAGATGTACACCGGCACGCAACCGCAGCGTATGGGTGTGAGCCACAGTTCCATCGCGCCGTACGACGCCTATCCGACGAGCGACGGTCAAATCCTGATCGGTGTACAGAACGACCGTGGCTGGTACACGCTCGTCTCGGAGGTACTGGGCGTCCCCGAGTTGGTGGACGATGTTCGATTCGCGACGAACGTGCTGCGCGTACAGAACCGCACCGAATGCGACGCTGTCGTCGCCGCCCGCACATCGCTCTTCACGACAGTCGAGCTGGACGCGAAACTGGCGTCGGCCGGTATTCCTGCGGCCCAGGTCAAACAGATGGATCAGGTCGTTTCCCATCCTCAACTTGTCGAACGTGACCGTTGGCGCACGGTCGGTACCGAACACGCCACAGCACAGGCGCTGCTGCCTCCGGCTACATTCGCTGATCACGAAGCTCCGATGGGCGATGTTCCAGCACTGGGTCAACACACCCGCGCACTGCTGATCGAATCCGGTTGCTGCCCCGACGAAGCGGACGGCATTCTGCGCCAGGGTATTGCCGTGCAGAACGCAGCCTTCGATGCGTACTTCGCACGATGACCGTCGGCACCACCACAGAACAGGACATTTCATGATTTCAGGTCGTACAGCCGTCATCACCGGTGGCGCTCAGGGCATCGGTTTGGCCATCGCCACGATGTTCGCCGAGAACGGCGCGAACATCGTCATCGGTGATCTCGACGAGTCCAAGGCCAAGGAAGCCGCAGACGCTCTACCCACCCCTGCAGTCGGCGTTCGCTGCAATGTCACGTCCGCCTCCGACGTACAGGCCCTGGTGGACACTGCCGTCACATCGTTCGGGTCTATCGACATCATGGTCAACAACGCGGGAATCACTCGCGACGCGACCATGCGGAAAATGACAGAGGAGCAGTTCGATCAGGTGATCGACGTGCATCTCAAGGGTTGCTGGAACGGCACGAGAATCGCAGCAGGCGTCATGCGTGAGAACGGCGGTGGATCGATCATCAACCTGTCGTCGATCTCGGCCAAGGTCGGCTTCGTAGGGCAGAGCAACTACTCGGCGGCCAAGGCCGGAATTGTGGGACTCTCCAAAGCGGCAGCGAAAGAAGTTGCACACCTGGGTGTTCGGGTCAATGTCATTCAGCCGGGACTGATCAAGACGGCGATGACCGAGGCCATGCCGCAGAAGGCGTGGGACCAGAAGATGGCGGAAATACCGATGCAGCGTGCCGGGGATCCGCGGGAAGTGGCATCGGTAGCTCTGTTCTACGCGTCCGACCTGTCGTCCTACATGACCGGCACCGTCTCCGAGGTTACCGGCGGGCGCTACATGTAGCGATCGATCGTCCCCTCGTAATCCCATCCCGCCCTGATAAGGAACTTCATGCCCGACGCTGTCATTTGTGAACCGCTACGCACACCTGTCGGTGGATTCGGGGGAGTGCTCCGCGATGCGTCACCGCAGCAGCTCGCCGCCGTGGTGATCAAAGAACTGTGCGCGCGTACCGGACTGGAGGGCGGTGCCATAGACGACGTCATCCTGGGACAGGCCTCGCCGAACGGCGAAGCACCTGCAATCGGACGGGTCGCCGCACTCGATGCAGGCCTCGGTATCGAGGTTCCAGGTCTACAGGTCGACCGTCGGTGCGGATCCGGACTGCAGGCCGTCCTACAGGCGTGCATGCAAGTACAAACGGGCGGTAGCGATCTGGTGCTCGCCGGTGGTGCGGAAAGTATGAGTCAGGCCGAGTTCTACGCAACCGGAATGCGATGGGGGATCAAGGCCGAATCGGTGGGGCTGAGCGATCGACTGGCCCGAGCCCGTGTCACTGCAGGCGGGACAAACTTTCCTGTTCCCGGCGGAATGATCGAAACCGCCGAGAATTTGCGAGCAGAGTTTTCGATCAGCCGTGAGGACCAGGACGAGCTCGCCGTCCAGTCGCATCAGCGCGCAGTTGCCGCGCAGAAGAACGGAGTGTTCGCTGAAGAGATTGTGGGAGTGCCGGTTCCGCAGCGGCGCGGTGATCCGATTGTGGCTGACACCGACGAACATCCGCGTGCCGACACCACTGCCGAGAGTCTGGCGAAGCTACGTCCGATGCGCGGGAAGATCGATCCGGCCTCGACCGTCACAGCAGGTAATGCCAGCGGTCAAAACGACGGTGCTGCGCTCGCGATCGTGACGACTCCGGAGCGCGCAGCCGAGCTCGGGCTACGTCCGATCGCGCGGTTGGTGAGTTGGTCCGTTGCCGGTGTAGCGCCACGGACGATGGGAATCGGACCGGTCCCGGCGTCCGAGAAGGCTCTCGGGCGTGCAAGGTTGACCATGGCCGATATGGACGTCATCGAGTTGAACGAAGCCTTTGCCGCACAAACTTTGGCAGTCCTGCGAACGTGGGGGATCGAGCCGGACGATCAGCGGCTGAACCCGAACGGCTCGGGCATTTCACTCGGCCACCCGGTCGGTGCCACAGGAGGCCGGATTCTCGCGACTCTCCTTCGCGAAATGCGGCGGCGTGGTTCCCGGTATGGACTGGAAACGATGTGCATAGGTGGCGGACAGGGTCTTGCTGCTGTCTTCGAGAACGTCAGTCGGTAGGTGCCGGAGTCGCCGGATATGAGTGCCGACCCGGTCCTCTGCGGGCCCTGGCCGCGTCCGGACAGGTCGCCGAACTCGAAGTCATGCACGCAATCCAGCGGATAATCATCCCGAGCTTCGAGTTTCGCGCGGATCGGCGTCGGTCAGAACGGGGAACGGGTGAGCGTGGTCGCGAACAGTGAGCAACTGCCACTGTTTGAACTTGTCTCACTTGCTCTGGGTACTGAATCGTGCGTCATTGCCCGAGGTGCCGGTTCCACCGTTGCCAGTAGTTCCCCGCGGTGTTCTCGGCTAGTCGACAGTGCCGCGAGCGTGTCACTACTCGGTGCAACCAAGGGTGAACCTGGATGTACGAGTGTGTACGGAAAACGCTGCTCAGGGGATGTGCGGTGGGTCCCGGTGGGACCATCGAAAGTCGGTCGATCTAGCTGGGGGTCAAGGGGTCGCAGGTTCAATTCCTGTCAGCCCGACAGATTGCAGTTCAGAGGCGGTTCCGGAGAAATCTGGAACCGCCTCTTTTGTCTGCGTGACGCGCGACTGTCACCGGTCGGTCTGGATGATTCCTCTGCAACTCGACGGGTGTGAGCTATGCCGAGACGTCGAGAATTTCGAGCGCGAGAATCCTTTGCTGTCGGTGCCCTGTGCGACTCTGCACGGCATGGCGATCTGCATGGCGTGCGATCTGGAAATGCTCGATTCGGTGGGTTGCACTTGGCGACCCAGTCGAATACCGAACGGAAGGAGAAAGTGTCACGACTGTGGCACCCCGCCGGGAGCGCTTCACCACCCTGGGTGTGACGGCGAGCGGTGCCGATGTGGGCAGATGCTCTCCTGCGGCAGCGGATGCGCAGTGGATGAGTGCGAACGTGAAGACGGCCACGACTACGTTAACGCGAGCTGCAGGTGGTGCAACGAACCGTTCGGACAGCTCCGCGTGGTGGACGGCCGTTGACCCTGCGGCCTGCTGATTGTGGTGCCGGTGGTTCGACTCCGTCCCGGAGGTGGTGAAAAACTCTAGGTCGGCTCCGGCAAAACTGTTGGTGCACAGGCGGAACAGTGGCAATACCTCGTGACGGTATCTGGCTGATGTCATCGGTCGATTGCCAAGCGCTGACCGGACGTCGCCGGCGACACAGCGACTGAAAGCTACGAGCCGTCGCGAATGCCATCACTCCGGCGACAGCACGAGGCACATCGCATTGCATACGGGCTTTCGCGATTCAAGGTGCGACTCGCGGGTGTAGAACTGAAGTATGACCGAGCAGTGATGTTTCGCTGCGAGGGTTGTCATGCGGACCGTCCGCTACGCGTCGACCATGCCCCGAGGTCGTGCGCGGAAACGACACCAGCGCCCGAAGGAACACGATGTCCGAACTGGCACAGACCCGCCCAGGAATCGACGTACCCGCTCCGCCGGTGTTCGAGTCGGTGGACGACGAAAGGCAGCACCGAAAGCAACGACTTGCGGCCGCTTTCCGGCTCTTCAGTCAGTGCGGCTTCGACGAAGGGGTGGCGGGGCATATCACCGCTCGTGACCCAGAGAAGACCGACCACTTCTGGGTCAACCCCTTCGGTATGCATTTCAGCATGATCAAAGCAAGCGATCTCATCCTGGTTGATCACGACGGTCAGATCGTCGAAGGTAACCGTCCGGTCAACCGTGCTGCTTTCGTCATCCACTCCCAGGTGCATGCGGCTCGACCGGACGTGGTTGCGGCCGCACACGCACATTCTTTGTACGGCAAGGCGCTCTCGAGCCTGCGGATGGGGCTGGCACCTCTGACTCAGGACGCTTGCGCGTTCTACGACGACCACGCCGTGTTCGACGACTACACGGGTGTCGTTGCCGAGTTGGAAGAGGGGAGAAAAATTGGTGAAGCACTCGGTCAGCGCAAGGCGATTGTGCTGTCGAACCACGGTCTGCTCACGGTCGGTCGGACCGTGGACTCCGCGGCGTGGTGGTTCATCACAATGGAGCGATCCAGTCAGGCGCAGCTCATCGCCATGGCAGCAGGTGAACCGAAACCGTTGGATGACGTGACGGCGAAGTTGACGTACAACCAGGTGGGTCTCGAGTACGCGGGGTGGTTCCAGTTTCAGCCGATGTACGACCGAATTGTCGCGCAGCATCCGGAGTTGATGGACTGAACTACATCCGCGACTTCGTCTCGGTTTGAGCCGCCGAAACTCCGCTCAGCGGAGCGGCTTCGAGACTTCGCGACGACTGCAGCTCGACGTTCTTCGATCAGCGGTTTTGTGACGACACTGTGCCTTCGGGTGCCGAAGACTCTGCCGAACATCGTCTGTCGGGTCGCAACGCGAGTTCGATTCGCAGCGCTGCAATTTGAGAGGTCAGGTCCGCAACCTGTTGCTGGGTCGCAGCCTGGTTCGCGTCGTCCTGTTCGGCGACCTTCTGGACGAGCCACGACGCCAGGGTTGCCGTGACTAATCCGAGCAATGCGATGCCCGCAACCATCAGCCCGACGGCGATGAATCGGCCCGTCGCTGTTGATGGTGAGAAGTCTCCGTAGCCGACCGTCGTGATAGTCGTAGTTGCCCACCACAGGGCATCGGGGAAGGTCTTGATACTGCCGGCCGGTGCGGCGCGTTCGGCGTCGAACATCGCGAGTGACGCGACAAAAACCAGCATCAAGGTTCCGGCGACGGCATAGGTGACTACCCGACCACGGAGAGCGCCTCCGATCGAGCGTTGCAGCAAACTGACCAAGGTGAGGAGCCTTAGCAGTCTCAGCGGACGCAGTACCGGCAGCGCGACGATTGCGAGTTCGTGTAGGTGCAGAAGAAACCAGCGCGTGCGTTTTTCCGCAAGGGCAAGTCGCACGAGGTAGTCGATCCCGAACAATGCCCAGATCCCGAGGATCGCGTATTCGGCGACGTGTGCCTCCGTGCCTGTCGGCTGGCTCAGCACAGTCCATGTGTAGATCGCAAGGAACGTCAAAGCTGATACGGCAAGCGGCCATTCGGTTGCTCGCTCCCACTGCTGATAGTTCATGAGCGGGGACTGTACTGCGGGACCCGGGGCCTGGCCCACTGGAGTCCGCACGGGTTCGATCGGCTGCCAGGAACCGGTGTAAGCCCAGGTTCCCTGGTCAGAGCAACGATTCTTCTTCATTCCGTGGTCGCTCAAATTTCATCAGTTACTCGTAGATTCTGCGAGTTCCTCGCATAAGTTCACTGTTCGTGTCAGATTTCGCTACTCGTCGGCAGCGACGTATCGCTGCCGACGGCGCATCGAGTGCCGCGCGGGTCGGCAGTGGGGAACTTGCGGACGTCGAATCGCTGCAGCGGCTGGCGTCGGCGTCAGGGGACGACGAACACGACTTCTTCCGTAACACGCTGGTCGAATACGGATGGGCCAGAGATGTGGCGGGTCTGAGCCCGGCGACGTTGCAGAGAATCATGTATCCCGTGATCGAGATATGCGATTACTTCGATTGTGTGCCATGGCGATTGACCCAGAAGCAGTTCGATCAGTACTTTGCCGGTCCCGGTAAGCGCAGTCACGCAACCATCCGGAAGAAGACAGTTCAGATCGACAACTACTACCGATTCCTCGAGCACCGCTACGCCGGTGAGCTGCTCCGAGCGTTCGGTGTCGGTGTCGAGTCGCCGGTCGACCCGTTCAACCGGCCGAGACACAGGGGTGATTTCGCGCTGCGGATTCCTCCCACTCGACGAGCGATGACAGCGTTCTTCGCCGAGTGGAGAGAGGCCCTGCCGCGCTCACGCAAGTACCACGTGAGCGCGCGCGACTACACCATGGCGAAGATTGCGTACCTGTCCGGTGCGCGCGCGTCGGAGCTGTGTGCGGTGAGGATCGGCGACATTCATTGGGAAGCGGGACAGTGGGGCCGCTTCGTCGTCGTGGGTAAGGGCGCTCGCGGATCGGGTCCACGCGAACGGCAAGCGTTTCTCTTCGAAGAGGGGAGAGAGCTGCTGTGGTGGTATCTCGAACAGATCCGGGGCGAGTTCAGCGACGACCCGACCGACGCGGGCGCACCGTTGTGGCCATCGGAACGCTTGCCGACCGCCGTCGCGGCGCTCAACCTCGCCGTTGCACCCGCGATTCAGCCCTCGACTTTCCGCCGCAATCTCAAAGCTGCGTCGCACCTTCATCTGAACGGCCCGGTGCGGGAGCTCTACCCCCATCTGCTGCGTCACGCCTGCGCCACCCACAACTACCAACAAGGCATGCCCTTGTGGGATGTGCAGAAGATGCTCGGCCACGAATGGGCGAGCACCACTGTGGGCTATTTGGCGTCGGCCGGAGCCGACCCGGAACGGTCTGTCATCGAGTCGACACAACGCGCCGTGCGGCGCTTGAGTACGGAGAATTAGAAGATGAAATGGAACCTGCGCATGGTCGCGGCGCAACGCGACATCTGGCGTCCGACGCAGCTACTCAAAGCATTCGAGCAGGTCGACTTCCACCCGTCACTGAGCAAGACTGCGGCCCTGTGGTCTTCGGCGCCGGTCACGATCCGTCTCGATGACCTGGACAAGATCTGTGCGGCGTTGAACTGCACTGTCGGTGATCTGATGCTGGCGGAAGCTGTTCACAGCGTGGATCTCGACGCAGCTCCAGCACGCGCAATCGGTGATCGGTCGGGCCCGGCCGCACCCGCTACCGGGACCAGGAAGCGCGGAGCCCGCCGCGTCCCACCTCCCAACTGATGTCGGAACGAAACCCTGCCGATGGGGTGGCGGCAAGTAATGCCGCCCGGCACACCGAGCGCACCATACGGATGATCGAGCAAACACCCGCGCAGTTCCGCGACGACGTGCAGGCGTGGGTCACTGCGTTGGGCGGCCGCGGTCGACGTAAGTCCAGACCGCTGACGGAAGTGACCATTGCCCTCTATCTCAATTTCGCGCAACCGGTCTTGCACGAATGGGCTGAGACACACCAAAGCCTGCGATCTGTCGAAACTGTCGACATCGAGCGCGCGCTGAGCCGTCACTCAGGGCAGTCGAGACACAACGTGCACACGGCCCTGAGGTCGCTCTTCCGCGGACTCAAACGCGAACGTCGCATCTTCGCCGACCCTGCCCGAGAGGTCGCTGGTCGGTACAGCCGCAGGATCCTCAGACCGTTGCCGTCCGACCGCGTGCATGGGCTGTTCGATCAGCTGAGCAGGCCCGATGACCGGGTGATTCTGGCGCTCGTCGCGGTCCACGCGCTGACGATCGAAGAGGTCATCGGCTTCCGACTCGACCATCTCGACCGTTCGGCAGGACGAGCAACCGTCACCCGTACGCACACCCGCCACACGTTCTGGTTGGACGAGTTCACCGCTGAGGTGCTCCGCGACTGGCTGATCTACCGTCAGCTGCGGTGGCCGACCAGCACGAATCCGTACTTGCTGATCACCCGGATAACTGCGCCTACCGCACTGCCGGGCAGTCGCCACTACATCACCCGGCCATTCCGTGACCTCGGCATCACCGCCCGCGAACTGCGTGTCGATCGCATCCTCGACGAGGCCGCCCACAGTGGCGACCCAGTTGCCCTGATGACCGTGTTCGGTATCGGCACCACCACTGCGGTCCGCTATGTCAGGACTGCGCACCCAGGCCGATTCGACGTAGACCCCACCGCACCATGACTCGATCCGAAGTTCGGCCAACGGACTGGTCTTCGCCGCAGGTTCGTAAGCCACTCGACGCAGCCAACGGCCTTCCGAAACATACGGGGAGGGGGTATGGTCGACATGTCATCGAGATACCCCCATGGGGTATCTAAGCAGCCAGAGGAGCGCGACATGATCACCACGGTTTACAAAGTCACGGGCATGACCTGCGGTCACTGCGAAGCGGCAGTCCGGGAGGAAGTAAGCACCGTTGCAGGAGTCGACACGGTCGAGGCATCTGCAGCTGCGGGAACTCTGACGGTGACAAGTGCTGACGTGCCCGACCACGCCGGTGTCATCGCAGCTGTCCGCGAGGCTGGATACACAGTCGAACCGCAACCCAAAGATTCGCGCACCGCGTAACCGCTGAACCTGGTGGAGAGAAGGATTTCCCGCGATGAACAACCACACACATGCCGACGCTGGCGGAGCCGAGACAGCGGGCACGCTGCCGGGCCACGATGCATCCGAACACAGCGCAGCCCACTCCGGCCATGGCGAGAAGGAACACGAAGGCCATACCGGTCACGAAGGCCATACCGGTCACGGTGGCCACGCCGGTCATGGGGACCACGTCGGCATGTTCCGTCGTCTGTTCTGGATCATGCTGGTCCTCGCCCTTCCGGTGATCGTTGCCTCGAACATGTTCGCGATGCTCCTCGGATACTCACTGCCCGACTCATCGTGGATCGCCTGGGTCTCCCCGGTGCTCGGAACGGTGATGTATGCCTGGGGCGGTTCCCCGTTCCTCTCCGGAGCAGTCAGCGAAATCCGTTCACGTGCACCGGGAATGATGCTGCTCATCGCCCTCGCGATCACCGTCGCATTCGTCGCGTCGATGGGAGCAAGCCTCGGCCTGCTCGATCATCAGCTCGACTTCTGGTGGGAACTGGCCCTGCTGATCGTGATCATGCTGCTCGGGCACTGGATCGAAATGCGATCCCTCGCGCAGACCACCTCCGCCCTGGACTCGCTGGCAGCACTGCTCCCGGACACCGCACAACGCGTCGAGGGCGACGACGTAGTGCAGGTGTCGCCGTCCGAGCTGCAGCTCGGTGATGTCGTCGTCGTGCGCCCCGGTGGCCGCGTACCGGCGGACGGCACCATCGTCTCCGGATCGGCGAGCATGGACGAATCGATGATCACCGGCGAATCACGCACCGTCCGCCGCAGCGACGGCGACCAAGTCGTCGCCGGCACTGTCGCCACCGACTCCGGTCTCCGCATCAAGGTCACCGCAGTAGGGGAGGACACCGCCCTCGCCGGCATCGGCCGCCTGGTCGCCGACGCCCAGAACTCGACCTCGCGCGCTCAGCGCATCGCGGACACCGCCGCTGGCTGGCTGTTCTGGTTCGCTCTCGGTGCCGCGATCATCACCGCTGCGGTGTGGACTCTGGTCGGGATGCCCGACGACGCCGTCATCCGCACCATCACCGTGCTGGTCATCGCCTGCCCGCACGCACTCGGACTGGCGATTCCGCTGGTGGTCTCCATCGCCACCGAACGCGCCGCCCGCGGCGGTGTTCTGGTCAAGGACCGGCTCGCACTCGAAACCATGCGCACGGTGGACACCGTGCTCTTCGACAAGACCGGGACCCTCACCAAGGGTGAACCCACCGTCACCGCAGTCGAGGTGACCGGCGGGCGCACCGCCGACAACGTTCTCGCGCTGGCCGCTGCCGCAGAAGCAGATTCCGAACATCCACTCGCCCGTGCCATCGTCGAGGCCGCACGCGCGCGGAACCTGACGGTCCCGGCTGCAGCCGGCTTTCAGTCGTCCCCCGCCGTCGGGGTCGCAGCCGACGTCGACGGCGTCCGGATCCAGGTCGGCGGGCCGGCACTGCTCGAGCAGGAACACGGATCCGAACTCGCTGTCGCCGACCGGTGGCGCGGGGACGGGGCGATCATCCTGCACGTCCTCGCCGACGGGGCCGTGATCGGTGCCCTCGCGCTCGCCGATGAGATCCGGTCCGAGTCACGCACTGCGGTAGACGCGCTGCACGCGCGAGGAATCGCGGTCGTGATGATCACCGGTGATGCCGACGCCGTCGCGAAGTCCGTCGCCACCGAGCTCGGTGTGGACCGCTACTTCGCCGGGGTGAAACCGGAAGACAAGTCGCACAACGTCGCTGAACTCCAGAGCGAAGGCCGTACGGTGGCGATGGTCGGCGACGGAGTCAACGACGCCCCGGCTCTGGCGCAGGCCGATGTCGGTATCGCGATCGGGGCCGGCACCGACGTCGCAATCGCATCGGCCGGAGTGATCCTCGCCAGCGACGACCCGAGGTCGGTGTTGTCGGTGATCGAACTCTCGCGCGCCTCGTACCGAAAGATGAAGCAAAACCTCTGGTGGGCAGCGGGATACAACCTCATCTCGGTTCCGCTCGCGGCAGGAGTGCTCGCGCCGGTCGGGTTCGTGCTGCCGATGTCGATCGGCGCGATCCTGATGTCGCTGTCGACGATCATCGTCGCTGCGAACGCACAATTACTGCGTCGACTCGACCTCACACCCGACACCATCACCGGAGCGGTGAACGAGGGGAGTTCCAACCCTCCGTCGCAGCGCACACCGTCACTGTGAGAGCTGATCTCGTACCGGGAACGCAGCCCTGACAATTGTGGAACGTTGATGGCCGCACCTTCTCCGCCGGAGAGGATGCGGCCATCGTTGTCTATAGCGGGCCGGGTCAGCCGAGCAGCCGCTGCATGGTGTCGATTTCCTGCTGCTGGGTGGCGACGATGGTGCGGGCCATCTCCAGGGCGTCAGGATTGGAACCGTCTGCGATTTCGGTGTTGGCCATCTCGATGGCGCCGGTGTGGTGGGCGATCATCATCGTCAACCACTGGCGGTCGAATTCCGGTCCCGACGCTGCCATCAACGCGTCCATGTCCTGAGCGGTCATCATGCCGCTGCCGGAGCTGTGGTCCATCCCGCCCATGTCACCCATGTCACCCATGTCACCCATGTCACCCATGTCACCCCTGTCCATGTCGGGCATGGGCTGGCCCCACTCGGTGAGCCAGGTGGTCATCTGGTCCATCTCGGGCTGTTGCGCGGCGGCGATCGCCGATGCCAGCGACAGCACCTCCGGGTTGTCGGTGCGGCCGTTCGCCATGTCGGCCATCTCGACTGCTTGGGCGTGATGCGGGTACATCATCTGCGCGAACATCACGTCGGCATCGTTGAACTCTGCGGACGCGCTTGCTTGGGCCGAGGACATCGGTGCCGAGGACATCGATCCCATCGCATGGCCGTCCATCGACGAATCGGCCGCGTTGTCGCTACAGCCGACGACGAGGAACGCGCTCGCGGCGGCAGCAGCGATCGAGGCAATGACTTTGGTACGCATGAGGAAACTCCTTGCAAGAGTGGGTAGTGCAGAGAATTGGATGTCGTTCGATCCGCCGACAGACACGCGTCTGCCGGGCTCCCTGTCACACTCGCAAGGTCACCGATCTGTCCAACTCCCATAACGTCCACGGCGGCGCACGCTCAAGCGTGGAGTCGGCCCGTCCAATGATCCGGTTCACCGATGTCGGCGCCAGGTCGAGGGCTGCGCTCATCGCCGGGACCGTCAGCGCGGGCCACGACACCGTCGTGCCGACGCAGGGATGCATCATCTGGTGCCCCGACGGGCAGTCATGTTCCCCGGTCATCACCGGAACCGTGGCGTCCGTGTGGGACGGTGCTGCGAACGAGGCATGGCCGCCGCTCATCGATGTGGACATCGAGCCGGTCACGGGCATCGACATCGGTGTCACCGAATGCATCAACAGGACACCGAACACCGTCAGTGCAATCAGTAAAGCTGCCGTCGGAGCTGTGCCCCGTCGACCGTGCCGATTCACTGAGTGCATGCGGCCGATGATACCAACATATACCCCCTGGGGGTACGCCTGTCTCGTCGCGTTCGGTCGTCGAAGCATTTCGTCATGTCTTCGAGGTGTCGAGTCCGAGATCTGTTGCGCGGTTGTAGTCGTCGTCGATGAGCACCACGCTGCGATGTTCCCGGTCGAGTAGTGAGGCCGCGATCGAGGCGCGATAGCCGGAGGCGCAGTGCACCCACACTTTGCCGTCGGGAACTTCTGCGAGTCGGTGCGGCAGTTCGTGGAGGGGAATGTTGATCGCACCGGGGATGTGGCCGTCCGCGTATTCGGACTGTTGACGGGTGTCGAGCACTGCAATGTCCGAGTCCTCTGCGGCGAGTCCGGCGAAGTCGGACACTTCGTAGGACCGTACGCGCCCGTCGCTGGCGAGCGAATGAATCTCTCCGACAGCGGAGCCGGAGGGGTGGTCGATGCCGATACGTGCCAACTCCCTTGTGGCCTCGTCGATTTGATCGGATGTGTCGCCGATCAAGGTCAGCGGCGCACCCCACTGGTAGAGCCAGCCGAGGTAGGTGACGAATGTCGTCGACAGCTCGAAGCCGAGGGAACCGTCGAGATGTCCGGCAGCGAAGGCGGTGCGTGCGCGGAGGTCGACGACCCATTGTCCGTCGTCGATGCGGCGGCGTAGTTCGTCGGGGTCGACGGGTTCTGGGGTGGACAGGTCGATCGGTGCGGGGCCTTCGGTGTTGATGACGCCCATGTGGGCGTAGTACGCGGGGTAGGCCGACAGTCCTGCGATCAACTCGTCGACGTAGGTTTGTTCGTCCTGGGTCAGCGCGGGATTGGACTGTTGCTGTTCACCGATGGTCGACGAGTCGCCGCTGGTGGGGGTCGCGGAGCAGAAGCTACCGAATCCGTGGGTGGGGTAGACCTCGACGTCGGCGGGGAGTTCGGCGGCGATTCGACGGACCGAGTGGAACTGGGCATGGGTGAGCTCGTCGGTGTGTTCGGAGCCGAGTAGGTCGGTGCGGCCGGTGGATCCGTAGAGCATCGAGCCGCCGGTGAAGATCGCGATCGGTTCGTCTCCGAGTTGCAGTACGTAGCTGACGTGATGATGTGTATGGCCCGGGGTGTGCATGACCTGAAACGTCGCCGATCCCGCGTCGACGACATCGCCGTCCCCCACTGCCCGTCGCTCGAATTCGACCGGGTCACCCTCGGGCACAACGTATTCGGCTCCGGTGGCGCGTGCGAGTTCGAGTCCGCCGGTGACGTAGTCGTTGTGGATGTGGGTTTCGAGTACGTGGGTGATCGCGGCGTTCTTCTCCGTGGCCAGTGCCAGGACGCGGTCGATGTCACGTTGGGGATCGATCACGACGGCGATGCCGTCGTGGCTGATCAGGTAGCTGCGGTCGCCGAGGCTCGACGTTTCGATGATGGCGATGTCTGGATCGGTGGTGCTCACGGGGTACTCCTACGGTGTAATCGGGTCGGCCTCGTTTCTGACGTGAAACGTCCTCGTTCAGGCCAGTGCGAGGAAGAGCTTTTCCAGTTCTGCTTCGGTCATGGGCTCTTTGTTGTCTGCGGTGTCGCCGGTCATGCATTCACGAAGGCCGGTGGCCACGATCTTGAATCCGGCTTTGTCGAGGGCGCGGGAGACGGCGGCGAGTTGAGTGACGACGTCTTTGCAGTCGCGTCCGTTCTCGATCATGCCGATCACACCGGCGAGTTGGCCGTGTGCGCGGCGCAGACGGTTGAGTACCAATGCGATGCTGTCTTCGTCGCCGATCATTGCGGTCTCCTGAGGGTGTGTGATGGTGGTAGTCCTTCCAGATTACCCCCGGGGGCATCGGTTCGGTGTGTGCAGTCGGTCATGAAAGAACGAGGGTGTCGACAAGTACATAGCCCGCGACGGCGAACACCAGGTAGGCGAACCACGTGCGCAGCTTGTCGGTGTCGATGCGTGTGCTCAGTTTTCCGGCGACCAGCGAGCCTGCGATCGCCGCACCGGCGAACGCGGCTGTCAGTGGCCAGTTCCCGCCGAGCCCGTCGGCCTGAGCGATCAGTCCGGCGGCGGAGTTGGCGACGATGACCACCAGCGACGTTCCGACAGCGACACTCATCTCGATTCCCAGCAACAGCACCAGAGCGGGGATGATCAGAAATCCTCCGCCGACGCCGAACAGTCCGGTGAGGACACCGACCCCGAACCCGGTCGGTATGGACCGTGGTGCGCATCGCCGCCAATCGATCCCGGAACTTCCTGTCTTGCAAGCGGTTCCGACATCGTCGGTGCTGCGCAGCATCCGCGCCCCGGCGATGATCATGACGATCGCGAAGCCGATCATCACTGCGGCCTCGGGCAGATGCCTGCCCAGGACGCTGCCGACCAGCGTGCCGACGATACCGGTGGCCGCGAAGATCGCCGCCAGTCGCCATTCGACGAGCTTCGCCCGCACCTTGGGGATGGCCCCGGTCGCCGAGGCGACACCGATCACCAGCAACGATGTCGGTATCGCCTCCGACAGGTCCATTCCCAGGGCGTAGACGAGAACCGGGACGGCGAGGATCGACCCGCCGCCTCCGAGGAGACCGAGCAGGATGCCGACGGCGACGCCGAGGACCAGTGCCAGCGTCAGGGTCATCAGCTGTGGGCTGCGTCCTGGCCACCGAGTGCGTCGATGGCGGCCTGGAGCTTGGTGGTGGCCTCGGCCGCGACGTCGGACAGTGCTGGCTCGCCGGTCGCTTGGACCATGATGTCGGGGTTCATCGCTTCGACAATGACCGATCCGGAAGCGGAGGTGTCGGCGCGGACGACGACATTGCACGGCAACAGCAAGCCGATCTGGCGCATGACCCCGACGGCGCGGTGCGCGAGGGACGGATTGCAGGCACCGAGGATCAGATACTGCTCCATGTCCTCGCCGAGCTTGGCCTTCAACGTGGCCTGCATGTCGATTTCGGTGAGAACACCGAAGCCCTGATCTGCGAGGGAGGCTTTGACGGCGTCGACTGCGGTGTCGAAGTCGGTGTCGGTCAGAGTGGTCGAGAGTGCGATGTTCATAAGGGAAGTTCCTTTCGGTCGTCGAACTGCGGTGATCTGGGCCTACCCGATTCGGGGCTGGCGAATACTCGGCACGCCCACCCTGGTGAGAAGCGCGCTGGCCGGGCACCAGCCGACCGCTGCGTAAAGGGCGAGGTTCGCGGCAGCGAACGCGCTGAGCAGTCGCCACTGCGGTGCGTGGAGTTCGCCGAGGGCCAGGCCGGTGGCGGTGACGCCGGCGGCGAGGGCGGGGACGATACGTTCGATCGGCCAGCCCGCGAACGCGGACGAGCGAGTGGTGTTCGGATCGATCATGATTGCTCCGTTCGGGTTGTAAGGGTGGTCAGTGCGAGAAGCTGATCGAGGGCAACACCTTGCGCAGCCAGGCCGGTGACCACCATGCGGCGTGTCCGCTCAAACGCAGCAGGACCGGCAGCAGGATCAGCCTGATCAAGAAGGCGTCGAGCAGTACCGCGACGCCGAGGATGATGCCCATCTCCTTCGGTGGGAGCGGATCGGAGAGTGCGAAGGTGAAGAACACTGCGACCATGACCGCGGCGGCGGCGAAGATGACCCGGCCGGAGTGGGCGAGGCCGTCGACCTGAGCGGCTTTCGGGTCCCCGGTCTTCTCGTAGTGCTCTTTCGCGGTGGCGAGCAGGAACACTGTGTAGTCCATGGCGATGGCGAAGATCATCGCGAAGAAGAACACCGGACCCCAGCCGTCGAGGAAGCCTTGCGGGGTGAATCCGAGCAGTGATGCGCCGTGCCCGTCCTGGAAGATCAGCTTCGCGACCCCGAACGCTGCGGCGGTCGAGAGCAGACTGACTGCGGTGCCGAGGATCGCGATCAGCGGTGCTTGGAGTGCGACGAGCAGCAGGATGAAACCGAGCGCCAGAATGATACCGATCACCAGCGGTAGGTAGTCGTTCAGTGCTTGCTGCAGATCGAGGTTCTCCGCTGGGGCACCGCCGACCAACGCCGACTCCGGGAGTTCGGCGCGCAGGTCACCGAGGATGGTGCCCATTCTCTCGTCCGAGGGGTCAACGGTGGGAAGTGCTTGTAGCAGTGAGTAGTTTGAGCCGTCCGCGGCAGGCTGGGGCGGAGTGACCATCGAGATCCCGTCGACGGTACTGGCTGCCGTGGCGGTCGCGGCGGCATCCGCGGACGGGACGACGATCTGCAGTGCGCCGGGTGCGCCGGCACCGAACTGGGCCTGGACGAGCTCGTAACCCTGGCGAACCGGTGCGTCTTCGGGGACGACGGCGATCGAGGGCATCGCCACTTTCAGTCCGAGGACCGGAAGGGCCAGCGCAATGAGGATGCCGACGGAGACCAGAGCGAACGGCCAGGGGTGCTTGTGGAGCAGTTCACCCCAGGCTGCGAATTTCGGGGAGCGGTGCTGCTGGCGCTTGGCGTAGGGCAGGGAGGCGGCGTTGACCTTGGAACCGAGTGCACCCAGGGTTGCGGGGAGCAGGGTCATGGTGGCGATCAGCACGAAGGTCACGGCGAGCATGATGCCGACGGCCATGGTGCGCACCGCCGGTGCGGGAACGAGCAGGACGGCCGAGAGGCTCACCAAGACCGTCAGACCGGACAGGACCACGGCTTTGCCTGCGGTGTCCATGGTTTCGGCGACCGCGGCACGTGGATCGGCGTTGCGCAGTGCGTCGCGGAACCTGGCGACGATGAACAGGGCGTAGTCGATTCCGAGGGCGAGGGCGAACATCATCGCGAAGTTCATCGCCCACACCGAGATCGGCGTGACGCCGTTGAGCAGAACGAGTCCGCCTGCGGATGCGACCAGGCCGGCAACGGTGAGTAGCAGCGGCAATCCCGCGGCGACGAGGGAGCCGAACGCGAGCACCATGATCGCCAAAGTGACCGGCCAGGAGAACAATTCGGCCTGAATCATGGCGTCGTGGTTGGCCTTGTTGAAGTCCGACCACAGTGCGGAGGATCCGGTCGGGTAGACCTCGATGCCGTCGCCGGAGAGTTCGGTCAGCTCGCCCTTCACCTCGTCGACGGCCTTGACCATGTCGTCGGTACTCGCGTTTGCGCCGGCGATCAAGATGCCGGTGTGACCGTCGGGACTGATCGTCATGCCCGGCTGGGGGGCGATGACCTCACCGAAGCGAGTGTCACCGTCGAATACGGCCGCGACGTCGGTGAGTGTCTGCTGCATCGCTGCGTCTTCGATCGTGGCGGTGTCGGAGTGAACGACCACCTGCACTGCTGCAGAGGAATTGCCGCCGAAATGCTGCTGGGCGAGCTCGCGGACCTGGACGGATTCGGAACCGTTGGCCTGCCAGCCGGCCCCGGCCAAGGATGAGAACACCGATGGTGCAGCCGATCCCAGTGCAACGAGGGCGATCAGCCAGATGCCGAACACCCACCGGCGGCGGGCGACCATCGTGCTTCCCAGGCGGCCTAGTGCGCCGGGTGCCGGTGGCCGATGGCGGTCGTGGCGGCCGGTGGCCGCCGCGGTAGCGGGCTTGGTCACAATTGCTTCTCCTAATACGGGTGGGGGTATTCAGAAGTGTTGAAGACGCCCAGAGATTCCTGCGAAATGCAGTGGAGTGCTGTTGGGGTGGGGGTCAGCGACGAAACAGGGAACGAAAGAAGTTGTCGCGTGTAGCTGGGGCGGGTGTCTCCATGGAGCAGGAGCACTGCTGCGACCGCGGAACGTTCTTCATGACGCTGTCGACATGTCGACCGCAGCCAGCCCAGGTGGTCTTACCGCATGCCGGGCACGGGACGGGGTAGCACATGGCGGTCCTTTCTGGCGGGTACATCACTACTGTGACACATACCTAGGGGGGTATGCAAGTACCCGTGGGGGTATGAGGGAAGGGGTGGGCCGGAGCCGATCGGTAGACGGCAGTGGTTTTGCCGGATCCAACGCGAGGCTGTGCTGGCGGCCGCAGGAGGCGTTTGATGGTCGCCAGTCTGCGAATGCGGTTGTCCCTCAGGGGTTGATGCTCCACCCACGCGCGAGTTGCGCCGCTATCGTCCGCGAGTTTCTGTGAACCCGCGCAGTTGCGACCCATTTCCATGCTCGGCCCAGATTGCGCCGGGCGGTCGGTAGGTCGAATGAATGAATTGTCGAGCGAGGACGACTATCGCCGAAGCGGTTTTGCATAAGCTGCACGGTTCGAGTCCGTTTTGTCCGACAGGAGCGTGTCAGCGTGAGTTCACCCATTCTCGTCAAGGGCCAAAACATCTCCCTACCAGACGACGTGACCGAGTTGGATGTCATCGTGTCCTGGGTCGACCCGGAGCGAGATCTCGATGCGTCTACGCTGCTGGTGAATTCGAGCGGACACGTTCGGTCCGATGCAGACTTCGTCTTCTACAACCAGCCGGAGTCCGAGGACGCGACCGTGCGCTACCGCGGGAGCAGTAGCACCGACGAAGGAAAACAAGAACGAGTATCGATCCATCTCGATTCTCTCGCAGCCGAAGTCGACAAGGTGGTCATCGCGGGCAGCTCCGACGATGTTCCGTTGGGTGACTTCGGGAAACTGTCGATGCAGGTGCGGGATCAGACCGGTTCGGTACTGGGGGAGTTCCTGACCGCCGATGCGTCGTCGGAACGTGCGTTGGTGTTCGGAGAGGTGTATCGGCGGAACGGAGCGTGGAAACTACGAGCGGTCGGGCAGGGCTGGGAATCCGGATTGGGTGGTTTGGCACAAGACTTCGGCGTAGACGTCGACGACAGTGAGCCTGAAGCGTCAGTGAACGATGTGGTCGTTGTCGAGGTCGCGGACTCGCACGTGCAAGCCGTCGACACGACCGGTGAGATCGTCGACGTCTCGGTTGTCGATGTCGAACCCCCGAAACGCGGCGTTCGCACCAAGAAGCCGATTGCCAAGAAGATCGCGCCGCCTCAGTTCACCCTGGCCGGGGGAGAAGGGTGGCAGACGGCTCGCCTGTTCTCCGTTTCCGGTGTCGGATCCGGTGAGGAGCAGGAGAAGAGGGCCACCTCGGCACTGATCGCGACGATGCAGGCGGTTCGTCCGTTCGCCCGCGCAATCTGCGCACACGCCGGAGCGCCGTCCGGTCCATTCGAGGGCTATCTCGAAGTGCAGTTCGTCAAGGGCGAGGGCAAGGTCATTCCCGACGGTGTGTTCCGAGTATCGCGCGCGGGCCAAGTGTGGACCGCGTTGCTGGAAGTGAAGACCGGCACCGGCAAGCTCCAGAAGGAGCAGCTCGAGAACTACCTCGATGTCGCGAAGCGTCACAGATACGAGACCGTTCTGAGTTTGTCCAACGACATACCGGCCTCCGCCGGTGAGCTCCCGGTCCAGGTGAACAAGACCAAGCTGAACAAGGTATCGCTGCGGCATATCTCGTGGTCCGAGGTTATCCACGAGGCTCGGATGTTGTTGTCACACGGCGACCTTGCCGACTCACTGCAGGTATGGATTCTGAGCGAGTTCGTCCGATATCTGACGCACCCGAAGTCCGGCGCGACGGAGTTCGTCGACATGGGTCGCCACTGGGTGGCAGTTCGTGACTCCGTCACCGCCGGAACCCTCCGGTCGAGTGATGTCAAAGCCATGTCGGTGGCGAATACATGGGCATCGCTCTCCAGGCATCTGGCGCTGCGGATGACGGCCGACCTCGGCGTTCCGGTGAAGCACCACCTCCCCAGAAAGTTCAGTGCCGACCCCCAGGCGCGCAACGAGTACATCGTCGAGCAGCTCGTCGCCTCCGGCTGCCTCTCGGCCACGTTGCGCATCCCGGATGCAGCCGGAGATGTCACCGTCGAAGCCGACATGCGCACCAACAAGATTCAGTGCAGTACCGCGATAGACGCGCCGACCGACGGGACTGCTCTTCGGAGAGCGTCGTGGCTACTCAAGCAATTGAAGAACGCGCCCGCCGACATCCTGGTCGAGGCCGTGTTCGCAGACCCAGGCGAAGTTTCGTGCGAGAACCTGGCGACCGTGCGAGCGGATACGAAATCGTTGACCGCAGGCCGGACCAGTGAACTGCAGTACTTCACGCTGACGTCACCGACCAAGATGGGCAGCAAGCGCTCGGGATCCGCAGCTAGCTTCATCGGAAGTGTGACCGACGGTCTCGACGCGTTCTATCGGGACGTCGTGCAACCTCTGAAGCGATGGGTCCCCTCGGCACCGGAAGCAGTATCCGCCGAGACCATGGCCGACTGACCGCGCCATCGGAGGTTCCTCACCAGGCAGGCTGCACTGTGCATCGACTTTCGGGCGTAGCCATGATTGGGGAGCCCGTCGACTGGGCACAGAGAATATATGACCGACAACGCAAAGCTCACAGTCGAACGCACCATCGAAGCACCCGTCGACGCAGTATTCGACGTCCTGTCCAATCCCGAGCGGCATCAGGCGCTCGATGGATCAGGCTTCGTGCGCAGCGTGGACCACGCCGACCGGATTCAGAAGGTCGGCGAGAAGTTCACGATGAACATGCAGGGCGATCACATGGGCGGCGAGTACCAGACCGACAACGTGGTGAGCGGTTACATCAAGGACAAGCTGCTCGCCTGGAAGACCGCTCCCGCCGGTAACGAGCCTCCCGGCTGGGAGTGGTTGTGGGAGTTGGAGTCTCAGGGCCCCAACGAGACGCTGGTCCGCCACACCTACGACTGGTCCAAGGTCACGGACAAGAAGCTGCTCGAGCAGATCAAGTTTCCTCTGGTCACCGAGGATCAGCTGAACGACACGCTTGCTCGATTGGCAGTCGAAGCGACGTCCTGATTTCGGGCCGCAGATCTCAGATCATCCGAAGAACGCTGTGCTGTCGAGACTGTCGACCGGCATCCAGCGTCGAGGAACTTCCTTCGACGTAGTCGCGGCCAACAGATCGACTCCACGGACGGCCAACGCCGACGTCGGCATCTGATCGACGATCAGACTGATGGCGTAGGTAGCGGCCGTCACGTGGAGGCACGGGTCGATTCGCCCGGAGCACGTGCACGATGCTTCGGTGTTGTCTGGGACCGGCGACAGCTTACTCGCGACAAGTTCGGCGTGGACCTCATCGGGGAGGTCACCGCTGGTTGTACCGCCTCGCGTGTGGCGGGCAAGGATGCGCAGCACCGACTTCCGTTCGGTTGCCGAATAACGGGGGAGTGAGAGCACGGCGGTCTCGCTCCTTTTGCCCGCGGACACGACGCAGCGAAACTCGCCGATGTTGTTGTGGTTCAGGGAGACTGAATCATTGCGCACCAGGCTGCGCGCCCGCGGGAGCATCGGGTTCGGCCGGGTGACGGTGATGGGTTCGACTCGCCGGATCCAATCTTTGCCCCACGGCGTCGAGCCGAAGGCCGCAGGCTGCGGTGTTGTAGCCATCAGCGCGCCACCGCCCGCAGCGACAGCGTTTCTCGCAACGTCGAGTCGTCGAGCGCCGCCAGGGCCAACTCGTTGTTGCTCTCGGTCAAACCAGCGATCGCCTTCTTGCGTGTATGGAGTGATGCGATGTGCTCCTCCAATGTTCCTTCCGTCGTCAGTGCAATGACTGTCACGCGAGACTTCTGGCCGATTCGGTGAGCCCGGTCGGTGGCTTGCGCTTCGACCGCGGGGTTCCACCATCGGTCGTAGTGAATCACCGTGCTGGCGCGGGTGAGATTGAGGCCGTACCCCGCCGCCCTCAGACTGAGAACCATGACGGGGGATCGGTCGCTGTTCTGAAATTCGTCGATCGTCTTGTCGCGCTTGTCCACGTCGAGCCCGCCGTGAAAGAACGGAATCGGGGCACCGGTGAGGCCTTCGAGATGCTCCGCCAGTATCTCTCCGGTCCGACGGTACTGAGTGAACACGAGCGCAGCTCGAGAGGATTCAGCGAGTTCCTCGACGATGTCGGTGAGCCTGTCGAGTTTGCCGGAGCGATCGGCCAATCGAGACAAGTCGCCGTTGACGAGCCCAGGATGGTTGCAGATCAGTTTGAGCGAGGTCAGTAGCGCCAACACCGCTGTCCCTCGTGCGCGGTTCGAGCCGAAGCCGGTATCGAATGCTTCCTCGACGGCCGAGTTGTACAGTGACGCTTGCTCGTTCGAGATCGGACAGAGAACATCGATGTGGTGCTTCGGCGGCAGATCTGTCGCAACCTCGGCTTTGGTTCGGCGGAGGACGACCGGCGCGATCGCGCTCGACAGTTGAGCGAGTGCGGCCGCCGAGCCTCCCTGCTCGATGGGTGCAGAGAACCGGCGGGTGAACCGCGCCCGAGTTCCGAGCAGTCCGGGATTGGTGAGATCGATCAGTGCCCAGAGTTCGTCCATTCGGTTCTCCACGGGCGTGCCGGTCAGGGCGATCCGAGTGGTGGACTTCAGCCGACGCGCGGCGCGAGCGATTTTGGTCCGCGAGTTCTTCATGACATGTGCCTCATCGAAAAACACAGTGCTCCAGGAGATGTCACTCAATCGGTCTGTGTCGGTGCGCAGGGTGGGGTACCCGGTGACCGTCACCGAGCCTGCGTCGGCGCATTGCTCGAGGGTGCGGGATGGGCCGCGGTACACGTTGACGACCAATTCGCCGTCGGAAAAGTTCTCGATTTCTCGTCGCCAGTTGCTGATCAGCGACGTCGGGCAGACGACCAGATAGCTGCCCTCGCCTTGCCGCGCTCCGACGATCATGTGCGAAATGGCCTGGAGCGTTTTGCCCAGCCCCATCTCGTCGGCGAGGATTCCGCCGCCGCCGACCTCTTGAACCGTCGGCACCCAGGACGCACCGTGCAGTTGATAGGGCCTCGGGGTGAACGTCGACGCACTCTCGGTCAGATCGTTCTGCATGCGCAGGCTGGCGCGGAGCGCGTCAGCGGCACCGTGTGCAGTCTGCACACTGGAGCCACCGGCATTGGGAACTGCATGTGCGGCAGGCGGAAGTGCGTCGACCAGCGCTGGAGGAACCAGATTCAGGTCAGGGTTGTGCTCGATGTGGTGCAAGATCGACGACCATCCCCGTGCCGAAGGACTTCCCGAAGAGCCGGCTGCGGTTCGCAGCTCACCACCGTTCGCGGCTATGAGTTGCGCTTCCACAGTGCGGACGGCAACGGTTCCATCCGCGCCGGGGACCACAAGCTCGATGGGAGTGGACTCTCCGACAAGCGTCGCTTCGGGCGTGCTGTGCCAGACAGCGAAACAATGACGGTGCGGCAAGTAGGTAACGTGCGGATCTGGGTCTGTGTCGGCGGTCGAAAGCATGCACCCTCCGGCGAAGTTCGCTGCCTCGGCTGGGTCCGAAGCTGCCAACACCGTACGCCGTCCGGTGGCATTGTGCCGCATCCGGAATCAGCTTGACTTTTCCGAAAATTACTGTCCTACAGTGCCATCGAGAATGATCCACGCGATGGACCGGATCAGGATTGCTCGCGCGAACACCACCACGTCGTGCGGCCACCCACCGTTCCGCGAGCCATCGGCGCACCACAGCGAGGGCAGGCCGCGTCCGCTTTTCGGAACGGAATGATTTCCCCGGTGTGCACACCACCCTTCTTTATCGCTGATCTGATCGCGCGGCGCAGAACAACGCGCAGTTCGTCGAGTTCCTCCGTCGTGAGCGTCTTGGCGCGCCTGGACGGGGATTGCTGGCTCTGCCACAGCACCTCGTCGGCCAGTAGATTGCCGACTCCCGCTAGTGCCGCTTGGTCGAGCAGTCGTGCTTTGAGAGGCGCACCGCTGGAACCGATTCGGTCACGGAAGTCGTCGCGGGTGATCTCCGCGGCATCCGGTCCGAGAGCGTCGATGTCGGGTTCGAGTCGAACCCGGCCGAGACGGCGCTTGTCGAAGAGTCGAAGCTGCCCACCGTCGTCGAACGTCATGGAGAAGCGCGTCCACTCCGGTTTGTCTGTCGGGCGCTCACCGACGTGGGGATCGCCACCTCCGTATTGCGACGTCCGCGCCCCGTCGGGAGCGGTGACGATGACACGGCCACCCATGCCGAGGTGAATGCCCAGGGTCGGGCCGCTCGAGCCGTCGGCCGTGACGGTTTCGCACCACATCGCCTTGCCCTGTCGACGCGCCTCGGTGAGTTTCCCGCCCGTCAGTGCCCGGGCAATATCGCCTGGCATGTGCGGTCGGCACTCGAAGGAGTCGGTGTCATCGATGTCGACGATGACACGATCGAGGGCTTTTTCGACGACCTGTCGGGCGTTTTCGACTTCGGGTAGTTCGGGCATGGATCCGGGGTACCCAATTCGTGAGCAGTAAGCGCGGCGGGCCGATCAGAGTGGGTCAGTCCCAGTAGGACGGCTCGATGTCGGGGTGGTCGGTGACGGTATCTATGGCCGTCTCGGCCAGAACACGATCGACAGCCTCGGCGTTGCCTGCAACCGTGGCGAAGTGAGGGTCGACATCGTTGGTGATGCACCACGCACGGTCGGCAGGCCAGATGAACGCGGGATCTGGTGAGTCGCCATACGGCCAGAGGAGTGGATCGTCACTGCTCCAATTCTCGTAGTCCGCGAGTGAACCTCGAAAGAGAAAGTAGTCACGGTTGGGGACCTTGAACTTCGGCTGTGAGGCGATGTCGATCGAACTCCATCCGTCCCATAGAGCGAAGTAGCACTCGTCCGGCGTGGTCGTGTAGCCAGACAGGACGTCGAGTGCCACGCCGACCTGCGCCAGTTCGCTGATCTTCTGTTCGAATTCGACGTCGCCGGTGGATTGCCCCGGAAAGTCGGGATCGGGTATGAACAACACCCGCGCGTACTTCTCGAACCCGATCGGACCCCGACCGGCCAAGTGATACCAGGGGAGATTCTGATCGAGCAGCCACTGACCGGCCGACGCGTTTTCACACAATTCGAAGCTCACGTCGTTATTGTGTCGGATCGAGATACACCTCGAGCGACAGGATGTGCCGTCATCGGTTGTTCGACTTGCCCGCCGTATCGAGCGGTCCGAGTTCGGCGTCGAGCACTCTCTGCACCACGCGCATCGCCGCCAGCGCGGCCGGTGCTCCGCAGTAACCCGCTGTGTGAATGACGCTTTCGGTGATTTCCGTTCTGGTGAGTCCGTTGCGAAGCGCTCCGCGCACGTGGCCCGCGAGCTCCTCGTGCGCGCGCAACGCGATGAGAATTCCGAGGTTGAGCAGACTGCGGCTGCGGTGATCGAGTCCGGGGCGTGTCCATACACCTCCCCACACGGTGTCGGTGACGAAAGCTTGAAGTGCAGCGGAGTCGGTGTGCTCGGCATCGGCGAAGGCCCGCTCGACGAATTCTTCACCCATCACGTCTTGTCGAACGGCGAGTCCGTCCCGAAAGCGCGGACCTTTGTCGTCTGTGGTGAACTCGTCGTCGATCATGCTGCTGCCTCTCGTCTGCCGTGATGTCGTCAGATCATGTCAGGCGTCGATGATGGGGTCTCGATTCGATCGCAAACCTTGTCCTGACCGAGTGCGGGGGTGGGGGATCGAACAGACTTGCTCACCGAAGCTATCGGAGGTTGTTCGCATAAAAATTGTTCGTAGACTTGCTGTTTGCGCAACTCTTGCTGTCGTCGGAGAGCAGGCCGGCACGGTCGGACTTACCGGCGGCAAAGAAGGTGGGTGGGGCTGCCTCGTCAGGTGCGGTGGAATCATCACACCGGGCCTGGCCGCTGCGTCCGTTCCGTTGGGGTGACCTACTTCGGCGACGCCTCGGATCGACTGGTGTCAGTGAGTGAATCGCCACGATCAGGTGGGGCGATACCCGGTTTGCGTGTAGCTCCCATGAACGCCGAACCGCCGACCGAGCTTTCGATTCCGTGAAAGCGTCCGCTCCGCATCCTGGAGCGAAGTAAGCGCGCTATCGCGACGAAGACAACAAGAACCGTGACGACGGCGACGAGAGCCAATACGGTGTCCATCGGTGCCTCCCTGTTCGTCCGTACTCCCCACCGTCGGCCATGAGCGCGCCACTGTCAAACGCCTGCGGATGTGTTGGGGTCGAGAACGCTGCCGATCCGATCAGCGACGACCAGTCGGTCCGTCGCCGTGCGTGGACCCGTTGTCGCAGGTCGAGCGTTCCTCGCGAGTGGCTTCGAGGAACAGCTGGAGAAAGGACGAATGTTCGCGGCGTTTCTGGGTCGGGTTTCCCTGAGGCTCTTCGGATTGCTGAGGCATTTCGATTCGCGTCCCTCCCGTATCGGCTGTGCGGAGAACTCGTGTCAGTACTGACTCCGGCAAACAGTCTCAGATTCTGAATAGTCAAACAACTGAGATAGTACCCACGCGTCGAGGAGAATCGATCGACTACCGCTGTTCGGCGTCTGCGGACGGACTGCCGGGTTCGGCGTGGTACGCCACGGGGGTCGAGGAATGCTGTTCGTAGCAGATTCGATCGTGCCCACTTGCTGGAGGACAGCGTTTCCACTCGATTCCTGACGTGCCCAATCAACGAACCCACTCGTACAAGGCGAACCCGAACTACAAGGAGCCCGCACCTCGCCGGCATCGGGATACTGTTCGGACGACAATCAGGAGGCGAATCCGGTCGGTCGTATGCCCACCCGGTTCACATTCCGGCGGCGGTCGGGGGTTCGATCAGCATTCTCTTGATCACTTTGCCGGTCGCAGTTCGGGGGAGTTCGTCGAGGAACGTGATGTCGCGGGGAACGCAGAAGCGGCTCAGCCGGTTTCGAATGTAGGCACGCACCATGTCTGCATCGAGGCCTGCCGCACCGCGGCCGACGACGAAGGCTGCAAGACGTTGTCCGTACTCGCTGTCGGGCACACCGACAACTGCGACCTCGCCGACCTGAGGGAGATTGGCAATCGCATCCTCGACCGGTCCCGGAAAGACGTTCTCACCACCTGAGATGATCATCTCGTCGTCCCTACCGCACACGAACAACCGCCCGTTGCAGTCGATGTACCCGAGATCTCCGGTGTCCATCAGCGAGGCTCCACGTGCAGACGCGGTGGGCGGAGGTTCGGCGTTGGTGTAACCGTCGAACAGCATGTCGTTACCGACGAAAATGCGGCCGAGGCTTCCCACCGGCACGGCGGTGCCCTCGGCGTCGAGCACAGCGATGGTCGTGCCGAGCGGCGGACGTCCGGCGGTGCCAGGTGACGCGCGCAGGTCATCGGGTGTGGCGATCGTGGCCCACGAGACCTCGGTGGACCCGTAGAAGTTGTAGAGAATGTCGCCGAAGACGTTCATGAACCGGCTGACTGTCGACGCGGTCAACGCCGAACCGCTGCAGGCGACGACGCGCAGGCTGGAGGTGTCGTAACGGGATCGCACCGATTCGGGCAGATCGAGTATTCGTTGCAGCATGATGGGTACGGCTATCAACGAGGTGCATCGATTCTCCTCGACTGCACGCAGGCAGTCTTCGGCATCGAATCGATCCTGGAGCACCACCGTGGCTCGCAACGAAGTGCTGATCTGCAAGGCTGCGAGCCCCCAGCTGTGAAACATGGGTGCTGCTATGAGCATCCGCTCGTTCGTCTTGAGAGGCATCCGAGACAACATGGCGGCGATGGTGCCGAAACCCCTCGGGGTGGGACGGAGCGCGCCCTTGGGCGACCCGCTGGTCCCTGATGTCAACACGACGACCGACCCAGGGCGATCCGGCCGTGCGAAGGTGGCGGACGGCGGTGCGACGAAATGCTCGAGGGTGCGCCGCCGCGGAACGGCGGTATGAGAAGAGAGACTGACTCGGGTGACGTCGTCAGGCAAGTAGCGAACCATCGAGTCGAATTCGTCGTCGACGAACAGCATTCGGAGCTCATGGCGGGCGGCAATCGTCTCGATCTGACGCGCCGCGAGGCCGGTGTTGAGAAGCACGACCTCGACTCCGAGCATGCCGCACGCGACAGTGCATTCGATCATGGCCGAGTGGTTACGGGCCAGAATTCCGACCGTAGTCCCGGGACGAATCCCCGATGCATCGAGACCTGCTGCGATGCGGTGTGACCGGTGGTGGATCTCCGCGAACGTACGGGTCCCTCGGTCGTCGACAACGGCTATCTCGTCCGGTGACTTCGCCGTAGCGGCCGCGAATCCGCCTCCCAATGTGAAGCCCCACTTCGCCAGCGAGTTCAGCTGCCGGTACGCGCGGTCGGGACGTGCGGCACGGACGACGCCCGTTCCCACCATCGTCTTCAGGATCGCCAATTGCAGCGACCGGGAGTCGCCGCTGTTCGAGACAATGGAGTCAGCGGTGCCGGAAAGAGAATTCTCCAGTCTGCGAAGGCCTCCCATGACCCAGTCGACGACCGCGCGGTTGTGTTCGGGCTGGGGTGCATATGCGCCGCCGAGACCAGCCTTGAATACGGTGACATCGATCTTCGTCTCGCCGGCCGATCGTCTGGTGAGGGTGAATCTGATGAAGCCACCGGACTCGACGTGCTCGATGGTGATGATCGGTTGATTGCGCCGGTTCACGACGAACTCGAGGTTGTGCTCGACGCCGCCGACGCCGCATCGATACCCGGTGGCGGTGTCACGCAACGTGCAGTATTCGAGACCGGGGAAGTAGCGTGGGAACAACTCGACCGCGCTCAAGACCTCGCATACCTGCTCGACGTCGTGTGCGAACACAACCTTGCAGTCGATGACGTCCGAAACCATTCCCCACCCCTGTACCCGCCGAGGCGGACGACAACGTCGCATCAGCACCGACCAGGGGATGGCGGCGAGCTCTTGGAACGGGTCATCCGCCTGGATGAAATCGCTATGCTAATCCCGGTGCACGGTTTCGGGGGGTGGAATCGGCCGAACTCGGTTCTCGACAGCCGACAACTCGGCGCGAACGACCCATAGCGCCCGATTTTTGCGAGACTTCTTACCTGTCCGACCGGCTCCAGACGTGGCTGAACGGAACGGTGCGGCCCAGAATGCGTTCTGCGGCGCGATGTCCTGACTTCATTGCTGCGGTGACCGTTGCCGGGTCATCGGTCCAGGTGGCCTCACCCGCGAGATGCAGTACGCCGCCGATGGGCGTGGCGAGATCGTCGTGGTCACGCGTCTGCGAACCGACCGTCATGTAGGAGTAGGAACCATACGAGAACGGATCGTCCTGCCACCGTGTGACATACACACGGTCCGGCGGGACGACTCGGTCGCCGTATATGCCACGCAACGTGTGGACAATCGAGTCCCCGATACGTTCGTCCGACCAATGTCGGGTCTGCTGTGCACAGGGACCCGCGGCGAAGGTCAACAGCGTGGGCCTGCCATTCGGCTGGGTCACGTCGTACCACGAGTGCCACCAGCGCCCGGCTTCGCCCTGCTGCCGTATTGCGTAGACGTTCTCGTCCCAGAACTTCACCGGGAATCGGAGGAACACTTTCTCGAAGGCGTTCATTTCGAGCCGATGGAGAGCAACCGAGACAGGTTCCGGTAGCGGAGGTTCGACGGTGAAATTCGGCGACTTCAGTACTCCGATCGGTACTGTCACCACGGCGCGATCAGCCGAGAAGGAGCCTTCTGCGGTTGTCACGACCACTCCCTCGTCGCCCCAGCGGACCTGCGTGACCTCATGTTCGAGTCGAACGTCCAATCCCTCGGTGAGACAGACGGCGAGTTCGTCGTAGCCGTCGGGAAACACAACTTCGTCGCCGTCGATGGCGTCGTCGTCCAAACCGTGTGCGTCGAGATCCCCCTGGGCTACCCCCAGCTGTTCCTCGGCTCGGTGGCCCAGAAATTCGCGCACTCGGTCCAGGCGATCGATGTCCCAATTCAGTCGAGTCAGAGTCGCTTCCACCGCATCACCGAACGACGTCCGTGGAGGGGACTCGGCAATGGTCCTGGCAAACCGTTCGTCGAAGTCGTGAACGTCGGCGGCGAACCGTGCGGCGGCTGACTCGCTCAACCTGGCACCGGTGGGGGAGTAGTACGCGATCGGTCGACCATCCGGTTGATAGCTGCCCACGGTGAACTCCGCTGTGCTCATACCGAAAGCGCGCACGGCGTCGGCGACGGGGTTGTTGTCGATCCCGTGAATCCAGGACGCACCGACGTCGAGGGTGTCGCCGTCGCCGCGCACCGTCCACACACGACCGCCCACGCGATCGCGAGCCTCGAGAACGACGACTCGCCGACCCGTACGATGCAGAATCCTGGCTGCGGTAGCACCGGATATTCCGGCTCCCACCACGATCGTGTCGAAATGGGTCATAGCTGCTCCGATCACGTGGTGGGCCTGCTCAGTTTCCTCGACCGGGGTTTCCCGGGCCTGAATTGCCGTTGCCGGGGTTCCCCGGGCCCAAATTACCGTCTCCCGGGCCTGAATTGCCGTTGCCGGAGTTGCCGTTGCCAGAGTTGCCGGGGCCTTCGTTGCCGGGGCTCGAATTGCCGTTGCCGTTGCCGTTGCCGGGGCTTTCGTTCTGCTGTGGTGCGGCAGGTGCAGCGGGTTGGATCAGCACCGGATTCGACGATGGCGTCATCTCGGCGTCGGTCGGGTTCGGGGCGGTGGCTACCGAAGGCTCAGGCACCTGCGTCGTGGGCACCGCGATCGGCGACTCGTTCGGTGTCGGTGTAGCAGGCACCTGACCTGGGTCCTCGCCCGCGCTGGACGCGATCCAGACGATTCCCGCTCCGAGCGCAAGGACGAGCGCGGCCGCCGCCCCAGGAACCATCCACCGTCGACGCGGAGGACGGTGTGCGGTGCCGACCGGGTCAGCAGCCGCAACCACGTGTGTGCGCTCGACAGGTGTGACGGCAGTCGGGGGGAGCGGGGTTGCACTTCGGACGATCCTGCGCAGTCGGTGCGCGACCGCAGCTGCGTCCGGGCGGTCCTCCGGCTGCCGAGACGTCATGGCCGTCAGTAGCGAGTGCCACTCCGGCCCGAGCTCCTCGGGAACGGCGGGATCACGGTGCAGCCGCGCTACCGCGGCGGCCACCGCGCTACCTTCGAATACCATTGTGCCGGTGAGGCACTCGATGAGAACGAGGCCGAGCGTGTAGATGTCGGTCGGCGGTCCCGCAGACGTACCGGTCGCCTGTTCCGGGCTGAGATAGTGCGCGGTGCCCACTGTGGTGCCGTGCTCGGTGAGTCGATCGGAGTCGACAATGCGGGCGATGCCGAAATCGGCCAGTTTGGCGCACTGCCCCGTACCTGAGTCCGGGGCGTGCGCGATCAGGATGTTGGCTGGTTTGATGTCTCGGTGCACCACACCCCGGTCGTGGATGTACGCGAGCGCCTCCGCCATCTCGCTTCCGATGCGCGCGACGTGGACGGCGTGCATCGCCCTGTTCCGGCGAAAGCTGTTCAGTGTCGGTCCGTCGATCAATTCCATCACCAGATAGGGCGACGGAATTCCTGTGGCGTCCGGCGCAGTCCCGGCGTCGTACAACGTGACCAGGCCCGGGTGCGACAGCGACGCCAGGGTTCGAATCTCCGCGTCGATCCGTTGAACCGTGTCCACCGGCTCGCCGTGGCGGAATATCTTCACTGCCACGGACCTGCCGAGGACCTGGTCTTCTGCGTGCACCACGTCGGCCATCGCGCCGCGCCCCAGAACTGCGCCCAGTCGATATCGACCCGCGAACAGACGATCCTGAGCAGCGCGAGAACGGGCATCCTCCTCCATCGTGATTCACCCGCCGTTCGTCGACTACTCCGAGCACCTTATAGCCAACCGATCGTCGTTCGGAGTGCAGTCCGTTCTCGACACGGAGGTTCCGTCGGGCATGATGATTCACCGGGTGGGGGACAGACCGAGCAGGCGTCGAGGAAGGTCCTACCCATGCGTCCCCAATCGACGAATGCGCAGATCTCGCCGATGTCGATCGACATCACGTCGGCCTACCAGCCGATAGTCTCTCTGGACGACCGCGCCGTGGTGGGGTACGAGGCCCTCGTGCGGACGAGCGGAGACGGTCCGTCCATTGCTCCGCCGGAACTCCTGCGCGTTGCACGAGAGCAGCGTGTGACTACCGACTTCGACTGGCGGTGCAGAGCGAGCGCCCTGCACGGTGCCGTCGAGGCCGGCTATCCCGATGAGCTGGCGCTGTTCGTCAATGCCGAACCCACCGCACTCGACACGCCGCCACCCGGAGACCTCCTGCCGCTGATCGCCGAGGCGGCGCGGCTGTCGATCACCGTCGAAATCACCGAACGAGACCTGATGGGCGATCCGGCCGGTCTGCTGAGGGCGGCCGAGCACGCCCGAAATATGGGTTGGCGGGTCGCAATCGACGACGTGGGTGCAGACTCGTCCAGTCTGGCGTTGATCCCGTTGTTGCGTCCCGACGTGATCAAGCTCGATATGGCTCTCGTGCAAGAGCGTTCGACCGACCAGACCGCCGCCATCGTCGCTGCCGTCGCCGCCGAGGCCGAACGCACCGGTGCCCTCGTGTTGGCCGAGGGAATCGAAACCGACACACACGAGAGCTGCGCACGCGACATGGGTGCCGTTCTGGGGCAAGGGTTTTTCTACGGCGCTCCGGGGCCACTGCCGGACTTCGGCGACGTATCCCACGCTGTTGGATCGCTCGAGCTCGATGCGACAGTCACCGTCCGCGCTCCGGTCGCGGTGACACCCTTCGGTCTCACCCACCAGCTCGGTGCCCGCAGGCACGCCGAGACAACGTTTCTCGAGGCTGTCGAGAACAGCCTGCTGAACAGTGCGTTCGGCACCGGACCGTCGACGGTCGTGTTGACAACAGTGAACGTGTCGAACCGGCTGACGCCCGTACGTGCCGCCGTCCTCGACGAGCTGGCTGCGCGCACCGCTCTCGTGGCAGTTTTCGGCTCCGATCCAGCGCTGATGCAGCACCACTTTCGGTCGGTGCCGGTGGGGGAGAACGAGCCGTTGGCGCTGGAGCGCTCGACAGTGATCGTGGCACCGATGTCCAGCGCGGCATTGATCGCTGTCGAATGTGGTGTCACGCACGATGGCGCGACGCTCTACGACTACCGCTTGACCTACGACCGCGACGTCGTACTCGACGCGGCCACAGTGCTTCTCAGGCGAATTCCTGCTCGGCTCACGCCATGATTGCCTGATCCCTTCAGTCAAGTTCAGGTAAACATTCACTGGAAAAAAGGTAAACGGCTTCGATTGCGCTCCCGGTGCTGTTCACTCGTATGTATGAGCTCTCACCCCCTCGACAGCGACTTTCTGGCCGCGGATGGAGGCACACTCAGCTCCATCGAGACTGCGATCAACAACGCGTTCGATCCGATCTCCGCTGCGGTGTCCAACTTCGTGTTCTTCACCGTGAACATCGGTGGTGCCGCTGTTCCCTTGATCGTGCTGTGGCTGATCCTCGGTGCCGTCATCTTCACGGTGACCTTCAAATTCATCCAGTTCCGCGGGATCAAGAGATCGTTGATCCTGGTGAGCGGAAAGGAAGACGAGGCCGATGCGCCGGGGGAAGTGAGCCACTTCCGGGCCCTGACGGCCGCAGTGTCCGGAACCGTCGGACTCGGCAATATCGCAGGTGTCGCGGTAGCAGTGACGCTCGGTGGCCCAGGTGCCACGCTGTGGATGATTCTCGCGGGCGTGCTCGGCATGGCGTCGAAATTCGTCGAGTGCACGCTCGGTGTGAAGTACCGAGACATCAACGAGGACGGGACCGTCTCCGGCGGCCCGATGAAGTACCTCACCAAGGGCCTGGCGGAGCGGGGACTTGCCAAGGTCGGCAAGGTCATGGCCGTCTTCTACGCCATCATCATCACGTTCTTCGCCATCAGCGGCGGGAACATGTTCCAGGCCAATCAGACCTACGCTCAGGTTCGCTCGGTCACCGGCGGTGAGGACGGGTTCCTCGGCTCCGACGGGGCCAAGGCGGTGTTCGGTGTCGTCGTCGCGTTGATCATCGGACTGGTCATCATCGGCGGCATGAAGTCGATCTCCGCCGTGACCGCGAAGCTCGTACCGACCATGGCCCTGATCTACATCGTCGCGTGTGGTGTGGTCATCGCCGTCAACTTCCGTTCCGTCCCGACCGCGTTCGTCGCAATCTTCGAGGGTGCGTTCTCGCCCGAGGGTGTGGCGGGCGGCGTACTGGGTGTCATGATCATCGGATTCCAGCGGGCCGCATTCTCCAACGAGGCCGGGCTGGGGTCAGCGGCGATCGCACACTCGGCCGTCAAGACCAGGCACCCGGTCACCGAGGGCTTCGTGGCAATGCTCGAGCCCTTCATCGACACAGTCGTCATCTGCACCGCGACCGCGCTGACCATCGTCATCGCCAACACCGTGTCCTGGCAGGATCAGCGGGCGATCGTCGCCGAGACCGGTGAACTACCTGCCGGCGGCGTGACGCTGACTTCGGATGCATTCGAGACCGTTTTGCCGTGGTTCCCGTACGTGCTCACGCTTGCGGTGGCGCTGTTCGCGCTGTCGACGGCGATCACGTGGGCGTACTACGGGCTGCAGGCCTGGACTTCGCTGTTCGGCCGTAGCCGTCTCTCGCGCAGCTTCTTCAACATCATGTTCTGCGTGTTCACCGTCATCGGAACGGTGCTCTCGCTCGGCTCGGTTCTCGACTTCGCCGACGCCACTCTGTTCCTGCTGGCACTGGTCAATATCACCGGTCTGTACTTGTTGTTGCCTGTGGTCAAGCGTGAGCTGTCCGAGTACTTGGCGATGCGTCGCGGCGAGCAGGAGAAGGTCGACGCCGAGGTCTGAGAAACGGCGGATCTTCGACACGAAGGATCGGCGTCGAACCACAGAATGTGCTTGGCTCATCCCTGACGGAGGGGGACGAGTGAAGATCGACTTCAAGAAGACGCTCGACGCGTACTCCGCGCGGCACAACGTCTTTCGCAGTCTCGTTGTGCCGCCGCTGAGTTATCTGATGATCGACGGGCACGGAGACCCGAATACCGCGCCCCAGTATGCGGACGCGCTCACCGCTCTGTACCCCGTGGCGTATGCGCTGAAGTTCGCCAGTAAGAAGAACCTCGACCGGGACTACGTCGTCCCGCCGCTCGAGGCGCTGTGGTGGGCCGAGAACATGTTGTCGTTCACCACGGCCCGCAACAAGGCCGAGTGGAACTGGACCGTCATGATCATGGTGCCCGACTGGATCGATCGAACGCTGTTCGAGGCGGCGGTGGCGTCGGCCGGCGCCAAAGGCACGTCCGAGGCGTCGACCAGAGTTCGGTTGGAGACCCTGAACGAGGGACTCTGCGTGCAGACGTTGCACATCGGGTCATACGACGACGAGACGCCGGTGCTGGCCGAACTTCACGATCGGTACATCCCCGGTTCCGGACTGACGATGACCGGCCGACACCACGAGATCTACCTGAGCGATCCGCGTCGGGTCGAGCCAGCGAAACTCCGAACGATTCTCCGTCAACCGGTTGTGCGTTCAGCGGGGTCGACGACGCTCTGACACGATGGCCGACATGACCAATGCGGTGCGTCCGGCTTCGTTCACGGCCGGAACCCTCACCTTGCTCGGGGCTCTCTACTTTGCGCAGGGACTGCCGTTCGGATTCTTCACCCAGGCACTCCCGGTTGTGCTGCGGGAGTCGGGATTCTCGTTGGTGAAGATCAGTGCCACCGGTGTGTTGTTTCTGCCCTGGGCGCTGAAATTTCTCTGGGCGCCGTACGTCGATCGCTACGGATCCAGACGGCGGTGGCTGCTGTCGCTGCAGTGTTCGGCTGCGGTGGTGGCTCTGGCGCTGTCGTTCCTCGACCTGTCGTCTACGTTGCGCTGGTTGTTCGTCGGCATCTTCGTCATGAACGCTCTCTCGGCCACGCAGGACATCGCGACCGACGGCATCGCGGTCAGAACGCTTACCGCGGCGCAGCGAGGGCTGGGCAACGGCCTCCAAGTCGGTGCCTACCGAATCGGAATGGTGTGCGGCGGTGGACTGCTGTTGTGGCTGTTCACCTTTGCCGGGTGGCGGGTGCTGTTCGTCGCGATGGCATTGCTCATCGCATTGACGACCGTCCCGGTGTGGTGGATGCGCAGGCAACTCGACGCGGCGGATGCTGCCTCCGATCGGCACACCGAGTCGGAATCGCCGGCACGGCTTGCTGTTGCCTGGTGGTCCAGGCTCCGCAGGCCCGGCATGGTGGCGTTCATACTGCTGATCATCGGGTTCAAATTCGGAAACTCGATGGGATCGGCAATGGTGGGCCCGTTCCTGTCGGACAGTGGCTTGTCCCTGCCTCAGATCGCGCTGGTCGAGGGTGGCCTCTCCTCGGTGGCCGCGCTCGGGGGTGCGGCCCTCGGGGCGTGGATGACCTTCCGGCACGGACGTCGCCGGGCGCTGCTGATAGGCGGAGTGAGCCAGACCATGAGCCTCGCGTTGTACGTCATCGCCTCCCTCGGCATCGGTGGATTTCCACTACTGATCACGGCGAACATCACCGAGCACGTGCTTGGCGGGGCGGCCACGGTCGCGGTGTTCGCTCTCATGATGGACGCGTCGGAGAAGCGTTTCGCAGGAAGCGATTACACGTTGATGGCCTGTGCGGTCGTCTTCGCGCAAGGAGCGGCAGGAATCGCAGCCGGTGTGGTGGGAGACCTGTTCGGCTACACAGCGATGTTCGGTTCTGCCCTGGTGTTGTCCGGAATCGGCTGTGCAGCATTGCTTGTCGCGCTCGACCGGGGTTGGGGCCCCGAAGGTCTCCGGCAGGTCGTCCCTCCGAAGACCTTCGCCGGCTAGGGACGGTTGCGTCGGCGCTCAGCTACCGGGCGTGGATCCCGCGATGTTCACCATCCACTGCACACCGAACTTGTCGGTCAACATGCCGAACGTATCGCCCCACGGAGCCTTGTCGAGGCCCATCGTGAATTGCGCATCGACGGCCAGCTTGTTCCAGTAGCCCGTCAATTCGTCCTCGTCGTCGCCGCTGAGCGAGACGCTCATTGCGCTACCGGGAGTGTGTTCCATCGAGGACGGCGTGTCGGCACCCATCAGGGTGAATCCGTTGGGAGTGGTCAACTGGCCGTGCATGATCTTGTTCTCATCGGCGGGATCCTCGCTGGCGTGGGCCTCGCCGAGCGTGGTGACAGTGAGCTCGCCCCCGAAGACGGACCGGTAGAACTCCATGGCCTCGCGGGCGTTGTCTCGAAACGAAAGATACGGATTGAGAATGGACATGGCAGGCTCCTTTTCGCTGATGTACACCGACGGCATCCGTCGAAACGGTAGACCGGCGCTACGACGAAAAGTCACCGGAGGAGGAGGTATCGGTATCTCCCGGCGTGGGTACTTCGGACTCCCATCTAGCCCGTCGTTCGTCGTCGGACTGCTCCCACCACGGTGTTCCCCGTTCGCCGAGAGCGACCTTGGTCGCCTGCACACCTGCGCGAGATTCCGGGGCACCCGACGTGCGTTTGACCTCCCTGCGCCATGCCATGAGGATCGACCGCAGTTCTGCGTTCCGATCCTCGGGTATGTCAGGATCCGTTGCGCGCCAACGTCGGCCCTTGATCACGATGTAGTGACCGTCTTCGGTGTGTTCCGGTTCGTCAGCCATGAGTCCACACTGCCATGGGTCAGCTGCTCAGGTACTTCGGAACTTCGATCGCGTCCAGTCCGAGGGCCACAGCAGCGCGAGCGGCCACCGGCCCGACGAGATTGCCGGTTCCGTTGTAGCCACCGAACGCGATCACTCCGTCATCGACGTAACCACACAACGGCCGCCCGTCCGCGGTGAACCCCACCGACGCTGCCCACCGTGCGTTCACGGAGACGTGTTCACCGGCAAACAACTCGGCGAGCGAGTCGAGGTAGTTCTGCACTCGGGCCGTCGGCTCGCTGGAGAAGGTCCACTCTTCCTCGACGAACAAGTCGCGGCCACCCCCGACGTACAGGCGTCCCGACGCGTCCTGCTGTGCGTAGTCGTACCCCCACCGTCCGTACACGGGGCACGGCAACCGACCCGCCGAGACAGGAGTGGTGGCGAGCATCTGCAGGCGGGCCGTCCGAACTCGACCGTCGAGCTGGGGGAGTACGCGTTCGAGGCGACCGTCTACGGCGACCAGTATCAGATCGCAGCGGATCACCCCGGTCGGCGTCGTCACCGCTCCGGGTTCGATGGCAACCGCGGGTGTGTACTCGTGGAGCCTGGCGCGACCGGCCAGGGCCGCCGCCATTCCGACTGCACGACGGGCAGGATTCATCACCGCATCGTCGGGCAGGAAGACGCCGTCTCCCAGCTCGCCCGAATACTCTTCGACGCCAATGTTGTTCTCGCGGAGGCACTTCACCAATTCCGCGCAGTCCCGCGCATCGGCGGGGTCGGCCTGCGTATCCGGGACGCCCGCAAGCCTGATGGACCCGGTGCGCCGGATAACGGACGATCCGAGGAGTGCTTCCAACGAATCGATCTCGGCGAGGGTCGCACGATAGAGATCGACGGCGCACGGCCCCCACATCGACAGTGCGGCGTGCAGAAACGTTGCGGGGCCGCCCAGCAGAAAGCCGCCGTTTCGACCCGCAGCACCGGCTGCGACTCGCCCTGCATCGATCCCGACGACGTCGAGGCCGCGGCCGAGCAGGTCAGCGACAGCGGCCAGGCCCGAACCGCCGAGACCGACGACGCAGACGTCAGCAGAGCAGTCGCCGTCCAACGTGGGCAAGCCCCGCCAACCGGACACCGCGGGATCGTCGTCCCACGCCGGACGGGACATGTCGATGGGGACGGTGCCGATCATGCCGACGATGGTATCCGTCGACCGGCACTGCATGGTTTACGATTCCGGCACCCGACACCCTTGACTGTGAGGACCGCCAATGCGCACTCTGATCGTGACCGCGTTCGTTTCGCTCGACGGCGTGATGGAAGGACCCGGTGGCGAAGCGGGCTACCGCAACTCCGGGTGGACGTTCCAGGACATCGAGTTCGACCCGGCGGCTTACGAAATCAAGGGCCGTGAGCAGAGCGAAGCGTCGGCGCTGCTACTCGGCCGCACCTCGTACGAGGCCTTCGCACCGATCTGGCCGACGATGGACGATTTCGCCGAATACAATGCCATGCCCAGATATGTGGTGTCGACCACGCTGGAGCAGGATGATTCACGTTGGCCCGCAACCATTTTGCGCAGTGTCGACGATGTCGCGGAGCTCAGGAACACCGACGGTGGGCCCATCTCCGTGCACGGTAGCGCCACACTGGGCCGGAGTCTTGCCGATGCCGGTCTGGTCGATCGGTACCACCTACTGGTATTCCCGCTCCTGCTCGGTGCAGGAAAGCGGCTGTTCAGTGCGGCGGACAAGGACACCACGCATCTCGAATTGGTAGAACACGAGGTGTACGGAAACGGAATCCAGAAGCAAGTTTTCGACGTTCGCCGTTAGTCCGTCGGGCAGGGCTCAGACGTCGTCGCTTCGGATGGTGCGCCGGCGAACCGATACGAGTTGGAGCTCGGGCCGGGACGCTGCAACGCGCTCGAGCCGGTCGAGAACATCGGTGACGTGATCGAGGTCGCCGGCCACGACCGAAGCGCCGATACCTGCTCGCCGATGAAGTTCACGATGGTCGGTCTCTGCGACCGATACCGCAAATTTGCGGTGCATCTCGGAGATCACCGGCCGAACAACGGAGCGTTTCTCTTTGAGTGAGTGCACATCGCCGAGAAGAAAGTCGAATTCTATCCATCCAATCCACATAGGCCTGCCAGTGTAGTGCCGGCGGCACCCGAGTGCTCTCGACCCGCGATGGCCGTGGATGCACACCATTCGACGCTCGTGTTCGTACACTGGCCTCATGGCTGCGCGGGATGGACACGGATCCTTGCCGCCGAGCCTTGTCGAAATGGCAACCCGCCAGGTGCGATCCGAGGTGCTCAGTGGTGAGCTGGAGCCCGGATCTCGGGTGGTCGAGGAGACGTTGTGCTCGCGACTCGGAATCAGCCGGGCACCGGTGCGGGAGGCGCTGCGACTGTTGGCTCAGCAGGGCCTCGTCGAACATCTTCCTCGCCGCGGGTTTCGGGTGACGGTGTGGTCCGCAGAGGACATTCTCGAACTGTTCGAGCTGCGTCAGGTCCTCGAGCAGCACGCGCTCAGACGCGCACTCCCGGTTGCGTCCTCGTCCTTCGATTCTTTCGCTCCGGTACGTGCGGCCCTCGACGAGATGCGCGATGCCGATGCCCGCGGAGACACATTGGAGAAGGACGATGCTCATCGTCGCTTTCACGAAGCCATAGTCGGGTTGGCGGGCAGTCGGCAGCTCGACGTCGCGTATGCGCCGATCCTGCTGAAGTTGCAACTACCGATGGCCCGCAACCTCAGAGAAGAAGCGCGGGTTGCGAATCCGGTCGACGGGATCAGGCGTCACGAGTGGTTGCTCGATGCGATCGAATCCAACGACGTGTCGGTGGCGCTCGCTGCGCTGAAGCAGCACGGCGAACTCACGTACCTCCACCTCGAGAGAATTTCCTAACAGACTCGAAACATGGCGACAACCTGCTGAAACAGCAAACTGTCGACAATCGACGGTATGAATCCAGACCGTGGTCCGGTGTGTGGACCCACCGTTGCAGAGATGCTCGAGGCGTACCGAACGGGCGCGAAGACTCCATCGAGTGTCGTCGAAGCCTTCTCGGCCGCCGTCGCGTCGCGCGGCGATGACGGCACATGGATCACAGTCGTCGGACTCGCGGAACTCTCCGCTGCGGCCGCAGCTCTGGAAGCACGATCCGACGCGCATTTGCTTCCGCTGTTCGGCATTCCCTTCGGGGTGAAAGACAGTATCGACGTGGCCGGGTACCCCACCACCCTGGCCTGCCCCGACTACGCCTACACGCCGGATTCGACGGCACCCGCAGTTCAGGCGCTGCTCGACGCCGGAGCCATTTTCGTCGGCAAGACCAGTCTCGATCAGTTCGCGACAGGTCTGAACGGCACTCGAACACCACACACCGTTCCGCGCAGTGTGTACGGCAACGACATGATCTCGGGCGGATCGAGCTCCGGATCGGCCTTGGCCGTCGCCCTCGGGCAGGTGCCGTTCTGTGTGGCCACCGACACCGCCGGATCCGGTCGAGTACCGGCCGCGCTCAACGGAATCGTCGGATGGAAACCGTCACGTGGCCTGATCGGTACCGTCGGACTCGTCCCCGCGTGCAAGTCGCTGGACTGCATCACCCTGATGGCTACCACGATCGAGGACCTCGACCTCGTGTTCGACGTCATGTGTGCCGAGGACCCGGCGGACGGTTGGTCACGTCCGCGCGGAGGAAGGTACGACGGGCGAGAGATCACCGTCGGACTACCGGACCTGCAGCAGCTGGACTTCTTCGGCGACGCGGCCATGGCCGACGCGCATTCGGCTGCGCGGGAATCGTTGCCCTCGTACGGACTGCGTACGGCAACAGTCGATCTCATGCCGTTTCTCGATGCCGGCTCGTTGCTGTACCAAGGGCCGTGGGTTGCCGAGCGACTGGTCGAGTTCGATGGATTCCTCACCGAGAATCCAGATTCCATCGTCCCCGTCGTCCGCGAGATCTTCCTGGGCGGGCGCCAGTACAGCGCAGTCGATGCCTTCCGTGCCCTGCAGACGCTGCAAGACCTTCGCGCTCGCGTCGCGCAGCTCTGGACGTCGATGGACGTGATGATCGTGCCGACCATCGGCACCACCTTCACCGTTCCGGAGGTACTCGCAGACCCCATCGCGTGCAACACGAAGCTCGGTCACTACACCCACTTCGGGAACCTTCTCGACCTGACGGCGGTGGCGGTCCCCGCGGGGCTCACCGAGGACGGTCGACCGACCAGTCTCATGGTGATCGGGCCCGCGCTTGCCGACGACACGGTGCTGGCGGTCGCGGCCAGGATCATCGGCGAACGACGGATCGTCTCGGCGCATGATCCGGCCGAAGAATCGCCTGTCGACATCGTCGTCGCGGGGCACCATCTGTCAGGGGAGCGGGCCAATCCGCAGCTGCTCGAGCTGGGCGGAACCCTGGTGGAGGCGACGACCACCGCACCGACGTACACACTGCTTCGGATCGGAACCGCCGATCCGACACCCGGCTTGCTGCGAGTTCCATTCGGCGGCAGCGTAATCGACGTGGAGAGGTGGCGTCTGCCCGCCACTTCTCTTGCGGTACTCGCGGGCAGACTGCCGGCGGTGCTCGCTCTGGGACGAGTACTGCTGGCCGACGGTTCCGACGTTCTCGGCTACGTCTGCGACGCGACTGTCCAGACCGGCGCGGAGCGTCACACCGTCGACGACATCAGCGAGTTCGGTGGCTGGCGGGCATATTCCCGGGCGATCACTTCCGCCCACGACACTTCCACGGCAGCACAGGAGATCTCATGACCTCGACACACAGACCCGAATCGACGATTGCGACTGCATCACCATCGGAGTTCACGATCGATGCCGCACGGACGGCACTACTCGTGATCGACATGCAGCGGGATTTTCTGCTGCCCGGAGGGTTCGGGGAGAGCCTCGGCAACGACGTCGGCCTACTGCGAAGCGTCATCGAACCACTCGCGGGCCTCATCTCGGCAGCCAGGGAATCCGGGATACCCGTGATTCACACCAGAGAGGGTCATCTACCGGATCTGTCCGACTGTCCACCGGCAAAGCTGCGTCGCGGCACCCCGTCGCAGCGCATCGGCGACCCAGGAGCGTTCGGCCGCATCCTGATTCGCGGAGAGTACGGTCACGACATCGTCGACGAACTGGCACCGATCGACGGCGAGACCGTCATCGACAAGCCTGGAAAGGGGGCGTTCTACGCAACCGAACTCGCCGAGATTCTGATCGCCGCCGGAATCACCACGCTGCTCGTCACGGGCGTGACGACCGAGGTATGCGTGCACACGACAGTGCGTGAAGCCAACGATCGCGGATACGAGTGTCTCGTGGTGACGGACTGCGTCGGTTCGTATTTTCCGGAATTCCAGCGCGTGGGCCTCGAGATGATCTCGGCTCAAGGTGGAATTTTCGGGTGGACCGCGTCGTCGGAGGACGTCGTGGCTGCGTTGTCTGCTTTCGTCCCCACCTCGGCGAGTCGATAGGACCTCGGACATGACCATGGACGTCAAAGATTCACCCGCTGCCGACCCGTCGTCTCCGTTCGCTCTTTCGTGGTGGACCAAGGGAGACACCAACGCGTTCTTCGGACTCGGCTTCAACATCCTCGTCAATGTGCTCACTCTGACGACACTCAGTATCGCCGTGGTCGGGATTCCGTCGAGTGACGTCCTCGGGACCCTGCTCCCCGCCCTCGGTATCGCATTGATTCTGGGAAACCTGTACTACATGGTTCTCGCCCGTCGATTGGCCAAGCGCGAGAACCGAACCGACGTGACGGCGCTGCCCTACGGGCCGAGCGTTCCGCACATGTTCATCGTGGTGTTCGTGGTCATGTTGCCGGTCTATCTGGCAACGGGCGACGCGCTGCAGGCGTGGGCAGCGGGGCTGGCCTGGGCGTTCATGATCGGCATCATCGTCATGATCGGCGCATTCGTCGGGCCGTACATTCGAAGGATCACCCCGCGCGCTGCCATGCTGGGCACCCTTGCAGGCATCTCCATCACGTTCATCGCCATGCGTCCGGCCGCTCAGATGTGGGAGGCAGCCTGGATCGGATTGCCCGTTCTCGCAATCATTCTGATCGGCTTCTTCACGGACGTGAGGCTACCCGGCAACATCCCGGTCGGTCTCGCAGCGCTGCTGGTAGGCACGGCGATCGGCTGGATCGGCGGATACATGTCGGTGCCGGACGTGACCGAGGCAGCGAGCAACATCGCACTCGGCTTACCCGATCTGCGCCTCGATCTCCTTCTCGACGGTCTCGGTAATCTGGCCCCTCTGCTCGCTACCGCAATTCCGTTGGGGGTCTACAACTTCACCGAGGCGATGAGCAACGTCGAAAGCGCATCCGCCGCGGGAGACAACTACAACCTCCGCAGTGTGCTGCTCGCCGACGGATTCGGTGCGATCGTCGGCTCGGCCTTCGGCTCGCCGTTCCCTCCTGCGGTGTACATCGGCCACCCGGGCTGGAAAGACGCGGGCGGCCGAACCGGGTATTCGCTCGCGTCGGGCATCGCGATCGGACTGATGTGTTTCCTCGGGCTCTTCGGATTACTGGCAACGCTGCTGCCGATTCCAGCGATCGTCCCGATTCTGCTGTACATCGGCTTGCTCATCGGTGCTCAGGCGTTCCAATCGGTGCCGAAGCTCCACGCCATCGCGGTGGTGGTCGCGCTACTACCGAACCTGGCCGAATGGGCAGTGGGGTTGATCGACAATGCACTCAGTGCTGCCGGTACATCGGCGACGGAGGTCGGTGACGAGGCGCTCGGCCAGGCGGGCGTCGTGTACGAGGGGCTCAAGACGTTCGGGTCGGGCGCGGTGCTCGCCGGACTGATGTTGGGCACCATCGTCACGTTCGTTCTGGACAAACGATTTGTTGCAGCTGGTGCAGCAGGCGGGGTTGCCGCGGCGTTGTCCTGGGTCGGCTTGATTCACTCTCACGAGGTGGGATGGGCCGCCAATCCCCAAGTGGCCCTGGGCTACCTGTTCTTCGGGCTGGTGTGTCTGGCGTACTCGCGGCTGATTCCCGGTACGAAGCGGACGGACGAGCCGTAACCGGTCGGTGAGCCAGGGGAGTAGCGCTCCCGATGCGGGCCGCTCGGCCCGCATCGGGAGATGCTTCAGCGTTCGCCGACGAGTCCGAGGGCCACGAGATCGGACAGATACTTCTCGATCAGTCCACGCCCGAGGTGTGGAATCTCCCCGACGGCCGCAGCGAACTCGTCCGCCGGCAACATCGCACCCGACGACGGCTGCTGCGGTTGTGCGTACGACTGAATCAAGGGAAGCAGAGAGTGCGAGCGCTGCTTCTCCGGAAGAGCCTCGACTGCAGCGCTGAAACGCTCGAACCATTCGTCGTAGTCGTCGACGATCTCGATGTCGCGACCCGCCTCACGGATCCAATCGACGAACGTGTCCAGCGAGATGTTGTCGTCGTGCGGGTTGAGAATGTCGAAGGTTCGGTAGCCCGAGACGTCGGCACCGGCAATCGTCGTGATGGCACCGGCGCTGAAGTCGGCGGGAAGCCCGTCGTAATGGGCTAGGGGACGCCCACTTTCGTCCGTCGGCGCACCGGTTCCCGTCGCGTAGAACGTCCGGGGAGCCAGGCCGGTTGCCACGACCGAGAGGATCAGACGCGTGAACACATCCGGTACGTTGAGCTGGCCCGACCACGTGCTGTGCGCGAGGATCATATCGGAGCGAAAGACCGACACCGGCAGACCGAATTCGTCGAATGCGTTGCGCAACAACACTTCACCGGCCCATTTGGAGTTGCCGTAGCCGTTGGCGTACGAATCGTCTACAGCTCGCGCCGGACTGTCGGTGCGGATGTCGCCGTTCTCCCGGAAATTGTCGACGCCCACGGCGACGGCGACCGTCGACAGGTAGGTCACAGGCTTGACGTGGTCGGTCAGCGCGAGCCGGATCACCTCGGCCGTACCGACGACATTGGGACCGAACAGGTGCTCGTACGGAAGAGCGTGGTTGACCAGCGCAGCGGGGTGAACGATGCGATCGATGCGCTCGGCCAGAGCCGCGAACTCGTCGTGGTCCAAGCCGAATCGAGGCGTGCCGAGATCTCCTGCCACGACCTCGAGGGCAGAGTCTGCCAGAGCTCGGTAGTGAGCGGACAGCTCTGCGTCCCCGCTGTCGAACGCTGCATCGAGTCGGGAACGCGCGTCGGAATCGGAGCGTCCGCGAACCAAGCACACCACCGTTCCGCCGACCTCGGCCATACGCTCGAGCCATTCCAGGCAGAGGAAGCGGCCGAGGTAACCATTGGCACCAGTAAGCAACACCGTTTCGGTTCGGGTGCGAGGGCCCGAAACGTGATGAGCGGTATCGAGGAGTGTCTCGTCGAGGAATGCAGACAGGCGCAGGTCGGAGGCGTGCGCGACGGTGGCGTCGCGTCCGTGTACCGATGCGAATGTTGCTGTGTCGGAATCGTTGTCCCGGGCCGAGGTGATGTAGTCGGCCAAGGCCGACAGATCCATGGCCGGCCCGGTGATCACTCCCACCGGCACGTCCACTCCGTAGATGTCTCGCAGGAGCGTCGAGAACGTCAACGCCGACAACGAGTCTCCACCGAGATCACTGAAATGGGCGTCGGGTCGGACATCGGATCCGTCGCATCCCAGCAGTGCCTGCGCGGCATCGCCGACGGTGGTCAGCACCGGGGCGTCGGCACCGCTGCGTCGAAGCTCGCGTAGGCGTTCGTTCTGACCCGACTCGAGTTCTGCGTAGCGACGCTCGAGATCGGCGCCGTAGTGTTCGACCAGTTTCGGCCGTAGTTGTTTCCCTGCACCCGAGAGCAGCCCGTTCTCCTGCGTGAACGGCTGGTGCTCGATCGTCACGTCACGCGGAATTTCGTACGAGTTCAGCGATTCCGTACGAGCGATTTCTTGCAGCGATTCGATGATCGAGGCGGTGGTCGTATCCGGCTGAGCCGGGACGACGACGGCCAGGAGATACGCGCGTTGGCTGTTGCCGTAGAGGAATATCTGGTCGACGAGTTCGCTGGTACCGAACACTGCCTCGAGACGGGCCAGGGCCACGAACTCACCCTGGGCCAGCTTGAGAACGTTCTTGCGGCGGTCGACATAGGCGAGTCGGTCCGGCTCGATCTCGGCGACGACGTCTCCGGTGCGATAGAAGCCCTCGGAATCGAACACGTCCGCGGTGACGTCCGGGCGCTTGTAGTACCCGGGAATGATGGACGACGTCTTGAGTAGGAGTTCGCCGCGCGGATGCGGTGTGTCGGTGGAGAAGTAGCCGAGCTCGGGTACGTCGTCGAGTTTGTACTCGATCACCGGGGGGCGCGCGATGACGCCGTCGTGCAGCACCATTCCGGCTTCGGTGGAGCCGTAGTTGTCGCGAACCTGGATACCGAGCAGCTCGGTGACGAAATCTTTCACCTCCGTCGCGATCGGTGCAGTGCCGACCATCGCCGCCAGGATGCGTCCGCCGAATTGCTCGTTCCGGTAGCGCTCCAGAACCTCTCGCCGTACACGATCTTCGTCGACACCAGTGGAGCGCTCGACCTCTCGGTCGATCTCGGCGAGAACGTTGTGTCGAATCATCTCGCACACTCGGGGGATCAACAGTGCCATCGTGGGCCGAGCGAGCGCGAAGTCCTCGAACAGTGTGGACAGGTCGCTGGAACCGGCGAAGTGCACCGTCCCGCCGGCAGCGAGCGCCGAGAACACGAGGCCACGGCCGGCCAGGTGACTCATCGGAAGATAGTCGAGTGTGATCACGGGGAAAGCAGGCCGATCAACGGATTCGGAGGAAGCTCCGGTGTGGTGCCAGGCTCCGGTCCAGGCTCCGCAGACGATTCGTTCGGTGTGCATCGCCCCTTTGGGAGTTCCGGTGCTGCCGGAGGTGTAGATCAGTGTCGCGAGTCGGTCGGGATCTTCGGCATCGGGTAGCGGAACCTCCGGTAGTTTCTCGCCGTCGCGAACCAGCTCGGTGAGGGGCCGGATGACGACCCCGACCTGTTCGGCATCGTTGTGCGCGGACTTCATGATCCGTGTGTGCACGTCGATGGCAGCGTCGTAGTCGAGGACGACGATTCGCCGAATGGACCGGCACTGCGTGGCAACCTGGACCGCGACGGACAGATTGTCGACGTCGGCTGCGAGGACGACGGGTTCGACTTCGTCGGCGATGGCCGAGAGCTGGCCCGCGGAGGCACCGGCCTGCAACGGAACGGCGATTGCGCCGAGCCGGATCGTGGCCAATTCCGCGATGACATAGTCGGCACTCGCAAAACCCAGGGTTGCGAAGAAGTCACCGGGAGCGATTCCGAACGAGTCGTGAGTCAGAGCCGAGGCCAGTGCACCGGCGTTCTTCCAGGCTTGCCCGTAGGTGACGGTATCGAAGCGCGGGAGCAGGCGAAGGGTGTTTGCGTCGTCGACTCGGGCGATTTCGCGAGCCCGACTACCCAGGGCCGGTCGGTCCGAGTAGCGCGTCATGATCTCGGCAACCACGCGGGCGAGGTTGGGCGACAACTCCTGGGCGGCGTCCGCCACCGAGCTCTCCGGTTCGGCGGCTCGAAACTCCTTGTCGAACTCGTGCAGCTCCTGGAACCGACTGCGTTGCCTGCTCTCTCGATCCTGTCGGCTGTCGACGGCCAGTGTGTGCGTCATGCTCGACTCCCTCCGACGACACGCACCGGTTGTCCGGAGCGCCTCGCGATTGTCCGCTTCATATCGTTATCAAAGGTAAGTATATGCCGTCGAGGTCTGCACCAATCGTGACGCTCCTCATAGTCCGATAAGTCGTAAATATCTGCCTGGCTGCGTTTTTGAAGCCTGGATGGCGAACGAGGATCGGCGGTGACGGATCGCGTGGGTACTCGGTGAGCGCCGGAGAACGCGACTTGTATGGTGAGTCCACAGTCATGTGCGTCACAGTGCCCATCCATCGTGCGCGCGTGTCACCCCTCGCGATCGGAGAAGTGAATGTCGGACGTCCTTTCGCGCCGCGACCTGGATTTTCTGTTGTACGAGTGGTTGGACGTGGCCGGCCTGACCACTCGTCCCCGCTTCGCCGAACACTCGCGCGAGACCTTCGACGCAGTACTCGACCTCAGCGCAGATATCGCCCGCAAGCACTTCGCGCCGCACAACAAGAAGGCCGACACTCACGAACCGACCATGAATCCGGACGGCTCGGTGAAGCTGATCCCCGAGGTCAAGGAAGCGCTCGACGTGTATGCCTCGGCAGGTCTGATCGCCGGGCAGTTCGACGAGTCGATCGGCGGGATGCAGCTGCCCGCGACCGTCTCTCGGGCCGCGATGGCGTTCTTCCAGGCTGCCAATGCGGGGACCTCCTCGTACCCGTTCCTCACGATGGCCAACGCCAATTTGATCGCGGCGTACGGCACGCCGGAGCAGGTGCGTGACTACGTGCGGCCCATGCTCGACGGTCGGTGGTTCGGAACCATGTGTCTGTCGGAGCCGCAGGCCGGGTCGTCGCTGGCGGACATCACGACCAAAGCGGTACCGCAGGACGACGGCAGCTTTCGTGTCACCGGTACCAAGATGTGGATCTCCGGCGGCGATCACGAACTGACCGAGAACATCGTCCACCTGGTGCTCGCGAAGACACCGGGAGGCCCTCCCGGCGTCAGGGGGATCTCGCTGTTCATCGTGCCCAAGTTCCTCCCGAACGAGGACGGCGGTATCGGTGAGCGAAACGACATCGTGTTGACCGGCCTCAACCACAAGATGGGAAACCGCGGGACCACCAATACCCTCCTGGCGTTCGGCGACGGAACCCATTCCCCCGCAGGGAAACCCGGGGCAGTCGGGTTTCTGGTCGCCGAGGAGAACCGCGGACTGTCCTACATGTTCCACATGATGAACGAGGCCCGTATCGGTGTCGGTTTCCTGGCCATCGCGCTCGGGTACGTCGGCTACCTGAAATCGGTGGAATACGCGAAGACGCGCACCCAGGGGCGACCGCTCGGCGCGAAGGATCCAGCAGCTCCTCCCGTCGCACTGATCGAACACGCCGATGTTCGCCGAATGTTGTTGGCCCAGAAGTCCTATGTCGAAGGTGCGCTCGCGCTCGGACTTTACTGCTCACGTCTGGTGGACCTCCAGGACTCGGCGTCCGACGACGCCGAAGCGGCGCGCTCGACTCTGTTGCTCGACGTCCTGACTCCCATCGCCAAGAGCTGGCCGTCACAGTGGTGCCTCGAGGCCAACAGTTTGGCCATCCAGGTGCACGGCGGCTACGGATACACACGCGACTACGACGTCGAACAGCACTACCGTGACAACCGGCTCAATCCGATTCACGAAGGCACGCACGGTATCCAGGGGTTGGACCTGCTGGGGCGCAAGGTCGTGATGCAGGGCGGCGCGGGGTTGGCACTGCTCAGCGAACAGATCTCGGAGACGGTCGCGCGGGCAGACGCTGCCGGCGGTCACGCGGCCACCTTCGGTGCGGAACTGCAGATCCAATTCGCGAGAATCGTCGAGGTCACCGCGGCAGTGTGGGGGACCGGTGACGCAGCTCTGGCCTTGGCGAACTCCACTGCCTACCTCGAAGCCATGGGGCACATCGTCATTGCCTGGATGTGGCTCGAACAGCTGCTGGCCGTCGGCGCGAAGTCCGGAGACTTCTACGACGGGAAGCGTTCTGCAGCGCAGTACTTCTACGTCTACGAGTTGCCGAAGGTGAAGGCTCAGCTCGACCTGCTGGCGCGACTGGACCGCACCACCCTCGATATCTCACCCGCCTGGTTCTGATCACGCCCTACAAGGAGATTCACGTACATGTCGATCTTGGACAAATTCCGCCTCGACGGTCGAGTAGTCATCGTCACCGGCGCATCCTCCGGTCTGGGTGTTGCGTTCGCGAAAGCAGCTGCCGAGGCCGGGGCGGACGTCGTTCTCGCCGCACGCCGCGTGGACAAGTTGGCGCAGACCGCACGATTGATCGACAGTGTCGGAGGACGTTCGATTTCCGTCGCAACCGATGTGGTCGATCCCGACCAGTGCACCGCGATGGTCGAGGCCGCAGTGGCAGAGTTCGGCAAGGTGGACGTGCTGATCAACAACGCTGGAGTCGGCACAGCCTTCCCGGCGACCCGCGAGACTCCCGAGCAGTTTCGCTCGGTGATCGACATCAACCTGAACGGGTCCTACTGGGCAGCCCAGGCGTGCGGACGAGTAATGGCACCCGGCAGTTCGATCGTGAACATCTCCAGCGTGCTCGGGCTGACCACTGCGGGCCTACCGCAGGCTGCGTACAGCGCAAGCAAGGCCGCCATCGTCGGGCTCACCCGCGACCTCGCGCAGCAGTGGGGAGCGCGTAAGGGGATCAGGGTCAACGCGATTGCGCCGGGCTTCTTCCAGAGCGAGATGACCGACTCCTACCAGCCCGGGTACCTCGATTCGATGGCTCCTCGAATGATCCTGGGCCGCAAGGGTGACTCCGAGGAATTGGCCGCTACCGCGATCTGGCTCGCCTCCGACGCCGGGGGATACGTGACGGGTCAGACCATCGCGGTCGACGGTGGAGTCACGATCACCTGACGGCTGCTACGGCGCTGCCGTCACTGCAATTCCCTCGCGGATGAGTCTGCGCGCAACCACCAGCGCATCGTCGAGGTCGAGGCCCGGCATCGAATCGAGGCGGCACGAAGCGCCCTTCATCAGGCTCTCGATCGCGTCGGCGCACTGAGACGGCAGCGTGACCGTTTTGTTCCGAAGCACCATCGAGACGCCGTCCTTCGTGTGCGCGATCCGCGCGAAGATGCCGGGCCGCAATCGAATCGAATCCTCGCCCCGCAGCGCGCCCATCGCGGCGACGCTCGCCAGTGGGCGCACCGGTTCCGGTCGGACGAGGTCGTCGTGACGATCTGCGACGCGTTCGGCGAGTCGACGTACCGCGTCGGGGTCTCGGTCGATCTTGTCCAGCGCGGCGCGCATGGCGTCCACAACTCGGTGTACATGCGGAACGAGGGACTCCGGGTCGGAGTGGTCCAGGCCGGCGGGGAGGGGAGCACGCAGACTCTCGACGTCGCCGAGCGACTTCAGTACATGGTGGGCGAGGTCGTAGTCGTTGTACGACGCGACGCCGATGGTCAGGTGCACGGTGGTGTCGCCGAGCGCTTGCGCCGAGTGGATCCACCCGCGCGGCAGGTAGAGCACATCGCCGGGCTCGAGGACGATGTCCAGTTCCGGAGTGTTCGATGCGTGGTCCTCGACGGCCGACCGTCGGTCCGACCACGGTTGATTGTTGAGTGGATGCACGTGCACCGGCGAGTGAATGCTCCACCGCTTGGTCCCTGCGATCTGCACGACGAACACGTCGTGCACGTCGTAGTGCGGTGAAAAGCCTTGCGACGCAGCCGGTGTGACATACGAATTCACCTGGACTGGATGGCCCAGCTCGCGAACGAGGTCATCGACGAAATGAATCAGTGGGGGCCACAGTCTATGCAGGCCCTGAAGTACCAGCGTATTTCCGGCCGCGAAGGCTGCCAGCACCGCTGCGGAGTCGACCTGGTCCGTCACCTCGGCACCGAAACCGCCGGACGACGTGAACTGCGACTTGTCCAGCAGCCGGCCGTCTTTGGCCATTCGCACGAACGGAGTGCGTACTCCGCGTTCGGAGATCAGCTCGTCGACCGCATCGAGCGTCATCAGATCGTCGAACGAGTCCGAGAGATCAACGGATCTGGTCAGCTTGGGAGCAACGCCCCAGAACCGATCCGAGAACGTCCCGAGGTCGATACCGGTGAGACGACGGAGCGCGGACCGGTGATCCGATCCGCGCTCGCCGCTCAGCGCAGTGCTCAAGCGGTGCCGTCCGCACCGCCGTCGTGCCCGTTGGGGTTGGATCCGCCGTCGGCCGGGCCTTCGCCTGCTCCGGCGGGGCCGTCTGCTCCGCCGTCATGGCCGTCGGGGTTCGATCCGCCGTCGGCCGGGCCTTCGCCTGCTCCGGCGGGGCCGTCTGCTCCACCGTCGTGACCGCCCGGGTTGGATCCGCCGTCAGCAGGCCCTTCGCCTGCGGCTCCGCCCGTGGTGGTGATGTCGTCGTCGTTGATGCTCATCGAGATCCTTCCGGTCGTGGAGGTTCGTGTGCCCGCGCGGCGCGAGAACATCGGGGGTATTGACGCGAACCAAGTTTTTCAAACAGCAGTGATGTGGAAATTTCAGTCGGAGTCCTCGGCGATCTCGGGCGCATTCTCACGTGTCGCCATCCCGCCGCCGCCCCCGCCGTCCACGGGTCCGGGTCGCCCACCCTTCGGCGAATCCGACGTGGTCGATTCCTTGTTGTCGGTCGGTGTCTCGTCGCCGGCGTTCTCTGTGCGTCCCATGGTTCGACAGTAGACCGGGAATTCGACCGTGGGACCATGGAACGATGGATCGATCACCGGCGCAGCACGTGGTGCTGCTCGACGACGAAGGCCGCGCCGTCGGCACACAGGACAAGACGACCGTGCACACGCTGCAGACGCCGCTGCATCTGGCGTTCTCCAGCTATGTGGTCGGATCGGACGGTGCGGTACTGCTCACGCGGCGAGCGTCGAGCAAGACGACCTGGCCCGGCGTGCTGACCAACACGTGTTGTGGTCACCCTGCCCCCGGAGAAGACCTCGCCGATGCGGTGCTGCGCCGGATCGGCGAAGAGTTGGGGCTCCGCGCAAGCTCGGCCGAACTGGTTCTCCCGCACTTTCGATACCGGGCCGTCATGGACAACGGCATCGTGGAGAACGAGATCTGTCCCGTGTACCGCGTGCGGGTGGACGAGAGCGCGACGCTCGACCCCGACCCACTCGAGGTGGACGAGACCCGGTGGGTGTCGTGGTCGGAATTCTCTGCCGGCGTGCTCGACGGAACCGTCGACGTATCACCCTGGTGTCGAACGCAGGTGGAACAATTGACGATTCTTGCCGACGACCCGCTCGGCTGGCCGGTTGCCGCCGACGACCTGCTTCCGCCCGCCGCCCGCCGACATCGCCCGCCGACATCGCCGGGGCTCTAGTGTTCGTGCTGTGAGTGACGATACTTCCGCGGAGTCGGCCGAGGACCTGCTCGATCGGCATTCCGTTGCGCGCGAACTCGCACGTTTCACCTACCGCGCCGCCGAAGCCGACGGCCTGCGCGCCGCTGCGGTGGCCGTCGCTCTCGGCGGAGCGCCGGGGGACCGGCGCATGCTGCTGACGAAGCGGCCGAGTCGATTGCGCGCGCACCCGGGCCAATACGCCCTGCCGGGCGGCGGCGTGGATCCAGGTGAATCCGCCATGCAGGCGTGCTTACGGGAATTGCACGAGGAGTTGGGGATCAGTGCTGGGTCGGCCGACGTGCTCGGCAGGTTGGACGACTACGTCACCCGATCCGGCTACGTCATCACCCCGTTCGTCGTGTGGGTGGGTGACTACTCGTCCACGTTGCGTCCCAACGAGGACGAGGTATCCGAGGTGTTCGAGGTGACCGTCGACGAACTCGACGTCGATGCGCAGTTCGTATCGATTCCCGAATCGTCCCGCCCGGTGATTCGATGGCCGTACCGAACCGGAGCCATCCATGCTCCGACCGGCGCGATCGTCCATCAATTTCGCGAGGTGGCGATGCACGGTCGACACACCAGAGTCGCGGACTTCGAGCAGCCCGTGTTCGCGTGGCGCTAACGTGGCCGAAGGCTCGGACCGAACGCACGACGAGCAGAAACGACAGGAGGTGATCGTCGGTGACGGACAACCGTGAGCTCGAGGTATCCGATCGCATTGCGACCGTTCCGAACCTGCTCAGCGCCATCCGGCTCGCCGGCGTTCCGCTGTTCCTGTATCTCCTGCTCGGCCCGGAAGCTGACGGGTGGGCACTGGTCATTCTGCTCGTCAGCGGCGGAACCGATTGGCTGGACGGCAAACTCGCTCGCATGCTCGGACAGGCATCGAAGTTGGGTGCCGTACTCGATCCGTTGGTCGACCGGCTGTACGTCGTCAGTACCCTCGTCGCCTTCGTTCTGCGCGGCATCATTCCGTGGTGGGTGGCAGCGATACTGATCGGGCGAGATGCCGTGCTGGGATTGACGATGTTCGTCTACCGACGTCGATCTCTACCTCCTCCGGACGTCATCTACCTCGGGAAGGCCGCTACCTTCGTCGTCATGATCGCGCTACCGGTGCTGCTGGTCTCCGCAGGCACCAGTTCGGTAGCCGACGCGGCAGGGCCACTCGGGTACGCCCTGCTCATCTGGGGCACCGCGCTGTACACCTGGACCGGTCTGCTGTATCTCGGTAAGGCTATCGCGGTCGCCAGGGCGGTCGATCCGACCGTGGCCGGCACCTGACGGTGGAGCCTGCGGAACGACCGGGGGCAGGAGTGGAGCCGGCGGAACGACCCGGGGCTCGGGTCAGGAGGAATCCTGTCCCGTCGTTGCTGACCTCGTTGCTGACCGACCACCTCGATCCGGGATACGCAGCCGCGGCAGCCGAACGCACAGCGCAGCACACACGTAAGCCGCGAGTACCTGCTGCCTTGTGGTTGCTGACCGGTGCTGTCGTGGTGGGTCTGATATTCGGTGTCGCTCTCTCCCAGTTGGCATCCGGTGCTGCCGCGGTCGATCGCGCAGGTGCCGATGCGTCGGCAGCCGTCCGAGCCGCCCAGGGCCGAAGCGCCGACCTGGAATCGACGAGAGACGAACTGGCCGAGCAGGTGTCGACCGAACGCGATCGAGCCCTGCAGTCCGACGCCGCGGGCAGTGCACTGCTGGACCGATTGAGTGCGGTCGAATCCGCGGCGGGTATCGACACGGTCTCGGGTCCGGGACTGTCCGTGGTCGTCACGGAGCCCACTGGTGCGAGCGGTTCGTCGGCTCGCACGGGTTCGGGCGCTGCGGTGCTCGATCGAGATATCGCCGCAATTGTCAACTCGCTGTGGGCCAGCGGTGCCGAGGCGGTGTCCGTGGACGGCGTTCGAGTCGGCCCGAACGTGACCATCAGGCAGGCCGGAGGGGCCATGTTGCTCGACAACCGCCCGATCGACTCGCCCTATGACATTCACGCGATCGGACCCCCGCAACGTATCCAAGTCCAATTCGTCGTCAGCGACGCGTATCTCCGAATGAGCACTGTTGCGCAGTTGTACGGCGTCGGGTTCTCGGTGCGCCCTGCCGATGATCTCGAACTCGGTCCAGCCGCTGTGAGAGAGTCGTTCGAGGCAGAGGAGGCAGGCCCACGATGATGGAGCACGACCCGACGAAGGCCGTACCGGTCGAGCAGGACGGAGAGGCAACAGGTGCCGACACAACCGTGGACACCCCGATCACCACCACTCACGGGGCATACGCCGTGGCCGCTCTCGCTGCCCTGATCGCTGGAGTGGTCATCGGCACGGTTGCCGGACCGCAGGTGCCTGCAGTCGTCGCGCCCTATCTGCCGATCGCCGTCGTCGCTGCGATCGATGCGGTATTCGGTGGTCTGCGTGCGTTTCTCGACGGAATCTTCGACGCCAAGGTATTCGTCGTCTCGTTCGTCTTCAACGTCCTCGTCGCCGCCCTGATCGTGTGGCTCGGTGATCAGCTCGGTGTGGGAACCCAGCTGTCCACTGCCATCGTCGTCGTTCTGGGAATTCGTATCTTCGGCAATGCGGCGGCTCTGCGCCGCCGTCTGTTCGGTGCGTAGGAGATGACGGCACGAACCGGGCGGCACGGCTGGCGCGCCCGTGCCCTCGATACAGATCGACGCAGGCGCGGAACGGCGTTCGGCATTCTTGCGCTCGCCCTGTTGTGCGTTCTCGGAATCGGTATCGCCACGCAGGTGCGAGAGACGAGTACCTCCGACAATCTGGACAATTCCCGGCCGGAGGACCTGTTGGTCGTGTTGGACACCCTCACCCGGCGCGAGGCGTCGATTCGCGACGAGATCAGCACACTGCAGGCCACGTTGGCGACTCTGCGCCAGTCCGGCTCGGGATCGGAGGCGGCAGTGGCAGAGGCGCAGGAACGATTGTCCGCGTTGTCGATTCAAGTCGGTACGGTTGCGGCCCAGGGCCCGGGCGTGACCGTGGTCGTCGACGACCCGAATTCGGGCGTCGGGTCCGAGGTGTTGCTCGACGCCATGCAGGAGTTGCGTGCCGCCGGTGCCGAGGCACTCCAGATCGAGGGTGGCGGTAGTGCCGTCCGCATCGGCGTCGATTCGTGGATCGCGGGGCCCGCCGGTCGGGTGGTGGTCGACGGCCGCGAACTGCGAGCCCCGTACACGTTCACGGCAATCGGAGACTCGCCCACGCTGGCGTCGGCGCTGAACATCCCCGGGGGCGTGGTGGACACCGTCACTCGCAACGGGGCGTCCTCGAACATCACGCAGTCGGACCAGGTCACGGTCTCCGCCTTGCGGGATCCGCGCCCGCGTCAATACGCTCAGCCAGGTAACTGACTGCCCGACCGCCCGGGCCACGATCGAAGGGAATGCCGCGTTGAGCGACATCGACACACCAGCTGATCTGTACTACACGCCCGAGCACGAGTGGGTGCAGCGCACGGGCCCGGCGGCAGTGCGAATCGGTATCACCGATTTCGCGCAGTCTCAGCTGGGGGACGTGGTGTTCGTTCAGCTTCCGGCTGTCGGCGACACCGTCACCGCGGGTGAGTCTCTCGGAGAAGTCGAGTCGACCAAGAGTGTGTCCGACGTGTTCAGCCCGCTGACCGCGAAAGTGATTGGTGTGAACCAGGATTTGGACGGCGAACCGGAGAAGGTGAATTCGGGACCGTACACCGGGGGCTGGCTGATCGATCTGGAGGTTTCGTCGCCGGAGGAGTTGGACGCGGCACTGGCGCAGATGCTCGACGCTGCCGGATATGCTCTCATCACGGCCGAGTGATCGGCCGGCTGTCGACACCTGCCAACCGGCCACACGGTCCACACTGCGCAGGGTACGGTCGACACCGAGCGAATACCCTGTCGGGGCGAAGGTCCAGCAAGCTGTACAGGCGTAAATAGAACCAGGCGCAACGCAATACCAGATGTGAAGACCATGTACTGCGTTACCCGCGGCGTTTACTGCCCGGGTGAACGGACTGAGAAGGAGTAACGGTGAGCCAGAACGACAACGACAGCAACTACGGGGAGTCGCCGGCGGAGACCACCTCGGTCTTCCGCGCAGATTTCCTCCAGGAGCTGGACAACTCCGCGGCCGCCCAGAGCACCGAAGCTCCGGTCTCGGGCGTCGAGGGGCTGCCTGTCGGTGCCGCTCTGCTCGTCGTCAAGCGCGGCCCCAATGCCGGATCGCGGTTTCTGCTCGACCAGCCGACCACCTCCGCCGGACGGCATCCCGACAGCGACATCTTCCTGGACGACGTCACCGTCAGTCGTCGGCATGCCGAGTTCCGGCAGGACGAGGACGACTTCCAGGTCGTCGACGTCGGCAGCCTCAACGGCACCTACGTCAATCGGGAGCCGGTCGACTCCGCAGTTCTGGCCAACGGCGACGAGGTGCAGATCGGTAAGTTCCGGTTGGTGTTCCTGACCGGACCGCGGGGCGGCAACGGATCTCAGGTCGGCGACGCGTCTGCGGGTGCAGGAAGCCAGTGACCGCCGTCGGGCAGCAGTCCAACGGGGGGATGTCGATTGGCTCCGTCCTCGATCGACTTCGGCCCGACTTTCCGGATGTGACGATCTCGAAGATCAGATTTCTCGAAGCCGAGGGTCTGATCTCTCCGGAACGTACGCCGTCGGGATACCGACGGTTTTCCATTGCAGACTGCGAACGGCTCCGATTCGTTCTGACCGCCCAGCGTGACCAGTACCTGCCGCTCAAGGTGATCAAGGAGCAACTCGAAGCTATCGATCACGGTGTTGCGACTGTCGAGCGAGCCGACGCATCGGTCAAACGGCCGCGGTCTCTGACGCTCGCCGCGGGCGAGGTGTCGCCCGAGGAGTTCTTGCCGGACCGAGAGGTGCGGATCAGCAAAGCAGATCTTCTGGCGCAGGCCGGTATCGACGATGCGTTCCTGACCGAGTTGCTGCGGAGCGGGTTGATCACTCCCGGGCAGGCCGGTTTCTACGACGACGGTGCCGTGACGCTTGCACGCACGGCACACGCGATGTTGCAGTTCGGTCTCGAAGTGCGTCATCTCCGTGCCTTCAAACTCGCGGCGGACCGCGAGGCCGGTCTGGTTGCACAGATTGCCGGACCGGTCGCCAAGGGCCGCGACGCCGGTGCGCGTGATCGCGCGGAAGAAATGATTCGAGAGCTCGCGGCGTTGTCGTTGACGTTGCACACCTGTTTGGTCAAAGCGGCGGTGCGCGGTGCACTCGACCGGTAACGCTCGCTCGCGTCGGTTCGACTTCCAATAGACTCGGCTGCGACGAGCTGAACGAACGAAGTGCAGCCCGGATTTCTCGAGGTGAGAGGCAGACACGATGAGTGAGATGCGTGTGGTCGGTATTCGTGTCGAACAGCCGCAGAATCAGCCCGTGCTGCTGCTGCGTGAGGCCGATGGTGACCGGTACCTGCCGATCTGGATCGGTCAAACCGAGGCTGCTGCAATAGCTTTGGAGCAACAAGGTGTCCAGCCTGCCCGACCGCTCACCCACGATCTCGTCAAGAACCTGATCTCGGCATTGGGTCGCGAGCTCAAGGAGGTGCGGATCGTGGACCTTCAGGAGGGCACCTTCTACGCCGATCTCGTGTTCGACAAAGATGTCCGAGTTTCTGCTCGTCCGTCGGATTCTGTCGCCATTGCACTGCGAGCCGGGGTGCCGATCTTTGCCGAGGAACCTGTGTTGGCCGAGGCCGGCCTGATCATGCCCGACGAGCGTGAGGACGAGGTCGAGAAGTTCAAGGAGTTCCTCGAATCGGTGTCGCCGGACGACTTCAAGGCCACCGACGGGTAACAGAAGAGTCTCAACCTCAACTTTAGGTTCAGGTTTACGGCGCGTTGCGTTGAATCTGCGCGGTTGCCCCCATAACGTTCGTGCCAGTGAAGTTCATCGCCGCCGCTGGTCGGATTCGGTGCAGTTTCGCGCCTCTCGCAGACCTGGCGAGGCGTACTCTGGCCTGGTACACGGTATGACTTCACGCGAGTACACCGAGGCGTTCAGGTGCCCCGGACGGATCGCAGTACTGACTCGATCCGAACGCAGTGAGACATCCGAGAGGGAGCAGTCAGTGGGAGATCAGCCGCAGCAGCATCACGGCAGTCGAGAGTCCGAAGCCGCAGGCCGGACCGAGGACGCGTCCGTCTCCGATGCTCGGGTCGACACCCCCGACCAGGCGTCGAACGGCCGGGTCGAGACACCTCAGGACATCCAGCCGGGATTGTTCCCCGATGATTCGGTGCCGGACGAGCTCGTGGGTTACCGAGTGCCCAGTGCCTGCCAGATCGCCGGCATCACCTACCGTCAGCTCGACTACTGGGCCCGCACCGGGTTGGTCGTCCCGTCCATTCGCGGCGCAGCAGGCTCAGGCAGTCAGCGGCTGTACTCGTTCAAGGACATGCTGGTTCTCAAGATCGTCAAGCGGCTGCTCGATACCGGTATCTCGTTGCAGAACATCCGCGTCGCCGTCGATCACCTACGCCAGCGCGGGGTGGGCGACCTCGCCAACATCACCCTGTTCTCGGACGGCACGACCGTGTACGAGTGCACGTCCGCCGAAGAGGTGGTCGACCTACTGCAGGGCGGTCAGGGCGTGTTCGGTATCGCCGTGAACGGCGCGATGCGCGAGCTCACCGGCACCATCGCCGACTTCCCGGCCGAACGAGCCGATGGCGGTGAAAGCCAGCCGAGTCCCGAAGACGAGCTGGCCTCACGCCGCAAGAATCGCGCGAGCCGCAAGACCGGCTAGACTTTCCTCGTCGCGCCCGTGCGGGAGAGTTCCGAGGCAGCCAGTCTCGGACGCCGAAGGAGCAATACCTCCCCGTCAATCTCTCAGGCACACGGACCGTGTGGGCTTCGACAACTCTGGAAAGTGGTGGGAGTACCCACCCGCCCAAGGGGAAAGGTGCCGGCGCAGTCGACATGACGCGCCGTGTCCGACCGAATCTCTCAGGCGCACGCGTCAGCGGGCACACGACAGAGGGGGAGGAGCGGCCGGCGCGTATGCGTCGGTCGTCCGACGCCTCGTCTTTCCGGCACCTGGGAGAACATCGTGACCGACCGAACTGCCTCGTCCGCACACACTTTCGTCGATCGACACATCGGGCCCGACGCGACCGAACTGGTTCGCATCCTCCACACCATCGGCGTCGACAACCTGGACGAGCTGGCCAGTAAAGCAGTGCCGTCCTCGATCCTCGACACCGTGGTCGACGGCGTGCCCGACGGATTGGCGACGCTCCCGCCGGCTCTGAGTGAGCACGAGGTACTGGCTGCGTTGGCCGACCTCGCCGGGCAGAATACCGTCGCGACGTCCATGATCGGCCTGGGTTACTACGACACACTCACTCCACCGGTGCTGACCCGAGGGATCTTGGAGAACCCGGCCTGGTACACCGCGTACACGCCGTACCAACCCGAAATCAGCCAGGGTCGGCTCGAGGCGTTGCTGAACTTCCAGACCATGGTCTCCGATCTCACGGGCATGGATGTGGCCAATGCGTCGATGCTCGACGAGTCCACTGCCGCAGCCGAATCCATGACTCTGATGCGACGCGCGAACAGAGCGTCGAAGTCGCCTCGGCTGCTCGTCGATTCCGACATCTTCCCGCAGACGGCCGCCGTTCTCGCCACTCGTGCAGAGCCGCTGGGCATCGAGGTGGTGTACGCCGATCTGGCCGACGGCCTGCCGGACGGAGAGTTCTTCGGGGTGTTGACCCAGCTACCCGGTGCGTCCGGCCGACTGGTCGACCACACGGCCACCATCGAGGCCGCACACCAGCGGGGTGCGTTGGTTGCCGTCGGCGTGGACCTGCTGGCGGCCACCGTGGTGACTCCGCCCGGTGAGATCGGCGCGGACGTCTGCTTCGGCACCACCCAGAGGTTCGGGGTTCCGATGGGATACGGCGGGCCGCACGCCGGGTACCTGGCGGTGCGTTCCGGTCATTCCCGTCAGCTCCCCGGACGACTCGTCGGGGTTTCGCTCGACGCGGACGGCCACCGGGCCTACCGATTGGCGCTGCAGACCCGTGAGCAACACATCCGCCGCGAGAAGGCGACGTCGAACATCTGTACCGCTCAGGTCCTGCTGGCCATCGTTGCCGCAATGTACGCCAGTTACCACGGCGCAGACGGGTTGCGCGCCATAGCAACCCGGGTCAACATGCACGCTCGATCCCTGGCCGCCGGCCTGCAGGAGGCAGGCGTCGAGGTGGTGCACACCGACTTCTTCGATACCGTCCTCGTAGCGGTTCCCGGTCGGGCGAAGGCCGTCACCGACGATGCCAAGCAGCGCGGAATCAATGTCCGACTGGTCGATGCCGATCACGTCGCAGTCGCGTGCGACGAGGCGACGTCGTCCGACACGATCGTGAACGTGCTCGCTGCGTTCGGTGCCGAGCCCGCCGGCTCCGGTGCCGAGGCGGTGCCGGCGAACATGGCTCGCACGTCGGAGTACCTCACGCATCCGGCTTTCACTCGCTACCGCACCGAGACGGCGATGCTCCGTTACCTGCGCGCACTGTCCGACAAGGACATTGCTCTCGACCGAAGCATGATCCCGCTGGGTTCGTGCACGATGAAGTTGAACGCTACCGCGGAGATGGAATCGATCACCTGGCCGCAGTTCGCCCGCCAGCACCCCTTCGCTCCGTCTTCGGACGTGCCCGGCCTGCTGCGCGTGATCGACGACCTCGAACGGTGGCTCGTCGACATCACGGGCTACGACGCAGTGAGTCTGCAGCCGAACGCGGGAAGTCAGGGCGAGTACGCGGGGCTACTGGCCATTCGTCGATACCACCTCGCCAACGGCGACGCCGAGCGTGTCGTGTGTCTGATCCCGTCGAGCGCCCACGGCACCAACGCGGCGTCGGCAGTGATGGTGGGCATGCGTGTTGTGGTCGTTGCCTGCCGCCCGAACGGCGACGTCGATGTCGACGACCTGCGTGCCAAGATCGCCGAGCACGCCGACACGCTCGCCGCGATCATGATCACGTACCCCTCCACACACGGCGTCTACGAACACGAGATCTCCGAGATCTGTGCGGCGGTGCACGACGCGGGTGGTCAGGTGTACGTCGACGGTGCCAACCTCAACGCCCTTGTCGGACTCGCGCGCCCCGGCCGATTCGGTGGCGACGTCAGTCACCTGAACCTGCACAAGACGTTCTGCATCCCACACGGTGGCGGCGGGCCAGGAGTGGGACCCATCGGTGTTCGGTCGCACCTGCAGCCCCACCTGCCGGGCCATCCGTTTGCCCCGCAGCTCGGTTCGGGACCGACGGTGTCCGGAGCCCCGTACGGCAGCGCTTCTATCCTGACGATCACATGGGCGTACATCGCGATGATGGGCGCGACGGGACTCCGGCAGGCGACGTTGACGGCGATCGCGTCGGCCAATTACATCGCTCGCCGCCTCGACGAGTACTTCCCGGTGCTCTACACCGGTGACAACGGCATGGTCGCCCACGAGTGCATTCTCGATCTGCGGGGTCTGACGAAGGACACCGGCGTCACCGTCGACGATGTGGCGAAGAGACTGGCGGACTACGGATTCCACGCGCCGACGATGAGCTTCCCGGTTCCCGGAACCCTGATGGTGGAGCCCACCGAGAGCGAGAACCTCGAGGAGATCGATGCGTTCTGCGATGCGATGATCGCAATCAGAGGCGAGATCGATCGCGTTGGATCCGGCGAATGGACCGTGGACGACAACCCGCTTCGGGGAGCGCCCCACACTGCCCAGTGTCTGGTAGTGGACTGGGATCACCCGTATTCACGGGAGCTGGCGGCCTACCCTGCCGGTTACGACCGTCCGAAGGTGTGGCCGGCGGTGCGGCGCATCGACGGCGCACACGGCGACCGCAATTTGGTGTGCTCGTGCCCGCCGATCGAGGCGTTCGCCTGAGCCGAGTACGGAGCCCGCCACATCGACGTGGCGGGCTCTGTCGTATTCGCGTCGGAGGCCTCAGCCCCGCGTGAGTTCGAGCATCGCGATCTCGGGCGGGGCGGCCACCCGCACCGGTGGACCCCACGCGCCCGCACCGCGGGTGGTGTACAGCGTGGTGTTGCCGATCGTGTCCAGCCCTTCGACACTGGGCTGCTGCAGCGGCACCAGATAGCGGATCGGCCAGATCTGGCCACCGTGCGTGTGCCCGGACACCTGCATGTCGACTCCGAAGTCCGATGCCTCCAACGCCTGCTTCGGCTGATGTGCCATCAGTAGTACGAATCTATCGGGATCGATCCCGTCCAATGCCGCAGCGAGATCGGGTTCGTACGGAGCCGGTGCGGTGGCGTCGTTGATGCCGGCGATATCGATTGCAGCGTCGTCACGAGTGATCGTCGTGCGTTCGTTTCGCAGTACGTCGATGCCGAGCGTGGACCAGAAGTCGAGCCATTCGCCGCCGTCGCCCGCGTAGAACTCGTGATTGCCGCTGACGGCGAACACTCCCAGCGGCGCTTCGAGGTCGCGTAGCGGCTCGAGATCTTCTCCCACCAAAGCAACCGTGCCGTCGATGAGATCGCCGTCGAGCAGCACGACATCGGGATTCTGGGCGTTGACCGAATCGACGACCTGGCGCACGAAGTCCGCACCGCGGGACGGCCCGGCATGGATGTCGGACACCAACGCCACTCGTACCCCGTCGAATTCGGCCGGTAGCCTGTCCATCTCGACAGTAGTGTTCGTCACGCGCGGAGTCGCAGCCTCGACGAGTCCGTACCCCACTGCGGCAATGCTGACGAGCGCAGTGATCGCCGAGCCGACCCTCGACACCCGCAACCGCGCAGCGGCCGAATCGCGGCGCATCACCGCGAAGACAACTCGAACGACGGTGCAGACGAGCCCGACTAGCACCGTTCCGAGGAACAGGTACAGCACAACGGCGAGCCAGGTGAGTCCGACGAACGCCGGACCACGAGCCCAGGATGGATCGAACACGACACCGCTGCCGAACCCGATCAGCGCGCACAGCCACAGAAGTAGCAACACCACATCCGCCGGCCGCTTCAGCCGAGTCGGCGCTCCGGTGACGGACAAGAATCGCCAATGGAGAAAGAGGGTGACGAGTAGCAGGAAGACGCCGACAAAAATTACACGAGACATGTTCTAGTACAGCAACTTTCCGAGTCGATCGATGAGGTCTGGTGAATCCGATGTCGACACTGCTTCCACAGTTCCGCCGGTCCGGGCGGCAATGTCGTCGAACGAGGAGGCATCGGAGTTGTCTCCGATACGCACGATGTTCACCGCCACCGGACGCGCCGGATCGGCCGCGGCGGTCAGGTCGGTGAGCAGTTCCTCCGTGGACAAGGACGAGTCGTCCGGTCCGTCGGTGATCAGCACGACGGAATTGACGCGGCCGGGAACGTAGCCGGCCACGGCGTCGACATATGCGACCAGTACGGACGCATACGTGAACGATCCGGTTGCCGGGGTCAACGCGGCTGCGGTGGAATCGAGTGCAGCGCGTCTGGGGGTGGTTCCGACCGGAACCGTCATCGGTCCGGTCGGAACGTCCACTCGGAAAGGCAGCGAGTTGTTCAGATTTTCGCTGAAGCTCCACAGACCAAGCTCGGTGGCGTCGGGCACACGCTCGAACTGCTCGCCCAGGGCGCGAACGGTGTTCTGCAATCTTGTCGCGCCGCCTTCTGCCGTACCCATCGACTCGGACACGTCGAGCAGAACGGTGGCGCGTCGCGGCAGGACGGGATTGCGCAGCACGGCGAGCAGTGCGTCGGCAACCGGTCCCGACGGTGGGGCGACGACCCCGGCGGACTCGATTTCGTCGACGTCGAACCCGGCATCTCGGAGTGTCTGCGCGCCGTCTGCCTGACGGACGAACTCGACGAATGTCGCAGCGGCTCGGGTGGACGTCTCGTCGCCGGTGAGGACGACGGCTGGATGATCGGCGACAGGCGTCGGACCCTGCGGTCTGACCGCGGTCAATGTCGACGAATCGGTCGACGCCAGTTGCTGTTCGGTCACCGGAACTGCATGAACAGGGGCCTGCGGGCCCGCTGCGTTCTCGAGGCCGGCCAGGGCGTCGTACGTCGTCGACGTGGACAGCGCGGCGGTGTTCGTATCGGTGAAGGCCAGCTCCGACATCGCCGAAATCAGCTCTCTCGACGAGACCTGCTCGACGGTCAGCGGCGTCGTCTCGTCGCCACGTACGCCGGCTGCGATCGCAGCCACCGCGAGAGTTGTTGCACCGGTGTCGGAACCCGTCGGGACAGCGAGACGGAGCCCGCCCCATTCACCCAATCCGAGAGCCTGTGGGTCGCGTTGCAGCCGGACCAGGTCGGCCCAGCTCGAGCCCGCAGCGGTGACGGCGTCGGCGACGGCGGCCGGTGCCGCGAGTACCACCGGGCTCGACGCCAGCGACCGCGGAGTGCCGTCGACGGATCCGCGTGCGGTCACGGCCTCGACGTCGGCCGTGGACTGAGGTATCCACAGGCCCGGTCGGTCGCCGAGCGCACCGGCATCCCACGAGTCGATACCGGAGTTCAGAGCGGACCGCACCACGTCCGAGGACGTGGCTCGAACCTGCACTGTCACACAGTGATCCCGCACCACCGGAGCGGTGTCGTTGAACCGCTCGGCCAACTGTTCGACAGGACCGGATATGTCGGGATCGGCGGCCACAGTGAGCACCGCCGACCCCTCCACACACTGGCTCGCAGCTTCGACCCCTTGATCGGAAATCCGATCTCGCAGCTGAAACCAACCGAACACGGCCGCAACGATCAACGCGATCGCGATCACGACGATCACGGGTCCCGCGGCTATGGACCGCCCGCGCCCTGTGTTCCGATGTTCACCCACGAGCTCGACAAGTCCGTCAGGCGTTGACGGCCTTGTACTCCCGTCGGCGGCGGTGCAGGATCGGCTCGGTGTAGCCGTTGGGCTGGCTCGTGCCCTGGAAGATCAGGTCGCTGGCGGCCTGAAATGCGATGTTCGAGTCGAAGTCGGGAGCCAACGGCTTGTACGTCGGATCCGATTCGTTCTGACGGTCCACCACCGGGGCCATCCGCTTCAGCGACTCGCGCACCTGCTCTTCGGTAACGATGCCGTGCCGCAGCCAGTTGGCGATGAACTGGCTCGAAATGCGAAGCGTCGCACGGTCTTCCATGAGTGCGATGTCGTTGATGTCGGGAACCTTGGAGCACCCGACGCCGTGATCGATCCACCGCACGACGTAGCCCAGGATCGACTGCGAGTTGTTGTCGAGTTCGTTCTGCTTCTCCTCGTCGGTCCAGTCCGTGGACGGTGCGAGAGGAATTTCGAGAATATCGTCGACCGTGGCGCGCTTGGCCTGAGCGATCTCGTGCTGACGGGCGAACACATCGACCTTGTGGTAGTGCAAAGCGTGCAGGGTCGCTGCGGTGGGGGAGGGAACCCACGCCGTATTGGCACCGGCCTTGGGGTGGCCGATCTTCTGCTCGAGCATGTCGTGCATCAGATCGGGCATGGCCCACATGCCCTTACCGATCTGGGCCTTGCCTTCGAGGCCAGCAGCCAGGCCGGTGTCGACGTTGAAGTCCTCGTAGGCGGCAATCCACTTCTCGCCCTTCATCGCTCCCTTGCGGACGACAGGTCCTGCTTCCATCGAGGTATGGATCTCGTCGCCGGTGCGGTCGAGGAAGCCGGTATTGATGAACACGACCCGCTCGGAGGCGGCCTGGATGCACGCCTTGAGGTTGACCGTCGTGCGGCGTTCCTCGTCCATGATGCCGACCTTGAGCGTGTTGTCAGGCAGTCCCAGAACCTCCTCCACACGGCCGAACAGCTCCGCGGTGAAGGCGACCTCGTCCGGTCCGTGCATCTTCGGCTTCACGATGTACAGCGAACCCGTGCGCGAGTTGGACAGGACGTTGTCCGCGGTCAGCGAATGCAGACCCGCGAGCGAGGTGAACAGCGCGTCGAGAATGCCCTCGGGGACCTCGTTGCCGTCGGCGTCGAGGATCGCGTCGGAGGTCATCAGATGACCGACGTTGCGGACGAACAACAGCGAGCGTCCGTGCAGCGTCAGTTCGGAACCGTCGACCGAGGTGTAGGTGCGGTCCTTGTTCAGCGCGCGAGTGAATGTCTTGCCGCCCTTGGAGACCTCTTCGGTGAGATCGCCCTTCATCAGTCCGAGCCAGTTGCGGTAACCAAGAACCTTGTCGTCGGCGTCGACTGCGGCGACCGAATCCTCGAAGTCCATGATCGTGGTGACCGCCGACTCGAGGAGCACGTCCTTGACGCCCGCTCCGTCGGTCTTGCCGATCGGGCTCTCGGGGTCGATCTGGATCTCGAAATGCAATCCGTTGTGCACGAACAGAATTGCGGTCGGCGCGTCGGGTGTGCCCTGGTATCCCAGCAGCTGTGCCGGCTCCTTCAGACCCACTGTGCTGCCATCGGCAAGCGTCACCGTCAACGAGGCGGCGTCGACGACGTAGCCGGTGGTGCCGACGTGCGAGCCGGAGCTCAACGGTAGCGCCTCGTCCAGGAAGTCACGAGCGAAGGCGATGACCTTGTCGCCGCGAACCTTGTTGTAGCTCGATCCCTTCTCGGCACCGTCTGCCTCGGGAATGGCATCGGTTCCGTAGAGGGCGTCGTAGAGCGATCCCCATCGCGCGTTGGACGCGTTGATCGCGAACCGGGCATTGAGCACCGGCACCACGAGCTGGGGACCGGCTGTGGTGGTGATCTCGGTGTCCACACCAGCCGTGGTGATCTGGAAGTCCGCCGGCTCGTCCAACAGGTAGCCGATCTCTTTCAGAAAGGCCTTGTATGCGGCGCGGTCGTAGTTCGGACCCGCATGCTCGCCGTGCCAGGCGTCGACCTTGCCCTGGATCTCGTCGCGAACGGCCAGCAGAGACTTGTTCTTGGGAGCGAGATCGGCGATCACCGACGCGGCACCGGACCAGAAGGCGTCGGAATCTACATCGGTACCCGGCAGCGCCTCCTTCTCGACGAAATCGAATAGGACCTTGGCGACCTGAAGTCCACCAGCCTGCACACGATCGGTCATGAATTCCTCACTCTTTCCGGTCTCGGACACCGAAGACGGTGTCCCCACGACAACGATGTCGATGTTACTCGGCAGTAAGTCCGTCGCCGAACTCGCCGCCGATCAGTAAATTCTGGCATCGAGCCATCAACGCCGAGCGTAGAGGTGCCGCTTCGGTGGACAGTTCCCCCTGCGCGCGCACGTACTCTGCTCGACCGGCCGCGGTCTCGATCCGAATGGGTTCGAGGTCGTAGTCGCTCAGATCGTAGGGACTTGCCCGCATATCGATCGTGCGCGCGTGCAGCGCCAGCTCGAAACAGTCCGTCAGAAACTCCGAATCGATCAACGGCCCCAGCTTGTAGCACCACTTGTACAGATCCATGGAGGCGTGAATGCACCCGGGCTGCTCGGACCCCAGGCGCGATTCCGGTGAGAGCGTCAGCGCGTTGCGCGGTGCGGCGTCGGGGGTGAAGAACCGGAAGGCGTCGTAGTGTGTGCACCGCAACGACATCGAATCGACAACAGCATCGGTTCCGTCACGGCCGAGGCGCAGTGGAACCTGCTCGTGCCGCTGGGCCGAGATTCCTCCGCGGTAGACCATCGCCCACTCGTGCAGGCCGAAGCAGCCGAGCAGGGGTGCTCGCTCGGCGGTGGCGGTCAGCAGTCCCAGGATGAATTCGATACTCGCGCGACGGCGCTCGACGAGATCGGACCGCACCCGGTAACCGACGCCCCGGTCGGTCTGTACCTGTTCGTAGGACGCGAACTCGGCATATTCGCGTGCACGTTCACCGGTCAGGACGATGCCGTGACCCGGATTCCACCGCCGTAGCTGACCGGGGCGGTGACTGTAATAAGTGAACAGGAAATCCAGCACCGGATGGGTGTTGCCACGTCCTCGGTCGGTCAGATAATCACCGACGAGGTTCTCGACCCGCGCCGTGTGCGCACCCCGTCTGGTGGTCCACTCCGCTTCGGTCAGCGACACCGGGCCGGACATCTACGCGTTCCGCGGGGGAGTGCTCGACGAGCTCGATGCAGATTGACCCGGCCGAGGACCGGCCACCCGGTGGGTGCCGTCTCGAACGGTACCGACGAACTCCTCGACCAAGTCTTCCAGTGCGACGATCCCGACCGTGGCCCCCGTCGCGTCGTGCACGGCCCCGAGATGGCTGCTGGCGCGTCGCAATTTGGTCAGTGCATCGTCGAGCACCGTGTCGATGGAGACGACGGGCAGTGCTCGAACGTCGCTCCGTGGGATGACCGTGTCGGGTCCTGCCGATTCGTCGGCCATGTCGTCGAGAACGTCCTTGAGGTGCAGGTAGCCGACCAGCGCGCCGGCTGCGTCGCGGACCGGGTAGCGCGAGAAACCGGTCTCGATGACGGCGCGTTCGACCGAGCCCAATGTGGGTCCGAGAGTGTGATCGGGCCCGGACAACTCGATGCTGCGAACCTGGTGGGAAGGGATCAACACCTCGCCGACCGTCCGACCGGACGTCTCGAGAGCCTGCCGCAGTCTTCGGTGCTCCTCGGCGTCGATCAGTCCCTCGGACCGTGATTCGCCGATCATCTGCGACAACTCCACCGCCGAGACCGAAGAACTCAGCTCGTCCTTGGGTTCGATACGCAGCATCCGGAGTGTCAGGTTGGCGCACAGGTTGTAGAACGAGATCAGCGGCAGCGCGACCTTGATGAACACGAGGTGGATCGGCACCAGAATCATGGCGGTGCTCTCCGGGCCCGCGATCGCGATGTTCTTGGGAACCATCTCGCCGACCAGGATGTGCAGGACGACCACAAGCGTCAGCGCGATGGCGAAGGCTATCGGGTGCAGGAACGACTCGGGGATTCCGACGGCGTCGAGGGGGACCTCGATCAGGTGCGCCACCGCCGGCTCGGCTACCCGGCCGAGAAGAATCGAGCAGATCGTGATGCCGAGCTGGGCAGCGGCGAGCATCTGCGACAGATTCTGACCGGCCTCGATGACACTCTGTGCGCGTTTCTTCCCCTGCGCGAGCAGCGCTTCGAGTCGATCGCGCCGAGCGGAGATCAACGCGAACTCGGCTCCGACGAAGAATGCATTTCCGGCCAGCAGGAGAACGGCGAGACCGACTCCGAACAGGTCACCCATCGATCTCTCCCTCCGATCTCATTCGAGCCACCGTTGCGGCGTCGACGGGCAACAGCAACACCCGATCTATCCGACGACCGTCCATCCGTATCACCCGTGCCACCCAGCCGCCGTCTCCGTCGAGCGGATCTTCGCTCGCCGGCGGCGGCAGGAGAACCGCGTCCCCCTCGCTCGGGATACGTGCCAACTCGGACAGAACCAGACCGCCGATGGTTTCGTACTCGCCCTCCGGGGCGGAATAGCCTGTGGCCGACGCCACTTCGTCGATACGGAGTAGGCCGGCGCAGTCCCATCCCTCGCCGGAACGCGAGACATCGAGTTCCGGCTCGTCGTGTTCGTCGCGCACGTCACCGACGATCTCCTCGATGAGGTCTTCCATCGTCACCATGCCTGCGGTACCGCCGTACTCGTCGACGACGAGCGCCACCTGCATGCCGTCGGCCCGCACCCGTTCCATCACCGCGTCGCCGTCGAGGCTCGACGGTACGACGGGGACATCGCGTGCCAGGGACTCGACCGTTGTCGTACGACGGAGCGCTCCGGCGACGGTGAACGCATGCTTGATGTGGACGACGCCGACGGTGTCGTCCAGATCGCCGTCGACCACCGGGAAGCGTGAAAAGCCGGTGCGCGCCGCAGTTTCTATCAGATCGGCCACGGTCGAGTCGGTGGCGAGCGTCTCGATCTTGACTCGTGGTGTCATCAGCTCCTCGGCTGTGCGATCGCCGAACTGCAACGACCGATCCACCAGTCGAGCCGTGTTCTCGTCGATCGAACCCTGCCGTGCCGACGTGCGCACGAGCGAACCCAGCTCCTGTGGCGACCGAGCCGATCTGAGTTCCTCGGCCGGCTCGATTCCGAGCCGTCGAACGAGCCAGTTGGCAGAGCCGTTGAGCCCGTTGATCGCCCACTTGAAGATCAGCGAGAACCCCGCCATGGCACCTGCGGTGACGCGGGCCGTCGACATCGGTTTCGCGATCGCAATGTTCTTCGGGACCAGTTCACCGAAGATCATCGAGAACGAGGTGGCCAGGATCAGTGCCACGGCAAGTGAGATGCCCGACGCGAGCGTCTCGGACGCGCCGAGCGCGTCGGCCACCGGCCGGATGAAGCCGGCCAACACCGGTTCGGCGAGATAGCCGGTGATCAGAGTTGTGATGGTGATGCCCAGTTGAGCACCGGAGAGTTGGAACGACAGGGTCTTGTGGGCGTGCAGAACCTGGCGCGAACGCATGTCGCCGTTCTCGGCCTGAGACTCGACCGCACTGCGTTCCAAGGCAGTGAGGGAGAACTCGGCCGCGACGAACAATGCGGTACCGGCCGTCAGTGCGACGAAGCCGAGAAGGCTGACGATGGTGAGAAGAGTCGCCATGTCTCAACTCCGTCCGAGCCGGGGCCGTCGAAGCTGAGACAGGAGCATCGCGCCGCCGGACTGCGCGCGGCTGCTGAAATCGGTGTCGCCGGGTTTCTCTCCCGGCTCGATAGAGGATCCCTCCGAAGTGGAACTCTCGTCGTGCTGCTCTGCAGTTGCCGGACCGGCAACCGAAATAGTGGGTGCCTCGGGCACCTGATTCCCTTCTGTATGGTCCGCGCTGTGACCCCACCCGTGCGGGACCTACGATTCGACGGCACCCAGGCACTTACGTGATCGGCCTCGGGCGCACAGCGAGCGCGGACAACTGTGATTGCTGTTGAAGAGTCTAACCGTGAACCGGGGTCACCACCCGGACGGCAGGGGGCGCCCCTCGGCGAATCCGGCTGCGGACTGAACTCCCAGAACTGCGCGTTCGGCCAACTCGGGAAGACTGCGGGCCCCTGCGTAGGTGCAGGTGCTCCGAACTCCGGCACAGATGTGATCGATCAGATCTTCGACGCCGGGGCGATCGGGATCCAGGCGCATCCGAGAACTGGAAATGCCCTCCTCGAACAAAGCCTTACGGGCTCGGTCGAACGCACCGTCGGTGGCGGTACGTGCGGCGACCGCCCGCTTGGACGCCATGCCGAAGCTCTCCTTGTATCGATTGCCCGACGCGTCCACTCGGAGGTCTCCGGGCGACTCGTAGGTTCCGGCGAACCACGAGCCGATCATGACGTTCGCGGCTCCTGCGGCCAGGGCGAGCGCAACGTCACGGGGGTGCCGCACGCCGCCGTCGGCCCACACGGATGCTCCCAGTTCTGCTGCTGCAGCGGAACAATCGGCCACTGCCGAGAACTGAGGGCGCCCGACGCCGGTCATCATCCGCGTCGTACACATCGCGCCGGGACCGACACCGACCTTGACGATGTCCGCGCCGGCCTGCACCAGATCGCGCGTACCTTGCGCAGACACCACGTTCCCGGCAGCGAGGGGCACTCCGAGATCGAGAGCGCGTACTGCAGCGAGAGCGTCGAGCATCTTCTCCTGATGTCCGTGGGCTGTGTCCATCACCAGAACATCGGCACCGGCTTCGACGAGTGCGGTCGCCTTCTCCGCCACGTTGCCGTTGATGCCGACGGCCGCGGCGATCCGCAGGCGCCCCGATGCGTCCACGGCAGGGGCGTAGATGCCCGTCCGAACCGCGCCGGTTCTCGTCACGACACCCGCCAGCGAGCCGTCGTCCTCCACGACTACAGCCAGGTGTGCATGTGCCGCTTCGATCTTCTCGAACACTTCCTTGGGCGACGCGTGGCGGGGAACGCGCACGAAGTCGGCGGACGCCACGGAACTGAGCCGGGCGAATCGGTCGACGTCGGTGCAGGCGCTCTCGGTGACGACTCCGATGGGCTTGCCGTGTTCGACGATCACGACCGATCCGTGAGCTCGCTTGTGTACCAGCGCCAAGGCGTCGGACACGGATGCGTTCGGCCCGAGCACCACTGGTGTGTCCGCGATCAGGTCACGGCTCTTGACGAATGCGACGGTGTCGGCGACGGCCTCGGTCGGCAAGTCCTGTGGGATGACGGCGATGGCACCGCGTCGGGCGACGGTCTCGGCCATTCGTCGACCCGATACTGCCGTCATGTTCGACACCACGATCGGAATGGTCGTTCCCGAGCCGTCCACCGTGCTCAGGTCGACGTCGAAACGCGAGGTGACATCGGTTCGGTTGGGGACGAGGAAGACGTCGTCGTAGGTGAGATCGTAGGGCGGCTGGTGACCATCGAGGAACTGCACGTTGATCGAGACTACCGGTCGGGTGAAGTTCCTGTGTTCGACGCCCGGTCCGACGCCGTCGAATCGGCAGTGTTCGCCGCCTGAGTTCGCGACAGGAGGACGGTGGTGACGATCATGACGGCCACCGCCACCACGATCGTCGCCAGGGCTGCGCCTTCGGTTCTGATTCGCTCGTCCAGGACCGTCACTCCGATGAACGCTGCACCGAGGGGTTCGCAGATCGTGACGGCCGGCATCGATGCGGACAGCGGCCCCACCTGGAACGCGCGTTGCTGCAAGTAGAAACCGACAACACCGGATCCGATCAGGGTGTAGGTCTGCCATGCCGTCAGTGCTGCAAGTGGATCGGCGTCGACGAGATCGGTCACGAATTTGGTGAGAGCTGCAGCAAGTCCGAACAACAGACCTCCTGCAGCTCCGAGAAGCAGGGCCCGCAGGCCGGGGGAGGACAGCACCAGGCCGCCCACTGCCGCGCCGCCGATCACGACGGCGGCAACGATCAGAGGCACGATCCACGCTGCGAGAGGAGCGTCGGTTGTGCCTTCGCTCGGGTCACCCACCACGATGAAGACCGCGAGAGCGGCGGCGAGGAGAAACGCGAGTGCCCAGCTCGACCCAGGCAGGGAGCGGCGCGCGAATTTCGCCGACATCGGCAGCGCGAACAACAGGGCAGTGACCAGCAGCGGCTGCACGACGAGGACCGAACCGACCCAGAGCGCCGAGATCTGTACCGCATAGCCACCCCCGTCTCCGACCACGCCCATCCACCAACGGGGACTACGAACGAGGGCAGACACCAGCGACGTTCCCTCTGGAACGGACGCAGCGGCGCTCTGCTGCGCCACCGCCGCGCACGCGAACAGGAATGCCGAAATCAGAGCGAGTACGACCGACAACCAGGGCGAGGTCACCCGCGTCGTCCTCGGCCGGTGCCCCGACTGCCTCCGGTTCGCCCCCGTCGTTCGTGCCGCGCGGGTGCGGCCCCCCGCCGGGCCCCACGCTCCGGCAGATCACCGCGAACGGATCCGGACGTGTCGGCCGGATTCGACAGTGGTCTGCCGATGGGGGTGCGAGCGCCGGTCATGCGGCGCCACGAGACCGGGTCCGCTTCGGTATCGACGACGGTGGCCGAGATTCCCGCTTCGTCTGCCATCGCACGCACCCGAGCCAACTGATCGTCGGTAGCCAAGGTCACGACGGTTCCGCTGGCCCCGGCTCGCGCGGTTCGGCCTGCGCGGTGCACGTAGTCCTTGGAATCCATCGGCGGGTCGACGTGCACCACCAACGTGACGTCGTCGACGTGCACACCGCGAGCCGCGACGTCGGTTGCGATGAGAGCGGCCGAGCTGCCGTCCGCGAAGGCGGCCAGCGAACGCGTGCGGTGTGCCTGAGTCTTGTTGCCGTGCAACGACGATACGGGTACGCCCAGTCGGCGACACTCGTCGGTGAGTCGATCGACCGCGTGGGTGGTACGGACGAACAGCAGCGTTCGACCGTCTCTGTTGGCAAGTGCGGCTGCTACTTCGGTCTTGTGCGCGCCATCGACCTCGAACACGTAGTGCGCAATGTCGGGCACGCTCACCGATTCGGCAGTGGAGTGCTCCGCCGGATCGTCCATGAACCTCTCGACCAGGCGGTCGGTGTCCTGGTCGAGGGTTGCCGAGAACAACAACCGCTGGCCGTCGGGTGGAGTCGCGGCCAGCAGCGATTCGATCTGGGGCAGAAACCCCATGTCCACCATTCGGTCGGCTTCGTCGATTACGGTCGTCTCGACGCGATTCAGCGCGATGGAACGTCGCTCGAGCAGGTCGTTGAGACGGCCGGGGGTCGCGACCACGATGTCGACACCGCGTTGAATCTCGCGAACGTTTCGTTCGAGGGGGACACCGCCCACGACACAGACGGTGCGCAGGCCGAACGTGGCACCGTGCAGGTCGAGGACCTCGTGGATCTGAAGTGCGAGTTCCCGAGTCGGTGCGAGCACGAGCCCACGCGGTGCCGCCGGCTCGCTTCGACGACCTGCCAGCCGTACGAGCAGTGGTAGTCCGAACGCAAGCGTCTTCCCCGATCCGGTCGGGGCGCGTCCGAGTACGTCCCGGCCGGCAAGTGCGTCGGGGACGGCAGCAACCTGGATCGGAAAGGGGTGGGACACACCCGCATTCTTCAGCGAATGTACGAGAACCACCGGGAGCCCCAGGTCTGCGAACGATGAAGCGGGTGGAGTGGAGCCTGCGGAACGCCCCTTCGGTGATTGACCCGGCATAGCTGTGACCTTACCGCCGCGTCGAGCGCGCATGGAATCTTCTTGTCGGTGCCGCGCGCAATACTCTGCCGTAGAACGCACGTTCGAATGCGTTCGACATCGCGGTTGCCGTGGGGGCGACCGCTCGCCGAGTGGGGGAGCTATGTGCAGGATGTGTGACGGCTACGGCGTCGACGAGTACATCGGAGATGTGAAGAGCGCCATCGATCGATTCGGATGGGCCTTGCAGTACGTCGAATCGGAGGTCGACCGGGACGGTATCCATCCGGCGTTCTGCTACACCGTCGGTCTCACCGGTTTCGGCAGTCCGGAGATCGTCGTGACGGGTCGCGACCCGAACGAGTCTTCACGAATACTGAATGCGCTCGGCACTTCGGTAGCATCGGGGCTGTTGGAGGTCGAATCTGGAATCGGCTGCTGGGCAGCAGGATTCGAGCTCTTCACCATCGACGTACCGGATTGTGCAGACATCCTCCACGCGGCATCGGACGTGTACGGCAAGGGGTGCTTCAGCGCCGTTCAGGCCGTGTGGAAGGGCTGCGACGGTTCGTTGCCGTGGGAGGGCATTCCCTCGACGGTGGTCCAACCGGTGCTCGGTCCGTTGCCCTACTGACTGCAGTCGTCCATGAACCGGTGGCGCCGCGCGAAGGACGCTGCGCCACCGGAGGACGAGGGTCGGTCAGGCCTCGATCTCGGAGCGATCGCCACTCCAGAGGGTGTGGAACTTTCCTTCCGAGTCGGTTCGCTCGTAGGTGTGGGCACCGAAGAAGTCACGCTGCCCTTGAGTCAATGCCGCAGGCAGACGCTCTGCCCGCAACGCGTCGTAGTACGAGAGAGACGACGCGAACGCGGGGACTGGAATGCCCAGCGAGGCCGCAGTGATGACGACCCGACGCCAGCTGTCGATGGCGTTCTCGATGGCGTCACGGAAGTACGGTGCCAGGATCAAACTGGGCAGCTCGGCGTTGTCGTCGTACGCGTCCTTGATGCGGTCGAGGAACCGAGCGCGAATGATGCAACCGCCTCGCCAGATCGTGGCCAGGTCGCCGGGATGCAGATTCCAGTCGTATTCGGCGCTTCCCGCGGCGATCTGGTCGAAGCCCTGTGCGTAGGCGACAATTTTCGACGCGTACAGCGCTCGGCTGATGTCGTGTGTGAACTGCTCCGCGTCGGTGGGCTTGTCCGCAAGGGCACCCGAGGCCAGCCCGACGGCCGCCTTGCGCTGCGCCCGCGACCCCGACAGCGCCCGGGCGAAGACTGCTTCGGCGATACCGGTGACGGGAACACCCAGATCGAGTGCGGCCTTGACGGTCCAGCGGCCGGTGCCCTTCTGCTCGGCGGCGTCGACGATCACGTCCACCAACGGCTGACCTGTCTTGGCGTCCACCTGGCGGAGCACCTCGGCGGTGATCTCCACCAAATAGCTCTCCAAGTCACCGTTGTTCCACTCGGTGAACACGTCGGCGACCTGCGCCGGGGTGTAACCGAGGGCGTCGCGGAACAGGTTGTACGCCTCGCCGATGAGCTGCATATCGGCGTATTCGATTCCGTTGTGCACCATCTTCACGAAGTGGCCGGAGCCGTCGGGTCCGATGTGAGTGCAGCATGGCGTGCCGTCCACCTGTGCCGCAATGGACTCGAGCAGCGGACCGAGTGCCTTGTAGGACTCGGCCGGGCCGCCCGGCATGATCGACGGGCCGTTGAGAGCGCCCTCCTCGCCTCCGGAGATTCCAGCACCGACGAAGAGCAGGCCGCGCTCCTTCATGGCAGCCTCACGACGGATGGTGTCGGTGTAGAGCGCGTTGCCACCATCGATGATGATGTCGCCCTCTTCCATCGCGCCCGCGAGTTCCTCGATCACCGCGTCCGTCGGGTCGCCCGCCTTGACCATGATGAGGACCCGACGCGGCTTCGCGAGCGCAGCGACGAACTCCTCGATGGTTTCGGTACGGATGAAGTTTCCCTCGCTGCCGTGCTCGGCGATCAACGCATCGGTCTTGGCGACACTACGGTTGTGCAACGCGACGGTGTGCCCGTGATGAGCGAAGTTGCGTGCGATGTTGGAGCCCATGACGGCGAGTCCGGTGACTCCGATCTGAGCCAGTTCTGTCGGTTCTGCTGCTGAGGTCATACAGACAGCTTTCCCTGCCGAGCGGCGTCGCGCGAGCCAACCCCCCAGCAGAACTCAAACCTGGCCGTGGACAACGACAAAAGGTGCCGCATTCGCGAAGAATGCGACACCTTATGTCGTCGAAATATGCTCCGGTCGATTCACGACCGCACGGTTACGAACCGATCAGTGGCTGCGCATTGATCAGTGACTACGAGCCGGACCGTCGAAACCGTCGTACGAGCGACGTTCTGTGCGGCTGCGGAAGCCACCCGAACGGTGCTCGTCCTGGCGGGGAGCGGATGCCGGGCGACGGTTCTCCGAGCCCCGGTTGTCGGAGCCGCGTCCTTCGTAGCCCCGGCTCTCGGAGCCGCGGTACGAGCTCGAGTCGGTGCGACGCGGACGGTCGCCCTGGTAGCCGCCCTCGCTGCGCGGGTTGGAGCCCTGGTATCCGCCGCTCGAGCGCGGGTTCGAGCCCTGGTATCCGGTGCGGGGGCGGTCGCCCTGGTAGCCGCCTTCGCTGCGCGGGTTGGAGCCCTGGTATCCGCCGCTCGAGCGCGGGTTGGAGCCCTGGTATCCGCCGCCGCTGCGGGGATTGGAGCCCTGGTATCCGCCGCTCGAGCGCGGATTCGAGCCCTGGTAGCCGGGACGGCTGTTGCGATCGCGGGGCGAGGACTCGGCGCGCAACGGCTCACCGGTGGGCTTCTTCGCGCCGGTGATGCTGTTGAGCTCGGCCGAACCGGGCGAGACGTTGACAGCAGTGGCCTTGACGCCGGCCATACCGGTCAGACGCAGAACCTGACGACGCTGGTTGGGGAGCACGATCGCGACGACGGTGCCCTTCTCGCCGGCGCGTGCCGTACGTCCTGCGCGGTGCAGGTAGTCCTTGTGGTCTGCGGGCGGATCGACGTGAACGACCAGGTCGATACCGTCGACATGGATTCCGCGAGCGGCAACGTCGGTGGCGACGAGGACGGGGGTACGGCCGTTCTTGAAGCGCTCGAGAACGCGGGTGCGCTGATTCTGTGCTTTGCCACCGTGCAGTGACTCCGCGGCGATACCGAGCGCACGAAGGCGATCGGTTATTCCGTCGCAGCCCAGCTTGGTACGCGCGAACATGATGGTGCGGCCGCCTTCGCGGGCACCGATCTCGGAGAGAACCAGATCCTTCTGACCCCGGTCGACCATGAGGACGTAGTGGTCCATGGTCCGGACGCTGGCCTTGCCGTCCTGGGTGGAGTGCTCGACGTGGTCGGGCAGGAACTGGCGGACCAGCGACTGAACTTCACGATCGAGGGTTGCCGAGAACAGCATGCGCTGTCCGTCTGCCGGAGTGTCGGCGAGGACGGCACGCACCTCGGGCAGGAAGCCCATGTCGGCCATCTGATCGGCTTCGTCGAGTGCGGTGATCTCGATGGAATCGAGGATGCAGGTGCCCTGACGAAGGTGATCGGCGAGGCGGCCGGGCGTGGCGACGAGCACGTCCACTCCGCGTCGGAGCTGCTCGACCTGCTTGTTGAACGGGGTGCCGCCGACGGCAGGCATGACGCGCAGGCCCTGCGCGTTGGCGTAGGGAGCAAGGGACTCCACGACCTGGAACGCAAGCTCCCGAGTGGGAACCAGTACGAGCGAACGCGGGCGCTTGGCGGCCGGTCGATCGGTGTGCAGCGACAGGCGCTGAAGGATCGGCAGGCCGAAGGCGAGGGTCTTGCCCGAACCTGTCTGTGCCCGGCCGAGAACGTTCTTGCCGGCGATGGCGTCGGGAAGAGCCTTCTCCTGGATGGGGGACGGCACGGTGATCGAGTTACGCGCCAGTGCGGCGACGACAGCCTCGGGCAGTCCGAGCTCGGCGAAGGTGAAGGCCGGTGCCGCTACGGGCGTCGGGACTGCCGTGGTGTCGGAAGCGGTGGAAACGGGTGTGTTGGAAACAGCGTGGGTCACGCAGTAAAGCCTCTCCGGATTACGGGCACGCCAATAAGCCCGAAGCTGAGAGCACCCGAACGAGAAGGGAAACACGAAAAACAGCCAGAACACATTGATACGAGCCAGGGCACTGTCACCTGGCCATCGATATGCGGATGAGAACCGCATAAAGTGGGGCTGTTTGTGCCATTTCGATTGCTAGGTCGCGATGGCGACCGAGGTCCACTCTACGGGATGGATCGCGAATTGTTCACCCCGAGTCGATGTGACCTGTGCGACGCCGAACGGCCGAGAGCTCACCCGACCAGCTTGCTCAGTTCCTCTAGCCATGGCATCGCCACGTAGATCGTCGGAAGTACGAGGATCACCACAGCGGTCGCGTATGCAACCGCGGCGATGCGAACATCGCTGCCGGGACCGCTCAATCGCTGCACCCGGATGAGGGTGTGTGGTCCTCCGGCCGCCATGGCACCTCGCGGTGCGGTGGACCCTGCGCACGCGACCAGTGCCCGAGCCAGCGGGGTGGGTCCGGTCACCTTGACCGCCGAGTCGTCGGCCAACAGCTCGACCAACAACTGCACGCTGCCCAGAGCCGACTTGCTTCGCACGATTCTCGGGAATGCCTCGTTTACCGCGGTGAATGCTTCGAGGACCAAGTCGTGGCGGGCACGAAGGTGCGACCGTTCGTGGCTGAGGATGGCGGTGATTTCGGCCTCGCAGAGATTGGCGAGCGTTCCGCGACTCAGTACCACCCTCTGACGCAGACCTGGCAGGCAATACGCGATCGGCTCGGCAGCATCGAGTACGCGGATATCCGCATCGCGCAGGCTGCGAAAGGGATTCTCGTTCAGGTTGTTTCGATCCAGCAGGTCGACGAGCATGCGGTGTCGAGAGCGGCGACGACGGGTTCGGACCGCCACCTGAACAACCGAGAACATCAGCTTGGCACCGATGCCGAGGGTGATCGCGAGTACGACCACGTACAGGATCCACAGGGGAAGGCCGAGCGCGTCGATTTCGTCGGTGGGTGCTGTGGTGGGACGACCGTCCGGGCCGGGAACCAGAAGCAGTCCGCCGATGGCGAGACCTGAGCTGAATGCCGAGAGCACGGCGGCCAGTGCAATTGCCTGCCACAGAACCAGCGCCGCACGCGGGGACCGATACGGCCAACTGGCGCGAGCGAGCACGGCTGGCACCGGCCCCGCCAGAATCAGCGCGAGTACCGCGAATACCAACGCAGTCGTCGAGTTCATGTCCTCACTTACTACGGCGAGCGTCAGTCCGTCGGACGGCCTTCTCCAGCCGAAGGGGACTCTCTCGTCGATTGTGCCACTTCCAGAGCGGCGAGTGCCTCACGGAGTGCGGCGGCTTCGTCGGCCCCCACCTGTCCGACGAAGTGGACGAGTGCGGCAGCGCGTCCACCGGACGCAGGTGCCTGCGACAACGCGTCGACCATCAGGCTGGCAACCAGCTCGTCTCGTCCGTGGAGGGGCGCATACCGGTGAGCTCGGTCGTCGCGCTGCTGAACGACCAGCTTCTTTTTCGCCAACCGCTGCAACACCGTCATCACCGTCGTATACGCGAGCTCGCGATGCGTCGCGAGTGCTTCGTGTACCTGTCGGACGGTCTGGGGATCCGTCGACTCCCACAGATGGTCCATCACTGCGCGCTCTAGTTCACCAAGACCAGCCATTCTTCGTACTCTACGGCTACTCCGACGCTGATGCGTACTACCCGTGGTAGTACCTACCGTCCCGGCAGTGTGGGTTCGGTCATAGTCCTGGCGTCTCGAATCGACGGGTCTCCACGGGGAGCGCCTCGGGGCGAATATCCTTCTCACGTGATCGTGCCGCCCCGCGGCCCGACTCTTCGAGAAGTGAGCGGAGACGCAAGAGTGGAGTGGTTCGATTCTCTGTCGTTGATCGACGGCCCGGTACCGGTGATCGTGTCCGTTCTCGGCGCGCTCGGTGGAGTGTGGTTGGTCGTCTCGTCGTCCCGGCGATACTCGAGACGCGCACTGCCGATCGCGGCGACGGTCGCGATCGTTGTCACGGCTGTCGGTTACGTGGTGGTCGAGAAGGTATGGCGACCGTTTCCGGATCCGATAGCCACCTCGATCTACGTCTGGATCGGCGTGGGTCTCGCCGCACTGTTCGCGGTGGTTTCCCGGTTGCTTGCAGCTCGTGGGGTGCTGGGCAAACTGACGACGGTGGTGGCAGCGGTCCTCGTGGTCGCAGCTGCGGCGCTGCACGTCAACCTGGAGTTCGATGCGTATCCCACCGTGGGCAATGCCCTCGGAGTCGAGTCCGCTGCCCGTATTCAGTTCTCGGATGTGCCGGCCGCAGTGGCACAGACCGTCAGCGGTACGCCCTTGGATTCGGTGTGGACCGCACCTGCTGATCTGGCGGCCGCAGGACGAGTCACCTCGGCACCCATTCCGGCCACCGCGTCCAACTTCTCTGCCCGGGACGCCGAGATCTATCTGCCGCCTGCGTACTTTGCCGATCCTCGCCCGTTGCTGCCGGTCCTGGTGTTGCTCGCCGGTCAGCCGGGTGCGCCCGAGGACTGGCTCAACGGCGGAAAGCTCGCCCAGACCATGGACAACTTTGCCCGTGACCATGCCGGTCTTGCGCCCGTTGTGGTGGTCGCGGACGGCACCGGGTCATCGATCGCCAATCCACTCTGTGTCGATTCGCCGCTGGGGAACGTGGACACGTATCTGTCCCGGGACGTTCCCGATTGGATCGACGCCACCTTGCAGGTGGACCGCGATCGCGCTCACTGGGCGATCGGTGGATTGTCCTACGGTGGCACGTGCTCCATTCAGATGGCGACCAATCACCCCGACGTCTATCCCACCTTCCTCGACCTGTCGGGTCAACGCGAGCCCACCCTCGGGGATCGGGATCGAACCGTGCAGCAGGCCTTCGGCGGAAATTCTGCGGCATTCACCGCGATCAACCCGCTCGACCTGCTCAAATCGCGTCGGTACCCCGACTCGGCCGGTATTTTCGTCGTGGGCGCGGACGACAAGGATTACAAACCGGGTCAACAAGAGATGTACGACGCGGCGAAGGCCGCTGGAATGGATGTGCAGTACGTGGAAGTACCTGGCGGACACAGCTTCGCAGTGTGGTCGGAAGGCCTGCGTCGTGAACTCCCATGGCTGGCAACGAGAACAGGGCTGACTTCGTGAATGTGACCGAGCCGGAGCTACCCGCGACAGCCACCTCGTCGTCGGCAGAGGCCGACGCAGGCGACGTCGCCGGACCTTCGTGGATATCGAAGCGAACCAAGGCGTTGAAGTTGGGATCGTCCGCAGCGATGCGTCAGATTCGCAGATTGTGGTCGCTCATCGTGTTCGGAGCGGTGGGGGCCCCGGTCAGTTTCACGTTGCTTGCGATCGTGTGGTTGACCGGTATCGCTGCGGCCGTGTTCGACGATCGTGGCGAATTGGACAAGTACTTCGCCGTGGGCATCATGCCGTTCGAGCACTGGCACCTGTGGACCCCACTGACCTCGGGATTGACGGCTCCCAATATCGCCGGTTGTGTGGTGGCGACCGTTGCGGTTCTGCTCGCCGCTGCGCCTATCGAGCGCCGGACAGGGTCCCGTCGCTTTGCCATCGCTGCGTTCGTCACCCAGGTAGCCGGTTCGCTACTCGGTCTCGGTCTCGCCGCTCTGGCCAAGACCTTCGATGCCGATTGGGGTTTCCGGCTGCACGTCGGAACCGCGGTAGGCCCGACGACCTGGATATTCGGCGTGGTGCTGGTTGCGACCTCGCGGATGGATACGTTGTGGCGCAGACGGATCCGCGTCGGCGTGCTGGCACTGCTGGTGACGTTGGCCCTGTTCGGTGGGCACCTGCAGGACGTGGTTCGACTGGCCGCCGCGGTGATCGGTCTCGTCGCGGGGCCGTGGATCGTCGGTCGATCGGCGCGTGGCCCTCGATTGGCGGGTACCCAACGCGAAGGCCGCGTGCTGGTTGCGCTCATCGTTGCTGCCAGTGCCTTGGGTCCGGTGCTGGCGGCCCTGAGCCCCAACGCTGTCGGTCCGTTCGCCGTCCTTCGAGATGTGGTTCGCGGAGTTCCCTACACGGCAGCCGAGGTGCGCGAGATTTGTGCCGATGCGACCACCGATCCGGTGGAGTGCCGTCGCGGTCTGCTCGATCTCAGGCTCGGCGGCGTCGGTCCGACGATTCTGAGCATCATGCCCTCCCTGTTCTTGCTGGTGATCAGCGACGGCCTTCGGCGTGGCAGGCGTTTCGCGTGGGCTCTGGCGATGGTCTCCCAGCTGATCCTGCTCGCACTGTCGGTGGCCAACTTCGCAATTCGGTTCCTGGAGGCCGGCGACGACCAGTCGCTGTTCTACGGGCTCGAATCGCCGACCGCGTATCGAACCGCGGTGCCGTTCTTGCTACCACTGATCGTGTTGGTGGTTCTCTTGGTCACGCGCAAGTTCTTCGACGTGTCGGCGCCCTCGGGCACCTACCGGCGGTGGGCGGCGTCGGTGATCGGGGTCGGAGTGGGACTCGGCGTGGTCTACACGATCGGTGGGTACCTTGCTCGCGGCGGCTTTGCCGATTCGCCGACGTTCGGCGGTTTGCTGTTGGACTTCCCGCAGCGCCTTATTCCGCCTGTCTACCTGCAATGGCTCGAACCCGCTCTGTTGCCGCAGAGCATTCCCACCACCTTGCTGTTCGAGTGGACCGGCGTGGTGTTCTGGTCGGTGGTCTGTGTTTTCGCTGCGAGCACCTTCCTGACTCCGGTGTACGGGACGGAGACCGACGCGACCGAACGCGCGCGCGGACTGCTCATGGCGAGCAGCGGTTCGGCGCTGTCGTGGATGACGACCTGGCGCGGAAACAAGTACTGGTTCGGTCCCGACGGCCGCAGTTACGTCGCCTACCGCGTCATTTCGGGTGTAGCTCTGACCACCGGCGATCCAGTGGGTCCGCGAGAGTCGTTGCGGGACAACGTCGTCGAATTCGCCGAGTTCGCGTCGAAGAACGGCTGGATACCGTGTTTCTATTCCGTCACCCCCGATGTTCGCCGCATCACCGATTCTCTCGGCTGGGGCGGAATCCAAGTGGGTGAGGAGACGGTTCTGGACCTGGACGGAATTGCCTTCACCGGCAAGCGTTTCCAAGACGTGCGCACGGCACTGAATCGGGCGAAGAAGGCGGGTGTCGTAGCCGAATGGATTCGTTTCCCGTCGGCACCACTGGCCATCACCGATCAGATCACCGCGATTTCGGAGGAATGGGTAGCAGACAAGGGCATGCCCGAGATGGGGTTCACCCTCGGCGGTCTGGAGGAGGTCGACGACGAGAACGTCCGCTGCCTGATCGCGGTCGACGAGCATCGGACCGTGCACGGCGTGACCTCGTGGATGCCGGTGTACGAGAACGGCGTCATCGTCGGATGGACGCTCGACTTCATGCGTCGTCGTTCGGAGGGCTTCCGGCCGACGATGGAATTTCTCATTGCGTCGGCTGCTCTGTTGCTCGAGCAGGAGGGTGCCAGATTCCTCAGTTTGTCCGGCGCACCGCTGGCAAAGGTCGACGAGAAGCAACCCGAACACGTCTCCAGCGCCGAGCAGTCGACGCTGTCGGGACTACTGGAACGGTTGCTCGACGTGCTCGGACGCACACTCGAACCCGTCTACGGATTCCGTTCTCTCCTGGCATTCAAATCCAAGTTCCAGCCTCGCTACGAACCGATGCACATGACGTTCGCAGATCCGGCAGCACTGCCCAGTATCGGTAACGCGATCGGTCGGGCCTACTTGCCCGACGTGTCGATCGGTCAAGGGTTCAAGCTGGTACGCACCATGATCGAGCGGTGACGGCGGCTAGACGGCTGTGGATGGGCCCGCGGCAGAGTCGTCCGCGGACCTGACAGGCCCTCCGACCGACCCGTACACGTGCCGGGTCCCGATCGGAACGATGAGAGGTCGATCGGACATCGGGTCTTCGATCACGGCGGCCTCGAGGCCGAAGACGTCGAGTAACAACTGCTCCGATATGACGTCCTGAGGTCGGCCGGAAGTAACGATCTGCCCCTGCTTCATGACGATCAACCGGTCGCTGTAGCGAAGTGCCAGATTGAGATCGTGCAGCACCATCACGATCGTCCGTCCGAGCTCGGCGTGCAGTCGATCGACGAGATCGAGGACCTCGATGGAGTGTGCGAGGTCGAGGTACGTCGTCGGCTCGTCCAGCAACAGGATGTCGGTGCCCTGGGCCAGCGCCATGGAGATCCACGCTCTCTGACGCTGACCGCCCGAGAGTTCGTCGACGGGTCGGTCGGCGAGGTCGCCGACTCCGGTCAACTCGAGTGCGTTCGCCACCTCGGCCTCGTCGTCGGAGCTCCACTGCCTTATCCACGATTGGTGGGGATGACGACCACGTGAGACGAGGTCTGCGACAGTCAGACCTTCGGGGGCGGTCGGGGCCTGCGGCAGCATTCCGAGAGTCCGGGCAACCTCTTTGGTCTTCATCGAGGAGATCGCTCGGCCGTCGAGCATCACACTGCCGGCCTTGGGCTTGAGCAAGCGACCTAGCGAACGCAGGAGCGTCGACTTCCCGCAGCCGTTGGGTCCGATGACCGTGGTGATGACTCCGGTGTGAATTTCGAGGTCGAGATGCTCGACGATGGTGCGATCGCCGTAACCGAGGCTGAGATCCTGCGCGATCAGACGCGAGGGGTGGCTGGTGGTCATACGGAAGCCTTTCGATTACTGCGAACGAGAAGGTACAGAAGGAACGGTCCGCCGAGGGCCGAGGTGACGATGCCGACCGGAAGTTCGACCGGCAGGATCGTTCGAGCGATCAGATCGCTTGCCACGACGAGCAATCCACCGAGCAGCGCCGACGCAATGATGGGCGGACCAGGCGTGCGCAGGATTCGGAGTGCGATCTGCGGCGCTGCCAGTGCAACGAATCCGATGGGTCCGGCCGCGGCGGTCGCGATGGCGGCGAGAGCGACGGCGGCCAAGAGCATCATGGCCTGGCTGTGTTGCAGGCGTACTCCGAGCGATCGGGCGTTGTCGTCACCCAGGCGTAGCGCGCCCAGGGTGAACGTCGCGATGACGGTGCCACCGCCGACGAGTACGACAGCGGCCGCGACCGGCCAGACCGACGCCCAGTTGGCACCGTTGAGCGAGCCGTTGAGCCAGACCTGAGCGCGCGAGACGTCGTTGATGTCGGCGCTGATCAGTAGCCATCCGATGACGGCAGTGAGCATGGCGTTGACCGCAATTCCCACCAGGATGAGCCGGAAACCGTCGACACCTTTTCGCCAGGCCAGGGTGTAGATCGCGATTGCGGTGAGCACACCGCCGATCAGTGCCGCAAGCGGCAGGCCCAGAGTAGCGAGTAGACCGCTGAAGCTGCCTCCTCCGCCGAGCACGATCAGTGCAACGGCTGCGGCACTGGAACCGGCGGTGATACCGAGAATGTCGGGGCTGGCGAGTGCGTTGCGGGAAATCGACTGGGTGATGGCTCCGGAGATACCGAGGGCAGCTCCGACGAGTAGGCCGGTGAGCGATCGAGGCAACCGCAGATCCATGACGATGAAGCGCTCGATCCTCGAGCCGCCTCCGAGAAGTACGTCGAGAACCTGTGCGATCGACAGAGGAAAGTCACCACGTCCGATGTTGATGCACATGACCAGCACGAGGGCTGCCGCCAGCAGGACGGTGGCGATGACCATCAGCGGTCGCCGGACCAGAGAAATGGGGCCGAGACGAAACGCGGGCCGGGCGCGAACGACGCCCTTGTCGGACGACGGCGGTGTCGACTGCAGATCGGTTGTCACAGGCCGACCAACTTCCGGCGCCGAACGAGAGCGATGAAGAACGGCGCGCCGATCAGGGCCAGAACGATGCCCACCTGGAGCTCGCCAGGGCGCACGACGACCCGTCCGACGACGTCGGCGATCATGAGCATCACACCGCCCATGAGGCCTGCATAGGGGACGAGCCAGCGGTAGTCGGGTCCGGTCACCGCTCGGGCGATGTGCGGTACGACGAGACCCACGAAGGCGATCGGCCCGCATGCTGCGGTCGCTGCCCCGGTCAGCAGGGTGATAGCGAGGATCCCGACGGTACGGGTGACCGCAATGTTGGTCCCCAATGAGCGCGCGACATCCTCACCGAGGCTCATGACGTTCAGGCCGGGAGTGCTCGCGACTGCGATGAGGACGCCGATCACCAGGAACGGCAATACCTGCCACAACACGTCCAGGCCGCGTCCGGCGACGGATCCGACCACCCAGAAGCGGTAGCCGTCCAGACTGGTCTGATCGAGCAGGACGACGGCGTTGGTCATCGCCGAGAGGAAGAATGCGACGCCGGCCCCGGCCAACGCGAGATTGACCGGACTCGATCTGCCCGACCCGATCGACGACAGTCCGAACACGACGACGCTCGCCACCGCCGAACCGGCGAACGCGAACCACAGGTATTGACTCGGCGAGGTGAACCGGAACAGGTAGATGGCCATCACGACGAAGAACGCCGCGCCCGAGTTGAGGCCGAGCAGGCTGGCGTCGGCCAACGGGTTGCGTGTGTGCCCTTGGATGAGAGCGCCTGCGATGCCGAGCGCGATACCCACGACCAGTGCGAGCACAGTGCGGGGAACTCGCAGCGTGCGCACGATGATGTCGGTGTCGGTGCCCGTCGAATTCAGCAGGGCGTGGGCTATCTCGGCGAAGGTCAGGGGTCGAGCGCCGATGGCGATGCTGGCGAGAATTCCGGCCACGAGAGCGGCGACGAGTACGGCCAAGCCCAGCAATCTCCGGCGCCGAATGGCAGCGACCGAACCGTCCTTGGGAATGGGCTCGAATCCTTCTGCTGCAGCGACCTTTTCGCGCACCACCTCCGACGACGCAGAGCCGATCCGAAACTGGCGACGCAGCGCTCGACGTGCGCCGATCGGGCCGTGGGTGACGGTGTCTCGCAGCGTCAGCCCCAGCCATCGCTTGCCGGTGCTCTGGCCGTCGTTGCCGTCGCGGTACCCGCGGTTCCAGACGAACAGAGCCAGAGCGACACACACCGAAATCGCACCGAATACGAATCGGTCCGCTTGTCCGCCTCCGTTGTCGTCACGCAGCGCGTCGACGATCGACCATCCGACGAACAACGGGACCACCACGATCAGGGCGTCGATAGCGCCTGCCGCGATGCAGGAGCTTCGCGGCGGCGGGCCGTCGGGCACGTTCTCGGTCCCGTACTGCTCATCGGGAGACCGGCGAGCGCCGTGCGGGCCGAGTAGCGGAGCTGTGGTCACAGTGTCGTGACTCCTCGCTGTATCGAAGGGACTCGTTTAGGTTACGGAACCCTTGCTTTCAATGTGAGGTGAGGTAAGGGTAGCGGTACCTGATTCCCAAAATTATCTGGTTAGGCTAACCTACATAACGAGTCGGGGTGCGACGCATCCACCCGCCACGAACTTCAAGGAGCGATCAGGTGTCAGTTGCAACGGCGGCATTCTCCAGCTGGGCCGATGTTCATCGATTCTCGAACCGATCCGATGGGACGGCCCAGTTGGCCGACTCGTGTGAGACTCTTCGCGCGCTCAATCCCGATTACCCGCGGATGTACGCGGTGGCTGCCATGGCGAACGAAGGTAAGCGCCGGTGGTGGCAGTTGGCCGTCGGGCTCACGGACGGACGTGTCGAGCGGATGTACAGCCGTTCGCTCGAGGATCTGGATGTGCCGGAGGCTGCTGCGGTTCAGGTGGCCACTGCCTTGATTCACGCTGTGGTCGGCCGAGTATCTGCGCTGCTGGTCCTGGAGGCCCGGGCGTGGGATCCGGGCATCGACAACATGTGGATCCACATGGACAGTGATGGTGGAATCGACTGGGCGGGTGTCGCGTCGCCGATCCTGAGGGTGCTGCCGGAGGATCCCTCGGCGGGTGAGCCCGGCACCGTCACCCTTCCGTGCGAGGAGGCTCTGCTCGTCTGGACCGCGCATCGCTGCACGACGTCGCTCGGTGCGGTGTTTCGCGCGATATCGGAGCGCGCTCCGCTCGATGTTCGAGTCTTCTGGGCCCTGGTCGGGGATGCGATTCTCGGCGCGTCCACGTACGTTCCGATTCTGGCCGGGGCGAGCGCGTCCGACGGAGCTCGTCGAGGTCAAATGCTGCTCGACGCCATGGTCGACGCAGGCGCTCCCGTCCGGTCACGCGCCGGGGTTCCCGGACGAGCGAGACTTCGGGTGTCGTGAAGCTCTTGCGCCGTTACTAAGGTTTGCCTATGCTGACCACGTACCAACGGACCGCGCCGGAGTCCTGAGGGCTGCAGTGACTCCCGGTCCTTGCCACGGTGGGCCTCTCGTTCTTCACGAACGGGAGGCCCACCGATTTTCGTGGGTCGACCGTCGTGTAATTCTGATGGAAAGTCGGCTGCACAGTCGGCTCACATGTTTCGACGCAACCGGAGGCAGTGCAATGACGGACTCGAACGGCACCACGGAAGAGACGCCTTTCGACGCCTTGACGCCGGAACAGTTGACCGAGCTGTGCCACCGTGGATTCGACGGAGTCGTCGGTCTGAAATACCTCGCGGTGTCCGGCGAGGACGTGCGCGCGGAGTGGACAGTGACCCCACAGCTCCATCAACCCGCAGGAATCATGCACGGCGGCGTCCTGTGCGCGGTGGTCGAATCGGTGGCCAGCATCGGCGGATCGGCCTGGTTCGGATCACGTGGACACGTGGTCGGCGCCAACAACAACACCGACTTCCTGCGAGCTACGCGATCGGGAACCTTGACCGCACACGGACATCCGATTCATCGTGGACGCACCCAGCAGCTGTGGCAGGTGGACATCGCCGACGAGACCGGACGCTTGGTAGCTCAGGGCAGAGTCCGACTGGCAAATATCGAAAACACTGCACATCTGGGACAGTGATGCCCATGACGGGCCACAACCAGCATCCAGATTCACCGGTCACCGCGCTGACTCCCGACGCTCTCGATCGCCTCGAGACACTCTTCGGGCCCATCGACGAGGATCTGGCGCGGCACTATCCCGGGGACCGCATCGGCGGGCAGCCTTCCCACACCGTGTACGTCTCGGCGGCGGACGCCTCGGCGAACGTGCCCGCCGAGTGGGGCGCAGCATCCTCGGCGATTCTGGACGCTCACCCCGAGGCATTCGACGAACTCGACACTGCGAACGTTCTGCCCCTGGTTCGTGAGCGATTGAGCACGGCCCCCATCCAGGACCTCCGAATCGATTTCGAGGACGGGTACGGATGGCGGTCGGACGTCGTCGAAGACCGTCATGCAACGGCCGCGGGTGCAGCGTTGGCAGCCTTGGCGAAAGATGCCGATGGTCCGACCTGGTTGGGTATTCGTTCCAAAGGACTTGCAGCACACGAGCGTCGGCGCGGGATTCGCACCCTCGAGCTCGTTCTGGACGGGGCCGGGGGAGTGCCCGACGGTTTCGTGTTCACCGTGCCCAAACTGCGGGCCACCTCGCAGGTGGCGGCAGTGGTCGCGTTGTGTGAGGAACTCGAGCACGCGCACGGCCTGCCCGATCGTGCCCTTCGATTCGAGTTGCAGATCGAGAGTCCCCAGGCGGTCATCGGGGCCGACGGCACGACGACTCTCGCGCGGGCGATCACTCGCGCGGACGGTCGCTGCACGTCACTGCACTACGGAACCTACGATTACAGCGCCGCGTGTGGGATCACTTCCGCGCAGCAGTCGCTGGCACATCCGGTGGCGGACCACGCGAAGAACGTCATGCTGGTGGCAGCCGCGCAGACCGGAGTGTGGGTGTGCGACGGCTCGACCCAGGTTGTTCCCACCGGCAGCCCGGAGCAGGTTTCGGCGTCGGCGCGGCGGCACTTCGATCTGGTGACGAGGTCCCTCGAACGCGGTTTCTACCAGGGCTGGGACATGCATCCCGGGCATCTGGTGACGCGGTGGCTGGCCACCTTCGGTTTCTTCCGCCACGCCATGCCGGTCGCGGCTGCTCGACTCGGGGGCTACCTCGATCGTCAGGGCGGTGAGGTGATGGACGAACCCGCCACCGCGCAAGCGTTGGCCGGCGTGCTGGTGCGAGGCCTCGACGCGGGTGCGTTCGGCCTCGCCGAACTGCAGGCAATTGCTTCGGGAATCGACCGAGACGTCCTGCGGGGACTGCTCGATCGATCGGTGACCGTGCCCCTCGGGTGAGGCGCGAACCGGCGCTCCGCTGCCGGGCTGCCTCGAGCGTGTCAGAATTGCCGAGCACCATCACCGATCGGGACGGAGAACTCCAATGCGGTTGTCTCCGCACGAGCAGGATCGACTGCTCGTCAGCTATGCGGCCGAGCTCGCGCGGCGTCGTCAGGCTCGAGGCTTGAAGCTCAATCATCCCGAGGCCATCGCGGTCATCACCGATCACCTTCTCGAGGGTGCCCGGGACGGGCGATCCGTTGCAGACCTGATGTCCTCGGGGCGCGAAATCCTCACTGCCGACGATGTCCTCGGTGGGGTTCCCGAGTTGCTTCCCGAGGTGATGGTCGAAGCGACCTTTCCCGACGGCACGAAATTGATCACCGTGCACGAGCCGATCTCACCCAAGCGAGGTGACGGTCACCTGATTCCCGGCGAGATCATCACCGTCGCAGGGGACATCGAGATCAACGAGGGCGCCGAGGTGATCACGATGGTCGTCGTGAACGGCGGAGATCGGCCGGTTCAGGTGGGCTCACACGTGCACTTCCCACAGTCCAACGCCGCCCTGCAGTTCGATCGTGAGCGTGCACACGGCCACCGCCTCGATATTCCGGCGGGCACAGCGGTACGTTTCGAGCCCGGAATCGAACAGACAGTTCGGCTCGTGCCTCTCGGTGGCACGCGCGAGGTCCACGGTTTGAGCATGACACCTCCCGGAAAGTTGGACAGCTGATGGCGCGTCTGAGCCGTAGTCGTTACGCCCAGTTGTTCGGGCCCACCACGGGCGATCGAATTCGCCTGGCAGACACGGATCTTCTGATCGAGGTCACCGAAGACCGCAGCGGCGGACCGGGCAACGCGGGGGAGGAAGCGGTCTTCGGCGGCGGCAAGGTGATCCGCGAATCGATGGGTCAATCGCGTGCTACCCGCGCAGACGGAGCTCCCGACACGGTGATCACCGGGGTGGTTGTAGTCGACTACTGGGGAATCATCAAGGCCGACCTCGGTATTCGCGACGGGCGCATCGTGGCATTGGGCAAGGCAGGCAACCCCGACACCATGACCGGAGTCCATCCCGATCTCGTGATCGGACCCTCGACCGAGATCATCGCGGGCAACGGAAAGATCGTCACGGCCGGCGGTATCGACTGTCACGTCCACCTGATCTGCCCGCAGATCAAGGAGGAAGCTCTCGGCGGAGGCATCACCACCGTGATCGCCGGCGGCACCGGACCCGCCGAAGGAAGCAAGGCCACCACGGTCACCCCGGGTGCATGGCACCTGTCCCGGATGCTCGAAGCTCTCGACGACTGGCCGATGAACATCGTGCTCCTCGGCAAGGGCAACACGGTCAACCCCGACTCCATGTGGGAGCAATTGCGCGCAGGCGCGTCAGGATTCAAGCTGCACGAGGATTGGGGCTCGACCCCTGCTGCGATCGACGCGTGCCTGCGAGTGTGTGAGGACGCCGGTGTGCAGGCCGCGCTCCACTCGGACACCCTGAACGAGGCCGGCTTCGTCGAGACCACTCTCGCTGCGATCGACGGCCGTGGAATTCACGCCTATCACACGGAAGGCGCGGGCGGCGGGCACGCACCCGACATCATCACCGTGGCCGCGCAAGGGCACGTGCTGCCGAGCTCGACCAACCCGACGCGTCCCCATACCGTCAACACCCTGGACGAACATCTCGACATGCTGATGGTGTGCCATCACCTCAGTCCGTCCATTCCGGAGGATCTGGCCTTCGCCGAAAGTCGTATCCGGCCGTCGACCATTGCGGCCGAGGATCTGCTGCACGACATGGGTGCGATCTCGATGATCGGCAGCGATGCGCAGGCAATGGGCCGGATCGGCGAGGTCGTTCTGCGTACCTGGCAGACGGCACACGTGATGAAATCTCGTCGGGGCTTCCTCTCCGGAGACAACGGGGCCGACAACAACCGCGTCATGCGGTACGTCGCCAAGTACACGATCTGCCCGGCCGTGGCCCACGGGCTGGACGACGAGATCGGCTCGATCGAGCCGGGAAAATTGGCCGATCTGGTGCTGTGGGACCCGGCGTTCTTCGGCGTCCGCCCGCACATGGTCGTCAAGGGCGGAATGATCGCCTGGGCGGCTATGGGCGATGCCAACGCGTCCATCCCGACTCCGCAACCCGAGCTTCCGCGTCCGATGTTCGGGGCCTCGCCCAAAGCAGCTGCCGCGACATCGCTGCACTTCGTCGCTCCCCAGGCAATCGAAGATGGACTTGCCGGCCGCCTGAACTGCGATCGCCGGCTCGTTCCGGTCAAGAACGTCCGCAGCATCAGGAAGTCCGACATGGCTCTCAACGACGCCATGCCCGACATCGAGGTGGATCCGGACACGTTCACGGTGCGCATCGACGGCGACGTGTGGAAAGAACAGCCGGCAACCGAACTGCCGATGGCGCAGCGATACTTCCTTTTCTGATGACGGCTGCTCGTCTGCAGGTGACAACGCTTCTCTCTCTTGCCGATTCACGTCTGCCCACCGGTGGACACGTGCATTCCGGTGGAGTGGAGGAGGCGATCGCATCGGGTTTCGTCCGAGACATCGCGACACTCGAGGCTTTCTTGCGACGTCGAATAAGGACCTCCGGTGCCACCATGGCGTCGGTGGCGGCAGCGATCGTCCACGGCTCTCTCGGCACGGAGGGTGCCGACGCCGAGTGTGACGCTCGGACGCCGTCCCCCGCGGCCAGATCCGCGTCACGCGCACAGGGTCGCGGTCTGCTTCGATTGGCCAAATCGGCTTGGCCGCATCATGATTGGACATCGATCGGCCGTAAGCCGCACCTCCCCGTGGCTGCAGGGCATGTGGGGCTCGCGTGCGGGCTGTCGGTTGCCGACGCAGCGGCTGTGCAGGTGTACATCACCATGACCGGGTCGGCGATCGCGGCGCAGCGTCTGCTGGCGCTCGATCCGGCCGAGGTTGCCGCATGCACCATCCGCTTGGGCGACTTCTGTGACGATGTGACTGCCTCGGTGTGCGAGTGCCTACCCGAGCTGATGGAGTTGTCGGATCCGTTGCTGGACATGTTCGCCGAAGCCCACGCCGTCCGCGATCGTCCGTTGTTCGTATCCTGAGATTCCGATCCACTGTTTCGACCGACTGTTCTCGAACGACGAAGGAGATGTCATGCCCCCGCACCTGATCGACGGTGAGCCCCACGACCACGGACTGGATCGTCCGAAACGCGCGCGGGAGGCGGGCGAGGCGCTGCGAGTGGGAATCGGTGGACCGGTCGGTTCCGGAAAGACCGCTTTGGTGGCTGCCCTGTGTCGCCAGCTTCGTGACGAGCTGTCGCTTGCTGTTCTGACCAACGACATCTACACGACCGAGGACGCCGACTTCCTGCGTCGGCATGCGGTGCTGCCGGACGAGCGCATCACGGCCGTACAGACAGGTGGCTGCCCGCACACAGCCATTCGCGACGACATCACCGCCAATCTCGACGCCATCGACGACTTGATCGAGAACAATCCGCCCCTGGACCTCATTCTGGTCGAGTCGGGCGGAGACAATCTCACCGCGACGTTCTCGTCCGGTCTCATCGATGTGCAGATCTTCGTCGTCGATGTCGCAGGCGGCGACAAAGTGCCGCGCAAGGGTGGTCCCGGTGTCACATTCTCCGATCTGTTGGTGGTCAACAAGACAGATCTGGCCCCATACGTCGGGGCTGATCTGGGTGTGATGGAACGCGATGCGGCACAGGTGCGCGAGGGCCGACCGACTGCGCTGATCTCACTCACCGACGACCCGGCCGCGACCACGGTACTCGCGTGGATTCGTGAGCAGCTCGAGGTCGTTGCCGACGCCGACGCGCATGCTCACACGCACTGAGCGTCGATGCACACCGAGCTCTGCATCGATGCGAGCCTGCATCGCAGCCCACGCATCACCTCGGTGGGCGGACTTGCCGGCCGCCAGACCGGGGCGGATACGGTCCACCTGATCGGAACCGCCGCAACGCCACTCGGCGGTGACACTATCACCGTCAGAATCTCTGTGGCGGCCGGCGCACACCTGGAAGTCCGCAGCGTCGCGGCGTCACTGGCGATGCCCGGTGGGCAGCAGCGTCATTCGTCGGCGCAGTGGCACGTCGAGGTGGGTGCGGGTGCATCTCTGATCTTCGATCCCGAGCCCATGGTCGTCGTGTCGGACGCATCGCATTCGGTGGTCAATACTATTGCGCTGCAACAGGATTCAACCTTGTGGTTGCGCGAGCGGACGCAGATCGGGCGTTTCGAGGAGGCGTCGGGTCGGTGGACCAGTGCGATGCGATGCGACGTCGGAGACAGTCCTTTGCTGCGCCACCGGGTGGAACTGGGCAACGGATCGATCTCGCACGACGCGTTGTCGGCTCCGCTGTCGATGTCCAGTACGTTGCAGTACCCCGATGATCGTGCGTCCGAGGTCGATCTGCGCGGCGGAAGCGTTCGGCTTGCTTTGGCAGGAGGCGGCTCACTGACTACCTCGGTGGGTCGCCGCCTGCCGCCCAGTGATTCGAGTACGTGAGAGCGGTACGCCGAACGACGCATCGCATCGGCCGACGGTTTCCCGTCGGCCGATGCGATGTCGGAAAGCTGGGGTCAGCGGTGGGTCAGCCCGCTGCCTTCGCGCGTTCCTGTTCCGTCTCGGCGGTGTCCGTCTCGACGGCACCCGCGCGTTCGAGGGAATTCAGTTGTTCGATGGCCAACCTCGCGAACACCTGCTGCTCGGTCGATGCCATCTGGGCGCGACCGCGACCGAGGAAGGTCACGAACCAGGAGATGACGGTCGTGATTCGACTGCGGTAGCCCACGAGGTAGTACAGGTGCAACGCAAGCCACATCAGCCATGCGATGAATCCACCGAACTCGAGCTTGCCGACCTTCGCGACCGCGTTGAACCGCGACACCGTTGCCATCGAGCCCTTGTCGAAGTACTTGAACGGCGCACGCTGAGCGGGGTCGTCCTCGCCCTTCACCGATGCCTTGATCCGCTTGGCGGCGTACGTCGCTCCCTGAATGGCACCCTGCGCCATGCCCGGTACATCCTTGACCGACATGAGGTCGCCGACCACGAACACGTTCGGGTGGCCCTTGACGGTCAGATCGGGTTCGACGAGCACACGTCCGGCGCGGTCGGTCTCCGAACCGGACTGATCCGCGAGTTGCTTGCCGAGGGGGCTGCCCTGAACGCCTGCCGACCAGACCTTGCACTGCGCCTCGATGCGACGCGTCGTGCCGTCCTTCTCCTTGACGGTCAGGCCGTCGTTGTCGACGTCGGTGACCATCGCGTTGAGCTGGATTTCGACGCCGAGCTTCTCGAGTCGTTCCGCGGCCTTGCGGCCGAGCTTCTCGCCCATCGGCGGCAGTACGGCGGGCGCTGCGTCGAGCAGGATCACGCGGGCGTCGCGAGGATCGATGTTGCGGAAAGCTCCGTCGAGGGTGCGATCGGCGAGCTCGGCGATCTGCCCGGCAAGTTCAACACCGGTGGGGCCTGCCCCGACGACGACGAAGGTCATGAGGCGGTCCTTCTCCTCCTGATCGTCGGAGAGTTCCGCCTGCTCGAACGCGCCGAGAATGCGTCCACGCAGTTCGAGTGCGTCGTCGATGGTCTTCATGCCGGGCGCGAACTCGGCGAAGTGATCGTTGCCGAAGTAGGACTGCTGCGCGCCGGCTGCGACGATCAGGCTGTCGAAGGGAGTGACGGTGATGCGCTCGAGCAGCTTCGACGTCACCGTCTTGGCCTCGAGGTCGATGTTCAACACGTCGCCCAGCAGCACCTCGGCGTTCTTCTGCTTGCGGAGAATGACGCGGGTGGTGGGAGCGATCTCGCCGACGGACAGGATGCCCGTCGCTACCTGGTAGAGGAGCGGCTGAAAGAGGTGGTGCGTCGTCTTGGCGACGAGGGTGATGTCGACGTCGGCCTTCTTGAGCGCCTTGACGCCGAACAGACCTCCGAACCCGGAACCGATGACGACGACACGATGACGCTTCGATTCGACCGGTTGGATGCTCATTACCTGCTCCCTAGACGTTGAGATGTAAGCACAACGGTAGCCGCCATCGTTCTCGGCGTCTCGGCAAGGTGGCTGTACCGGTCCAGAGCGGGGAGTGCAGCGGAAACTACCGCCCGCCTACCGCTCGCTTCGCCAGTTCCACGGTCGCGGCCCGTAGCTCCCCAGCCGAGTCGATCGGGGCCGCGTAGCCAACCCTGGTGTACGCGACTCCGCGCGGCGTGAGCACCTTCAGGTCGAGCCCGTAGCGGTCTGCGGCGGTGCATTCGGCGGACGTGGCATCGGGATAGCCACCCAGTTCGCGGGCCATCGCCATCAGAGACGTCGAGTGGTCGGCGTTGAGGTGCTCGATCGCGTACGCGGAGGTGGGCGATACCGGATCGGGTGCGGCCTCGGCGTAGTCCTCGGCAGTTGCCGAATCCATCCGCCCGTATCCACCGACCCAGCGGACCCGATGCACGCGCATGACCCAGAGCGTGAAGTCGCTGTAGTCGAGGTAGTACTTCGCCGCGGGCACCCCCGCGAGATGCGCCTCGCGGGCAGCCGCCAGCTCGTCTCCCTCGGGCCGTTCGACCACGCCGGCCAGAGTGATTCGGCCCGACGCCAACGGATCGGTCTGCGATTGCGGTGCCACGATCGACAGGCTCGCGCGCTGATCGCCGGCGAGGTTGCGCCCGTGCTCGGCCATCCGCGAGACACACAGAACCGGAGCGCCGCCGTGCAATCCGTAGGTGACGAACGATGCCCAGGGATCGCCGTCCGCGGTCAGGCTCGCAAGGGTCGCGATGTTGGTGGACGCGGCGATCGTGCGCGCCTCCTCGGCCGCCGAGGGACGACGGTCGGCGACCACGGGAGACAGGGGAGGGGGAACGGACGGAGCGTCACCGGGGTCGCCGTGATCGAGTGCCATGCGCAGAAGCTTAGGCGACGACCTACAGGAGGTCTCGAGCATGAATCAGAGCGTCGGCGAGCAATGCGACACCGAGCACGACGAAGATGACGCGCACCGTCGGCGGGCCGTACCGCGTCAAGCCACGCACGGTGGTGACGAACGCCCGCCTGGAACGTCGACTCTTCCTCGACGCCAGAATCAGGACGAGGATCGGCGGAATCAGTGCGATCAGGCAGTAGACGACAACTATGGCCGGCCACCACTGCGGGCGGGGAACATAGGTCGAGAGCATCGTCAGCCCGGCGAGGTACGGCACTGCCGTCGGGCCCTGCACCAGACCGATCGTCAACCCTGTCAGGGCGACCACGGGAATGCTGGAGCCGGCTCGGGCGGCCCATGCCGGTGGGCGACGCTCGGCGGTGCGCAGCGCGCCGAGGCTGATCAGGACCAGCCCGACCACGAACTCCGTGCGATATCGGACCGTGGGAGTGACGGTGAAGTCGAACAGATCCGTGACGAAGTCGATGCCGAGAACGGTGACGATGCCGAAGGCCGTCGTCGCCGTGAACACTCCGCCGACGAAGGCCAGCCCGGCTCGGAACGGCGACCGCCGAGTGGTTCTCGAGTGCACCGCAATAGCGGCAGTGACGCCGATCAGCAAGACATCGAGCGAATCGAGTATCGCAAAGCCGACGAGTGCGAGAAGCAAAGTCACCATGGAAGGTTCAGGGTATCGGTCAGGTGAAGTCGATATCTTTCGTCGCCACTGCCGCCGCGGTACGTCCGGGCGCGGTCTGGTTGTCCCAGTACAGATTGGTGTGTGCGATGACCTGCTCGGGCAGGGGAGCTCCCCATTTCGTCAGGTCTTCCGTCGTGTGAGCGTCGCTCGCCAGCGTCACGTCGTATCCGCGCACCAGAGCGCCGTGAAGGGTGGATCGCACGCAGAAATCGGTCTGTGCGCCTGCGATCAGAACATGCCCGGCTTCGACCGCTGTCAGCTCGTCCTCCAACGTCGTGTCCTCGAAGGCGTCTCCGTGCTTCTTGTGCACGATCGGATCGCCCGGAACCACAGGTAGCGCCTCGAGAAGCTTCCACCCGTCCGTCCCGAAGTGCAGTTCCTCGTCGGCCGAGTGCTGCACCCAGATCACCGGCGTACCTGTCTCCCGTGCGCGGGTCACCAGGAACACGATGTTGGTGATCACTCGTTCTCGCTCGTGCACGCCCACCATCACGTCGTTCTGCACGTCGATGATCACCAGCGCGGTCGCGGGTCGGTGGGGCAGGGTGGTCACGGTAATTCCTTCCGAAAGATGTCTCGTCCGATTGCCTGCACGTCAGCTCCCGACGTACGCGGCCAGATGTCGGCCGGTGAGTGTGGAACCGTCCGCCACCAGATCGGACGGCGTTCCTTCGAACACCACGAGTCCGCCGTCGTGTCCGGCACCGGGGCCCAGATCGATGATCCAGTCGGCGTGTGCCATCACCGCCTGGTGATGCTCGATCACGATCACCGACTTGCCCGAGTCGACCAGTCTGTCGAGGAGCCCGAGCAGCTTGTCGACGTCGGCGAGATGCAGTCCGGTGGTGGGTTCGTCCAGCACGTAGACCCCACCCTTGCCTGCCATGTGTGTGGCGAGCTTGAGGCGTTGGCGTTCGCCACCCGACAGCGTCGTCAGTGGCTGTCCGATCTTCAGGTAGCCGAGCCCGACGTCGTTCAAGCGCTGCAGAATCTTGTGCGCTGGGAGCAGTTTGGCTGCGCCGTCGGAGAAGAACTCCTCGGCCTCTGCGACCGACATGGACAACACCTCGTCGATGTTGCGACCGCCGAAGTGGTACTCGAGTACCGAAGCCTGGAACCGCTTGCCCTCGCACACCTCACACGTCGTGGCCACCCCGGCCATCATCGCGAGGTCGCTGTAGATGACGCCTGCTCCGTTGCACGTCGGGCACGCGCCTTCGGAGTTGGAGCTGAACAGAGCCGGCTTGACGGCATTCTCCTTGGCGAAAGCCTTCCGTATCGGTTCGAGCAATCCGGTGTACGTCGCGGGGTTGCTTCGCCGTGAACCACGGATGGCACCCTGGTCCACCGACACCACATCGTCCGTGCCCGAGAGCGACCCGTGAATCAGCGAGCTCTTGCCCGAGCCTGCGACGCCGGTGACGACGACCAGCACTCCGAGTGGAACGTCGACGTCCACGTCGCGCAGATTGTGTGAGTTCGCACCGCGAATTTCGAGTACTTCCGAGAACCCACGCACCGAGTCCTTGAGCGACGCTCGATCGTCGAAATGCCGACCGGTGACCGTGTCGCTGTGTCGCAATCCCTCGACCGTGCCCTCGAAGCACACGTGCCCGCCCGCGCTGCCGGCACCTGGACCCAGATCCACCACGTGATCTGCGATCGAGATCGTCTCGGGCTTGTGCTCGACGACCAGCACCGTATTTCCCTTGTCTCGCAACTGCAACAGCAGGTTGTTCATCCGTTCGATGTCATGCGGGTGCAAGCCGGTCGTGGGCTCGTCGAACACGTACGTCACGTCGGTCAGCGAGGAGCCGAGGTGGCGAATCATCTTGGTACGCTGGGCCTCTCCACCGGACAACGTCCCCGAGGGACGATCCAGGCTCAGATATCCGAGCCCGATCTCCACGAACGAGTCCAGGGTCTCGCTCAGCGTCGTCAACAATGGTGCCACCGACGGTTCCTTCAGGCCTGCAACCCATGTGGCCAAATCGCTGATCTGCATCGAACAGGCGTCGGCGATGTTGATGCCCTTGATCTTCGACGATCGAGCTCCCTCGTTGAGTCGGCTGCCGTCGCAGTCGGGACACGTGGTGAAGGTGATCGCGCGGTCGACGAAGGCGCGGATATGCGGCTGCATTGCCTCGACGTCCTTGGACAGGAACGATTTCTGGATCTGAGGCACGAGTCCCGAGTAGGTCAGATTTATGCCCTCGACCTTGATCTTCGTGGGCTCGCGGTAGAGCAGATCGTCGAGTTCCTTCTTCGTGTACTTCGCGATGGGCTTGTCCGGGTCGAAGTAACCGCAGCCACGGAAAATTCGGCCGTACCAGCCTTCCATGCTGTAGCCGGGAATTGTGATGGCGTTCTCGTTGAGGGACTTGCTCGCGTCGTACAGGGCGGTGAGATCGAAGTCGCTGACCGAACCTCGGCCCTCGCAGCGTGGGCACATGCCGCCGGTGACGGAGAAGGACTTCTTCTCGGTGGTCTGACGGCCACCCTTGTCCACCTTGTAGGCGCCTGCGCCGGAGACCGATGCAACGTTGAACGAAAAAGCTTGTGCTGAGCCGATATACGGTTTACCGACTCGACTGAAGAGAATGCGAAGCATGGCATTGGCGTCGGTGGCCGTACCGACGGTGGAGTGCGGATTGGCACCCATGCGCTGTTGGTCGACGATGATGGCCGTGGTGAGCCCGTCCATGACGTCGACGTCGGGTCGAGCGAGTGTCGGCATGAATCCCTGGACGAAGGCGCTGTAGGTCTCGTTGATCATCCGCTGCGATTCCGCAGCGATAGTGCTGAAGACCAGTGAGCTCTTGCCGGAGCCCGACACACCGGTGAACACGGTGAGCCGTCGCTTGGGCAAGTCCACGTCGATGTCCTGAAGGTTGTTCTGCCGTGCTCCCTGTACACGAATCACATCGTGACTATCGGCAGCGTGCGGTTCCGAGACCTGCGTGACCTTCTTCGTCGCCATGAGCAGTCAGGCTAGTCGCACCGGAATGCCCACGCTTCTCGATTCCTGATCGATTCCGGTGGCGCGCAGTGCCGCGTCCAATCGCCTCAGGTCGGTCGTCGACGATTCGAGAAGTGGACGGCGGACGGTTGCGTCGGACAGCACACCGATCCTGACCAGTGCAGCCTTGGCCATGATGGCTCCCTGCGTCGTACGCATGACGGCGTCGGTGAGCGGCAACAGTGCCCGCTGTACTGCGTTTGCCCGATCCAGGTCGCCGGTCCGGACGGCTTCGATCATCTCGGCGTACCGGTCGGCCACGGCGTTGCCGGTGACACTGACCAATCCTGTTGCGCCACAGCAGAGATAAGCGAGGGCAAGCTCGTCGATTCCGCAGTAGTAGGCAAGCTCCGTCGAGGCCATGACGGTCATGGCTTCGTAGAGGTCGCCCTTTGCGTCTTTGACAGCCCTGATCGAGGGATGCCGGGACAGTTCGATCAACGTCGCCTGCTCGATGGCGATGCCCGTGCGCGCCGGGACGTCGTACACCATGACGGGAAGCCCACCTGCTCCGGCGATGTCGACGATGTGCGCCACAATGCCCGCCTGGGTGGGGCGCGAATAGTGGGGAGCACTGATCAGTAGTGCATCGGCACCGGCCGCTGCAGCGGACCGAGCCATGTCCATTCCCGCCGCCGTGTCGTTGGTACCGAGTCCGGCGATCACCCGAAAGGCATCGTTCGAGTGCTCTCGGGCCTGCGTGATCAGCCCCGACAGCTCGTGGGAGGTCAGTGTCGGTGCTTCACCGGTGGTGCCGCCGACGACGACTCCGTCGCATCCGGTCGACAGCAGGTGCACGAGCAGTGCATCGACGCCGACGCGATCGATAGTTCCGTCCGGGTGCATGGGCGTCACCATGGCGACGACATTGGTACCGAAAATCGACGAGGAAGAAGGCGCGGAATTGGTCACCAGGTGAGTGTGGTCCGCCCAACACCTACGGTCCAGCGATGGATTATCGGCATTATTGCGTAGTGTTGCTTCATGATCGATGTGAACGCACTCCATGCCCTGCGCGCGGTCGCTGCCACGGGAACCCTGGCCAGGGCGGCCGACGAGCTCGGATACACCTCGTCGGCCATTTCCCAGCAGATCAAGCGGCTCGAACGGCAGATCGGGACGCCGGTGCTGGCGCAGGCCGGCCGAGGCGTCGTACTCACCCCGGCCGGTCGAGCGGTGGTCGACTCTGCGGACGAGGTGTTCCATGCCCTCGAGCGCTGCGTTGAGTCGGCGCGCTCCGCCGACGAAGGCGTCGCTCGTGGGGTCGTGCGCCTCGTCGGCTTCTCGACCGCCCTTCGCGGTCTGGTGGCACCTGCGCTGAGCCGACTTCACCGGCGGTATCCCGATCTGACCGTCCACATCAGCGAGGAAGATCCCGATCGCGCCCTGCACAGCGTCCACGCGGGTGCCGCCGACTTGGCGCTGGTGCACGACGCCGACGGTGTACCGGCAGCGGCGCCGCCCTCGATCGTCCGACGACCGATCCATACCGACTACGGCGACGTGATCATGAAACGTACTCATCCACTCGCCGGTCGCGAGTCTGCGCTGACCCATTCCGAACTCGCCCGCTACCCGTGGGTGACGAGCCCGGCGGGAACGGTGTGCCATCAGTGGTTCCGTCGACTGTTCGCCGACACACCCACCGACGTAGTCGTTCGCCATCTCGTCGATGATTTCTCGACCCAGCTCGCACTGGTCGAAGGGGACGACGTTCTTGCGCTCGTTCCTCGTCTCGCACGGCCGGTTCTGAGCGCCGACCTCGTTGCAGTGTCACCGGCACGCACTCCCACACGTGAGGTGCAGGCGGCTTGGAGGCACAGTGCGAATGCGAGCCCCGCAATTCACGCGGTACTGGACGTCCTGAACCCGGCCTCGAGCTGAGAGGTCAGAATTGTCAGCCGCCCGGTAGCTCGTGTCATTGCCACGTATCGGTCGACAGCACCGGCGATTCCGGACCCGAACGACTCCGGGTCGACGAGGACGACCAGGTCGAATTCGAGTCCCTTGGTCAGTTGGGGCGTCAGTGAGCGTATGCGTTCCGATCCCGCGAACGTAGGATCGCCTATGACACAGCCGATTCCGCTGGCGTTCGATTCCATCCACCTTTCCAGGATCGACGACAGATCTGCCGAGTTGCCGTACTCGACAGGCACACCGCTGCTGCGAATCGATACCGGGACGTTGGCGTCCGGCAACACTGCACGGATCACCGGCTCGGCCACCGCCATCACTTCTCGCGGGGTGCGGTAGTTGACGCCGAGGGTGGCAACGTCGATGTGGTCGATCCCCACTCGTCCGAGCCGTTCGAGCCAGGATTCGGAGAACCCACGACGCGACTGCGCGCGGTCTCCGACGACAGTGACGCTGCCCGAAGGGCAGCGGCGACACACCATGTGCCACTGCGCATCCGTCAGCTCCTGAGCCTCGTCCACGACAATGTGTGCGAACGGTCCGGCCAGTGGGTCGATGGGGATCTCCTCGAATCCGGCTCGATCGACGAGCGCATCGCGAATTCCGTCCTGGCGAAGCTGTGCAGCCATCATGTCGTCGTCGTCGGCAGCCATGAGTTCGTCGACGACGCGATCCATCCGCGTCCGCTCGACTGCCGACGCTGCCTCGCGGCGTTGCGTGCGCCGCGCATGCTCGGGATCTCCGAGCCGCATGCGCGCAGCGTCGAGCAGGGGTAGATCGGCCAGTGTCCATCGCGTCGGATCGGTTCGTTGCAGCATGCGCACCTGCTCGGCACTCAGCCAGGGTGCACATCGACGGAGATACGCCGGCACGCTCCACAAGTCGGCAACGAGGTCGGCGGCCTCGATGATTGTCCATGATCTTTCGAGCGTCCGACGTAGATGCTCGTTGCGCTGCAGAGACCGTCGTACTTCCTGGGTGGACTCGTCGCCGTCGTATCGCTCCGTGAGAATTGTGAGGAGTAGGTCCCAGATCTGTTCTCGTGCCTCGTTGTGCGGAGTACCGGGCTCGGCTGCCCCGAACGCTTCGATCCAATCGTCCGGGGTGAGTCTCAGGTCGGCCCATTCTGTTTCCACGATCATGTTCTGGGTGGGCGGTTGCTCGTAGAACGCGACGGCCGCGGCGATTGCGTCGATCATTCCGAGAGTGGACTTCAGTTGCGCCACAGCAGGATCGGGCTCTTCTGTTGCGTTCGTTCCTTCTGAAACGAGGTCCTGGAGGGTGCAGGTGTGTACACCGTCTTCGCCGAGACTCGGCAGGACGTCGGAGACATAGGCGAGGTACGGCTCGTGCGGGCCCACGAACAGAACTCCGCCCCGGTTGTGTCCTATGCGTGAATCCGTGTACAGAAGATAGGCAGTACGGTGAAGAGCGACAACCGTTTTCCCGGTTCCCGGCCCACCGTCGACGACGAGAGCTCCGCGCGCATCTGCTCGGATGATCGCGTCCTGATCCGCTTGCACTGTGCCCAGTACGTCCCGCATCCGCGCCGAACGTTCGGTACCCAAGCTGGCGATGAATGCCGACTGATCGTCGAGCGCCGCATCGGAGTCGATCCCCGTCGAGTCGAAGACCTCGTCCCAGTAATCCGTGATGACGCCGTTCGTCCATCGATAGCGTCGGCGACTCTGGAGCCCCATGGGGTTGGCGTGGGTGGCACCGAAGAAGGGCTCGGCAGCGGGGGAGCGCCAGTCCACCAGAAGTTGCTCGCCCGAGTTCCCCAACAGTCCGAGGCGCCCGATGTAGACGGGCTCGTCCGAGTCGACGGGCACGATGCGACCCAGGCACAGATCGATCCCGTAGCGATGTAGTGAACGAAGACGCCCGCGCAGACGATGGACCTCGAAGTCTCGCTCCATCACCTCCTGGCCCATCCGGCCCGACGACTTCTGGATGGTGTTCAGCCGATCCGTCGTATCGGATCGAGACGTCTCGATACTCGAACAGATTTCTGAAAAGTGTTGCTGATCAACCTCGATCAGCTCTGGATCGCGCTTGCGAGAGAGACTATCGGGCAGGTCGAAGACGCGTGGGCGCACAGGATTCACAGAACTCCGATCGACTGATTCATGACGGTAGCGAGCCATTCTGAGCCCTGTACGGGGTCTTGCCGCAAGCCCCGGGGTGCGCTATACATTGAAAGTGGAAAGAGGTGATCCTCGCTTTCCGAACCCATGGCCCGATCGCACGTCTGTGCTACTGCCTGGATGTCTTCCTTTGGCTGGAACCGGCTTGCTTGCCGCTGGCGCAGTTCAACCCGCGCGGAAATCCAGGATTACACGTCGTCTGCAGCGAACATCATCGAAGAGACTGCGAGACAACTCATACGATTCGAGGATTACGCTACGAGACCTCTGCCGCGATGAAGTTCGAGTCGGTAGATGATTGCGCCGAACAGGATGCGTTGCACGGTCTCGTCGGCGAAGTAGCTGTCGATGTCGTTCGGCTGCAGTGTCGGATTGTTGTCGAGGTGTTCACGCAGCACGATCAGCACGCTGTCGACGGTGAGTACGAACCGCTCGCCGCCGAGGTCGGTTATCGCCGCCCGAGCGACGCCGTCCCATTCCTCGACACGCGCCCAGTGGCGAATTCCGCATCCCTCCACGGCCTCGATCAGCAGGCGCTCCGCGAAAGGCGACAACGATGCGCGATCGGCACGGGCCGCTCTCACCGACGTCAGAGCCTGACGGTAGGGGAGCAGGTGCGATTGTGCGTAGGCTCGTGCTGCTCGCTTCTCGGCGTGGTTCTTGGTCACCGTAGTTCCGAATTCTGTGCAGCGGCCCCGCGGCACCACTGCACCGGTCGGAGGTCGAGGACACGGCGTGCAGCAACGAACAAAAAGGTCTTCGATCGCAGATCCGTAAAAGACCTTGCCCGTCGAGCGCTGGCGGAGGCGACGCGGGTGCCTGCTGCAGCTGGGGTGGCTATGCGAGTAGCTCTGCTTCGGCACGTTATCACGAACGTGGTCGCTGCTCGCCACTCATGGATCGGTGAGCAGCAAATCTGCGATCGCGTCGGCATCGACCGGTCGTCCCAACAGGAACCCTTGGGCGAAATCGCATCCGGCAGCGGCCAATGCCTCGAGTTGTTCCTCGGTCTCGACCCCTTCCCCGACGACGGTGACATCGAATGCCCGGGCGAGTGCGACGATCGCCGAGATGATGGCGCAGGCGCGTGGGGCCGGCAGCCGGGCGATATACGACCTGTCGATCTTGAAACTCTCGAACATGGGATAGCGGTCGAGATACGACATGGAACTGTGTCCCTTTCCCATGTCGTCGAGCAGCAGAGTGACACCCATCGAATGCAGCGTGGAGACGGTGTCGGCGACTCGTTCGGTGTCCGCGACCCAGACGGTTTCGGTGACCTCCAAACCGAGGGCGAAAGCGGGAAGTCCCGTGTCTGCCAACACGGACGCAACCTCTTTCGGAAAATCCGGATCTCGAAGCTGGAGTGCGCTGACGTTGACGCGAACGACGATGTCGGAGAACGTGCGCCATCGTGCCGCAGCGGCACACGCGGTGCGAAGAGCCCAGGTGCCCAATGGCGTTGCAAGGCCCGTTCTCTCGGCGACGCTGACGAATTCGCTGGGTTCTATCGGTCCGAGGTGGTGGTGATTCCAGCGAGCCAGCGCCTCGACCGCAACGACCTTCCGAGTCGCGATCTCCACCAGCGGTTGATAAGCCAGCGTGAGTTCGTTCGCTTTCAAGGCCGCCCTGAGATCTATCGAGAGTGACCTGATGCGATCGGCGTCGTAGAGATCGGTTGGATCGAAGACGGCATGGCCGCCAGTACCGCTGTCCTTCGCGCGGTACATGGCCAGGTCCGCACGGTGAATGAGCTCCTGTCGCGTCGAATTCCGGTCGGACACAGCGATGCCGATACTCGCGCTGAGGGGAATCGGAACGTCGACGGCAGAAAACGGCACCGCGATCGAACTCGAGATGTGCCGCGCGAGTTCTTTCGCATGCTCGACGCTGTCCACTCCCTCACACACGATCAGGAACTCGTCTCCGCCAAGGCGCGCAACTGTATCGGCTTCCCGAATTGCCGAGGCAAGTCGATCGACGAATTTGACCAGCGCCCTGTCACCGGCATCGTGGCCCAGGCTGTCGTTGATGATCTTGAAGTCGTCGATGTCGAGCAACAGCAGCGCAACCGTGCCGAACTGTTGCCGCGCGCGAACCAGCGCAGCGTCGATGACGTCGTAGGCGAGCGTTCGGTTCGGCAGACCGGTGAGTGCGTCGTGTGTACTGCGTCGTCTCAGCTGGCGTTCCAGATCGATCCTTCTCATTGCCGCGGAGACGATCCCAGCGACGGACCCGAGAAACGACACCTCCTCGTCGCGGTAGAGACGGGCCTCCACGCTGTGGATTGTGAGCACACCCCAGGCGGCGCCGGCAACGTCGAAGATCGGAACTCCCACTCCGCTGCGCAGCCCGAAAGCAGCCATCGTCTCGGTGCGAAAACGCGTCTCGACAGTGCGGTCGTTGCACACGGCCGGCTCGGAGTTCGCCAGGACGAACCCCATCAGCGACCCGTCTCCCGGTGGAACATCGTGCCGTATACCGAGTGTGCCGCTTGCTGCGTCCATGGTCAGGTAAGGATCGTCCGGGCGTTCGAGATGGGAAATCGCCGAGTTTCCGACACCGATCAAGGTTGCGGCGGTATCGGTGGCGGCGGTGAGCAGTGTCGGTAGGTCTGCGATGACGGCGAATCTGCTGAGATCGGCAAGAGCCTTCTGCTCTCGAGCATGCCGACCTGCGAGGAGGACATCGGCGGCCATCCGAGCATTGCGCTGTTCGGCGGTGTGACGATGACGAATGATGGATGCAACCAAGTCGGGCCCACCGTCGCCGGAATCGATCGAATAGGCGGTCACCATCACCGGAATTGCGGCACCGGTCACCTGATGGCGTAATTCGCAGTATCCCTCCCATCTTCCGTCGATGCGCAGACCGTCACCGATATCTGCCGCGAGATCGAGCCCACCCGGGGTGAGGAATTCGAGCGCACTCAACTCCATGGCAGCGGATAGGCTCGTCGATCCGATCAGTTCCAAGCCTGCAGGATTGATATAGAGGATTTTTCCCGAGAAATCGGACAAGGAAGCGAAGTCCGGGAATCGATCGAGAAACGACCGAAGGCTCACCGGATCGCCCGTGAGATCGTTCACCGGTCCTCCGATCCGGCTCGCCCGTGATCCGAGCACTGCCGAGCCAATGCTATTCGGCGGGTGCGGTGCGTGTGCACGATTGCCACGACGGGCCCCGAACTATCTGCTCGACACGCATGAAACCGAGCGGCGGCCGGCGTAGTGGACAACACTCGTGCACAGGCGGAGTTGATGGCAAAGGTTGCGGCTTCGGAGGCGCGCCGACGGTCCTTCGGGGTCTACGGTCGTGTGCGAGGCTGTCGAGCCACGAAGATCGCGACATTGCCGACCATAGTCACCTCGACTTGCTCGAATGTTTCGGACAGTGACCGGCGAAGGCCGGGCAGATCGTCCTGGCGATTTCCGAACACGCCGGTTTGGTTGTAGGCGAACATCAGCGCCTTGCCGAGGACGGTGAAGCTCTGGTCCGCACCGATCACGGTCGATCCGAACAGCACTCCCTCTGGCGTCAGCTTCTCCGCGAGGTTTGTCAGGGCAGCAGCCTTGGTGGACCAGTCGCCGGGGAGGCAGTGCAGAACGTAATTGATCGACACCGAGTCGAACTTTTCGATGCTCTTGTCCAATGGCACCAGAACATCGTGTTCGATCAGCGTAAGCGGAACATCCAGTCGGGATGCCGTGTGATCGAGCGAGTTGGCGTTGAGGTCGAGGAGGGTGAGGTCGATATCGGTGGGCAGGTCGATGTTGGCGAGGGCCCAGCCGGATCCAGGGCCGACCTCCAGGTGACGGTGGCCGATGTGCCGACGGTAGAGATCGACGAAATGAGCTCTGTTGCAACGCCATCCGAAACTGTTCGACAGTCGGATCACCCACAGGTCGTACAGTCGTAGGACAAGCTTGGTGTACGGGGCCGCCCCCGCTCGGGTGGATAGCGTTGTCATGTGGTCGTTCGCCTCTCAGAACTTCCGGGAGTTACGGAAGTGTCACCACACCACAGTGGTGTCTTCGACGCGAACTCGACCGAAGAATCTGTTCGTGATGTCGTCCCCGGAATGGTCGAAGCCGGCGACGATCGATGCGAGCTCGTCCACGAGAGCGCGAAGCGCAGGGGAGTAGATATCGATTCCGCTGTCGCGGAACCAGCCCCAAGCGGGTGGAATGCAGCTGATCGTGACGACGATTTCGCAACCGTGGTGTACTTCGACTTCGATCCGAATGTCTTTGGGTGCGTCGCGAACTGGATCGACTGGGGTGATCCCGGAGGATTCGGTAGCGGAGGGACGGTAGATGCGGGCCATCGTGATGTCGTCGCGAATCATCTCGGCGATGCTGTCAAGTCCCGAATGTCGGCCGAGACGGCCGTGGCTCGAACCGTACTGTCGATGAGTGTCGGTGATCGGCCGCGAGGTGCGAAGTATCCGATTCAGCATGCGCTGCGCCGTGTCCCGTTCCGAGCTGCCTGTGCGGGGGTGGTCGATCAACGTTCGCAGCCGTGAGACTCTGACTGCGGGGTCGGTTGCCATGGGCCGAGAATATCGCGCACGCGGCATCGGCGGCACATATCCTGATTCCATGGAGTCCGTCGACGTCGTCATCCGCTCGGTCGACGCCAAGGACGTACATGATCCGCAGAAATTGGCGTCGATCTGGGTTCGCTCGACTGACCTGCGCGACGGATGCGCGGAACCGACACGCGTGTCACGGGCGGTGGACGGCATTCGGCGAAGGATCGAACTGGACGATGCCCGTGCTCTCGTGGCCGAGTGCGCGGGCGACATTGTCGGTTTCGTACTGTGCGCCGTTCAGGGCGACGTTCTGGAAGTCTTCTATCTGGCAGTCGATCCGGAAATGTGGGGGCGGGGGATCGCCACATGCTTGCTGCACGCGGTCGACACTCATGCCGGTTCCGTCGGATGCGATACCTGCGAGCTGTGGGTAATCGACGACAACGAACGTGCCGTCGGTGTGTACGAGGGCGCAGGATGGCTCAGAACGGATATGACGCAGATGGACACGGGTTCTCGTCGACTCGAGCGGAGACTGTTCCGTCGGACGCCCGGCAGTCGCGGTCACGTCCTCTTGCGATGAAACACGTTCGCGAAATCTAGCTTTCGTCGAATTTCGATGAGGCGATCGACGTTCTGGCGAGGCCCGCCACGACCGACCCGACGACCCACTCGTCGCCTGATATCTGGCGCTTGCCCTCACCAGCGCCGGAAAGGCGGTGCCTGCCGTTGCTCTCCTTCTGGAAACGGCGGTGAACCACATAGCCGACGAGCCCCTTCAGAACGGCCGGTGGGCGCTGACGAATTACGCCCAGGCGCTGCGGTACGGGTACTGGTCACCGGAACCAGGCACACAAGCGACGTCCGCTGCGGCGAGTCGAGCCCCGTCCAACGATCGCTGATCAGTTTCGGTCGACTCCGCCTAAGAGGTACCGAGATTCGGACGCGTTGCGGGGTGCACTGGGAACAGTCCAGACTGAAGCAATCATGACGAACGACGACTTTCGAGCAAATCCGCGCACAGTGAGGACGAGACGGACTGCACCGCTGGAGGCTGCGGTCGAACTGACGTCCAGTGGCGTACCTGTTTCCGAGCGTGACTTCTTCATCGAAGAGTTCCGTGGGGTCACCATCGTGGTTGCCTTACCCGTCGTGAGCGCCGCTGGGCTGCAAGCAGTCAGCCGCACGGTGGGTGAGTTCGGTACGGGGGATACGCGGTTCATTTTTGTCGTTCCTTCCGACTGCGTTTCGAAGACCGCCACTGCGATCGGTGGTCTGGCCATGGACGGTTCGACGGCGTGGACCGACGAGGCAGTTGCCCGTCTGTGGCTCGCTATCGCGGACTCGGAATGCGTCGTGATCGGGACCGAGGCTTCCGACGTCGCGCGCACGGCCGGGTCTGTAGCTGCAAGCGTTCGGGCATCCAAGATGGTGCTCACCGATCCGGGCGGCGGCTGGGGGACTCCACCTCGAAGCTTCGCGGATATCGACGTGCACCGCGAACGTTTGTCCAGTCACCTGGCCGAACGAGGGCTCGAGGATTTCCCGTACGCGGCACAGGACGCGCTTGCAGGCGGTGCATACAGCGTAAACCTCTGCCGTGCAGAAGATCTCGAATTCGAGCTGTTCACCTTCGACGGCCGCGGCACCGTCCTGACCCAGGGGCGGTACCTCCATTTGGCCTCGCTTCAGGTGGACGATTTTCCAGCAATCGAGGCGCTGGTCGCGCAGGGAGTCCGCGAAGGGGTTCTCAAGCGGCGCAGCCGAATCGAGATCGCGAGGATGGCTGCCGGAGGGCTCGGTGCTCGGGTTCTGCGCACTGGGCACCTGGCCGGCATCGTCGGACTCGAGGTGGACCGATACGCCGGGACAGGATTCGGCGAGGTGTCGGGCTTGATCACGGTCGCAGAGTTTTCCGGTCTCGGCGCTGGGGGCCTACTGATCGACGGATTGATGGATCTCTGTCGCGAGCGGGGGATCGCGAACCTGTTCGCAGTGACCGTCAGCGGTGAGGCTGCAGCTTTCTTCGGCCGACGGGGATTCCGTGAAGTGGGACGCCAGGATGTCCCTGCCGCGAAATGGAATCACTACGACGCCGATCGGCTGGAGTCCGCTCGTTGTTTTCTGCGGTCTGTCCCGGCAACCGCGGGGAGTGTTTCCCAGGGCACGTGAAGGCGAGTGTCGGGCAAGTTCACCGGTGTGCCGACCCAGTGTTGACCTTCCCCCTGGGGGAGGCGTCACCGTGATGTCATGACCACAGAATGGGATGGACTCCCGGACACCGTACAGAAGTTCATGACCGCACTCGACGCCCGCCAAGGCACCCGAGCCCTCACCGTGTTCACCGCAGATGCCGTGGTGACCGATGAGGGCCACGACCACTCGGGCCGCGACGAGATCGAGGCCTGGCTGACCGCCTCGGTCAGTGAGAGTGAGTACACCTACACAACAGAGTTCACCGGAGCGACCACGACCGGCAACACTGTCGACGTCACGCAGCACCTGGAAGGAAATTTCCCAGGGGGAGTTGTCGATCTGCACTATCGCTTCACCCTGGACGGCGCACTGATCAACCGGTTGGTGATCGAGCCATGAGCAGACGATGGTTCATCACCGGTGGCACACCAGGCGGCTTCGGTATGGCGTACGCCGAGGTGGCGCTGGAGGCGGGGGACCGCGTGGTACTCACCGCCCGGCGTCCAGGGGAACTCGCCTCGTGGGCCGACAAGTACGGTGACAGCATTCTCGTCGTGCCCATGGATGTCACCGACGCGGCACAGGTACTGCGGGCCGTACGAACAGCCGAAGAGCATTTCGGCGGCATCGACGTGCTGGTCAACAACGCAGGCCGAGGCTGGTACGGATCGATCGAGGGAATGAACGAAACCTCGATTCGGGCGATGTTCGAGCTGAATTTCTTTGCAGTACTGTCCGTCACGCGAGCAGTGCTACCAGGTATGCGCACCCGCGGAAGCGGGTGGATCGTCAATGTGTCCTCGGTGGCCGGGCTTCTGGCGGCGGTCGGATTCGGCTACTACAGCGCCACGAAGTACGCGATCGAGGCCATCACCGACGCGCTGCGCCAGGAGGTCGCCGGGCAGGGTCTCTCCGTGTTGGCGGTCGAACCAGGGGCTTTCCGCACGAACGCTTACACCGGATTCGCCGACGAGCCCGTCGCGGAAGCGATTCCGGAATACCACGACATGCTGGACGAGGTCCGTGCCGCTTTCGTCGGCATGAACGGGGTGCAACCGGGCGATCCGCGTCGCGGTGCCCGTGCGGTGATCGCAGCGATGGCCCAAGACCCGCCGCCACGCCGGCTGATCCTGGGTAACAGCGGGTACGACGCCGTGATCGACGCGCTGGAACAGAACCTGGGCGACATCCGGTCGAACGAAACGCTTTCTCGTAGCGCGGATTTCCCCGCCTGACCGAGCTCGCCGATTACACATTCGATACCGCCTGTCCGCTGCACTGACTGACCGATCCAACGGTGATGACGGCCAGGTCGTCCTCGACGACCTGCCCATCGTCACTCCACAGCAACAGCGATTGTCGCTCGCGGATCAACGCCCCCCGCCCACGGTCGGCATCTGACCGCTCAGAGAGCGTGGAGTCAGCCGTTTCTGGTCGGACCCGTCGGGGTTCATCGATGCAATCTCAGGCTGAGAGCCGGTAGCGACGTCGGTCACCAGTTCACCCGCCTGTGTGACCGCCCGGTCGTACAGTATGCGCGAGCCGTCGGGCGTGAACTTCGGATGTACGGCGTAGGTATCGGTGAGGGGAGTGATCTCCCCTCCGCCGGAGGGCATTGCGTAGATCTCGGAGCCGTTGTTACCGCCTCGGTTACTGGAGAAGACGAGTGTCGACCCGTCGGGCGAAAAGGCCGGGTCGGAGTTCCAGAACTGGTCGCGCAGAAGCACTGTCGATTCTCCGCCGTTGACAGACACTTCGTTCAGGTAGCCGCCGGTGACGTAGACGACCCGTGAACCATCCGGGGAGAATGTCGCTCCGAAGGCCGACTCTTCTTGCGCGATGACGTGTGCGTCGGATCCGTCCACGTTCATGATGTCGATGCTGCCGTTCGAGGTAAATGCGATCTTGGATTCGTCCGGTGAGAAAGACGGTTCGTAGCCACCTTCGTGCACCGACCTCGATTCACCCGACTCGAGGTCGAGGATCTCGATGAACCGGCCTCGGGCGTACGCGAGTTGCTCGCCATCGGGGGAGAGGGCGGCGTCGTTCCCGTAGTTCGGGTCGCGGCTGTCTTCGCCCACGGTCGGGGTGACCTGACGCAAGCCGGAGCCGTCGATGTTCATGACGAACAGCTGGCCCCATCCGTCGTCGAAGGCCACGACCACCGGTGTCGGCTCGGGTGGAGGGTCGTCGGCGCATGCTGCCGCGAGCAGTGTCAGCGCGACGAGCGCGGAGATCTGCCGGATTCGATGCATCGGGCAATCATCTCAGAATCGCAGTATGCAGAACCCTGGTACGCGGCCCTGCCGGACGTTGAGGTCGTGGCTCCCTGCCCACCCGTATTTCCGAATGGGCAAGGAGCAGCGCGGCCGAGCCGCACTCAGTCGGCGACCAACTGCGTCGACTCGAAGTACCCACCTCGAGCACGCTCACGTTGTCTGCCGATGACGTAGCGGCCCGGGGCAATTCCGATGGCTCCGTGTTCGGGGTGGATCAGGTAGGCGGTCACTGTGTTGTCGAGAATTCCGAGTGCCAGACGCCGCGTATCGCTCACCGGTGTCGACCACGTGCATCGGCCGCCGTCGGCTACGAGGCTGTGGGGATTTCCGCCCGCTGCGCTGCGCAGCAACTCGATTCCGGACAGGGGCACGGCGTCGATGCGCGTCCAAATCCCGGTGGAGACGACGCCTTCGAGCAGCGCATACGGAACGACGATGAGGTCGCCTTGGGCTTGCATGCCGTCGATGATCGGCACCGAGATCTCCTTGTCGAGATAGTCGAAGACATCGAGGCCGGTCATCGATGTCAATGCGGACAGAGTCATGTTCTGATTCATCTGAGTCACCTTGTGTGAGAGTAGGTTCAGGTTCGGCGGCGCAATTGGGCGTAGTTTTCTCCGCTGAGGCCGTAGGTCCAGCCTGCGGCGTCGAGGGCCGAGGAGAATTCACCTGGAACGTAGAGGCCGTAGCGTCTGCGCTGGCCGTCACGTTCGCGAGACCCATTGACAGCGAGAAGCACTCGACCCTCGCCTCCCCAGCCGGCGGGGGTGGCGAACAGCTGCAGGATGCAGCCCTCGTTGCCTGGATCGTCGGAGTTGTCGACCAGCGCGAGTCCTGCAGCGTCGATGTAGTTGTCCCACCCGATGCGTTCGATTGCGGAGCGGCGGATCTCGACGTTGCGTTCGACGGTGATGCGTTCGACGCTCGGGTCGAGCACCACCCAATCCGGCACAATTGTGCCGTTCAGGACGTATGCCGCACTGCCGTCAGCGAATTGGAGCGCCGGTTCGTCGTGGTGGTGCAGCCGTCGTTCACCGTGTACTCGATCGGGAATGGGTTCGGAGTGCAGCGCGGTCGGTCGTTCGGACATGACGCAGACGTCGTCGAACGCCCACCACCATCCCGTCGATTCGGTCAGGGCAACAAGTGCGTCGAGCAGGTCGTTGTCCTGTGGTTGGAAGGTTGCGAGGCCGAGGCGGCGGTATATGTCGTAGTAGGCGATGCGGTGTGCTTCCTGCTGGCCGTACCAGGGGATTCCGCCGACAAGGGGCGGCATCAGTGTCCTGATTGCTGCTGCGACGCCGTCGAACAAGCTGGTGCGCAACGAGTCCCACACTGTCGATCGGATGATCGGGTTGAGTCCGATGCCCGCGCGGACCGACATTTCGGGTGGCTGATTTCGTACCGCAGCCGCTGTGCGACCTTGGGCTGCTCTGAGCGCCTGAGACCGGATCGTCATCGGCCACCGGGGCGGTGGCCGTTCGCTCACCGGCAACCGAATGCATGCGTCCATTCGGGACCGTGAAATGGAGAGCAGTGTCGCGATGCGAGCCGATGCACAGGTGGGGCCCTCGACGGCAAAGGTTGCAGCGTAAGCCAGGTTGTCCTCGGCGATGCGAGCCGCTGCAGCAGCCGGAGACAGTTCCCATACGAAGCGGGGAACGGGGAGGTCGGCATGTCGATACAACTGTGCCACAGCAGATTCGGCAGAGTGTCGATCCGATGGTCCGGCGCGCATTCCGTAACCGAGATAGGTGTCGCGCTTGGACATGACACTGCGAATGAGTTCTGAATGGGGGTCTTCGATAAATGTCCCGTGCGACGACGAAGTCGAGGGGATCCGCACGGCGCTCACGCGATGGAGGCTGTGTCAGCCTTTCCGGTAGTCATACGAACAGAGTGACATAAATGTTGCCTCGCCGCTAGTGTTGACTTGCTTATTCATTGAGGGCCATTGCATTTCGCCGGCGACGCGTCTCCCGGAAACGCGAGCGGGGTAGCGTTCCGTGTCATTGAGTTTCCTGTCGGGCCATGTCGATTTGGATACGTCAGACCTACGAACAGACTTGGAGACCATCACCGTGAGCGATCGAAACCCCTCGACAGACGACGACTACGACACCGGCCTGGAAGAACCCGCCATCGACGGCGATGAACCAACGTCGACCCGTGAGCTGATCGAAGACTCGCGGCCCGATTCCAACACGGTTGACGACGGGCTTCTCGCAACCGACACGGAAGAGGCAGTGCCAGGGGAAGGTTGGAACTCGCACGGAAACTAGGCAGGCCAGTAAGGGCGCGAACTGTACGATCGGTCAGCCTAAGTTGACATAATGTTGATTATCGGCAAAACAACGTAGCTGGTCGACGTTGTCGATCATCGTCGAGTTCACGGTTTCGATCCACCATCAATGCTCTGGGGTTCTTCGTCCTACATCCGTGGACTTGCCCGGTGACCGTCCGTGCGTCCGTGCGTCCGTGCGTCCGTGGGTCCGTGGGTACCGATGAATGCTTGCGGACTACCGACCCGATGTTCTTCAGTCGCCTGCGTTGTCTATTTCGCTGTAATCGCACTGATGCTTCACTCTTGCTTTGTCGCCGCGATAGTCCCCCTGTGAAGAACTTATTACGTCACTGTGACGTTTCGCCATAGCCTGGCTGGCCTTGCAGGTCACGAGCACCGACGTCACATGAAGTGTGTCGACCCACAAGGCCTGTTGTCGTCGGACATTGCTGCCAAGGGGATTGCCGGCACGTACATGCGGGCGGGTCCATCGACTCGTCGCAACAGGCTCACTCCCCTGGGTCATGTCACGCTGTCCGGACGGCGGGGCTTGTCGGACTCGGGGTCGACCGCGTCGCCCACGGGATCTGGTGCACCGTGTCCCACTTGATCTGCCAATTCCAATCCGGCACCGGCATAGACGTTGAACGCGATGTCCACACCGTGTTCCTTGGCCCACTGAACTTCGTCGTCGTAGCGGGCGACGGCCGCGACGGTTCCGCTGAATCCGGATTCGCGGAGACAGGCGAGTGCTGTGACGTTGGCTCCGTGACGTGGCATTGCCAGCACCGCGATCCGCACCGACTCCGAGTGCCGCAGCTGATTCCAGAAATCGAGATCGGTTGCGTCCCCTTCCAACACTCGCAGACCCTGTTCGGCGAGTCGACGAATCCGAGGACCGTCGTAGTCGACCCCCACCACGCTGAGTCTGTAATGCTCGGTGAGTCGCTGATACGCCGCGAAGCCGACACGCCCCATTCCGATCACGACGACCTCGGCGTCGCCCGCGTCCCCGGAGCGTTCCTCCGGGTGCAGGCTCTGATCGTCCTGATCGGGCAATCGCGCCGCGATCTTCTCCACCATCAGGTGTCCCCGACCGTTCACCAGGGCCGACACGACGAAGCTCAACGCCACGGCAATCGACATTTCCACCAGCCAGGCCGGTGCCAGCAGCCCGGTCGTCACTCCGACCGAGACGACGATCAGACCGAACTCGGAATAGTTCATCAGGCTCAGTCCCGCGAGCAGCGCGGTTCGATACCGCAGTTTCATCATGGCGAACAGCGCCAGGTACAGCACCGATTTGAGCGGCAGTAGGAGCACCATCAGCAGGGCGACGCCCAGGCTGGGAACATCGGGCAAACCGGACAGGCCGATGGAAACGAAGAAGCCGACCAACAGCAGTTCCTTGATATGAAACAGCGATCGGGACAGCTCGGAGGAAGCCGGATGCGACGCCAGGAGAACGCCGATGATCAACGCTCCCAGGTCTCCTTTGAGCCCCAGTGCGGAAAACAAGGCGTAACCCGGAACGAGGGCCATCACGATGCCGAAGAGCGACTGCATCTCGCCGTGGCCAAGCCCGCTCCACACCCTCCGGAGGATTCGTGTCAGGGGCCACAGGAGTACGAGAGTCACCGCCCACGGACTGGGCAGTGTGCCGCTGGTGACGGTAAGGAACACCACGGCAACGATGTCCTGCATCACGAGCACTCCGATGGCCACACGACCGTAGAGAGCGTGCGATTCACCTCGTTCTTCGAGAACTTTGACGACGAATACAGTGCTCGAGAACGACATGGCGAAGGCGAGCAACGCAATCGTCGTTGTGCTCTGCCCGGACAGCATGGCCATTCCGGCGACGGCCGCGAGCCACAGGACGGTGGTACCGAGCACGACGCTGAAAATCAGATGTATCGACGTCGTCAGCCACACTTCTCGGCGCAGCAGAATCCGCACGTCCAGCTTGAGACCGATCGCGAACAGCAGCAATGTGACACCGAGGTCTGCCATCAGTTCGAGTTGGGGCATCTCACCGACGTCGAGAGCATTGATGACGAAGCCGGCCGCCAGGAAGCCGACCAGTGGAGGTAGCCGGACAGCCATGGCGAGTCCGCCCAAGCCGAAGGCGATGACGAGGTAGATCGCGGCAACTGTCATGCACGGTCTCTCTGCTGGTGGGTCGCAACCGGATCTCCAACGGATCGACGACATCGGCACATGCAGTCGGAGTGACCCAAGTATCCCGGCATTCCGGCTATTTCACAGCGCACACAGTCCGCGGACGACAACGGCGACCGGCGAAGGTGCACCTTCGCCGATCGCCGTTGCTGCGATCGAGTGTTCGTCCTCTATCGGTCGGAAGGTCTCAGAGCTCGAACTCGGCCGGATCGATTCCCACAGCAAAGCATGCATTGCGGACGGCAGCCTTCTCGTGATCGTCGAAATGACCGTCGGCACCGCCGATGATGATGCCGATCTGAATGACGGCTCGCGCCTGGTCGGGCTTCGATTTCAGCTTGCCGATCGTGGCAGTTGCTTCGACCTTCCCGAAGTCGAAATCGCCCTGCAGCTTGTCGCAGTACCAGTCGAACTTCTGACGAAGTTCGTCGGATTCGAACACCCGCAGGGCCTCGTTACCGGCGATCAGGGCTGCCGTCTTCTGACGCTCGGCAGGATCGATGGTGCCGTCTGCTGCCGCGATGAGCGCACACATGGCCATGCTGCCGTTGGCAAATTCCTTGTTCTTGAACTGGCTGGTCTTGGTTTGCAGCTGCCCGTTCAGTTCCTGTGCCTTGGACTTGAGTTGATCCCAGAACGCCATGGAGCTCCTCTTCGTGTTCTTTCATCCGCGCGCATGCGCGAACCCCGTCCATTGTCCACGGTGCCGGTGAACGAGGATGGAACCACAGTTCGGTGAGGGCGCTTCACCAGCCGTACCCTGCTGTTCTACTCAGCGCAGCCGCTCCGCATCGCGCGCCTTGGTCAACAGCTCGGCACACAAGCGGTGCAACTCCGGGATGTCGGCACCTTCTGTGACCGCGGTGCTCACGTCCTCGGCGGCGCAGCGGACCTCGAACGCGCGATCGGCCGCCGCCGACGCCTCTTCGGCCGTCAAGATGACGGCGTCGTCGGGAATCGAGGTTTCCTTCATCGCACTGCGCTGCTCGTAGGCACGTTGGCGACACGACTGACGGCAGTACCGTCGCTTGCGTCCGGTTCCGGAGTCGGCGACAGGGCGTCCGCACCACGTGCACGTCTGGTCACGGCGAGTTCTGACGGACATGGTCGTTCAGCCTACTGCGACAGGAAGGTAGGATGCATTCACCAGCTGCGCCGATGGCATCGCACCGGGGCTCATCGGCCCGGGGAACGAACCGACGCGCGGCGACGTTGTAGATCAGTGGGTAGACGGTGTAGCTCGGTGTCGACCGATGACACCGACTCGCGTACCTACTATCGATGGAGAGGACTTCACCATGGCAGATCGTGTACTTCGAGGTAGCCGACTCGGAGCCGTGAGCTACGAGACCGATCGTGATCACGACCTGGCGCCTCGCCGCGTTGCACGCTACCGATGCGACAACGGTGAGGAGTTCGACGTCCCCTTCGCCGACGACGCGGAAATCCCCGGCACCTGGGCTTGCCGTAACGGTCTCGAAGGGTCGCTGATCGAGGGAACCGCGCCGGAGGCCAAGAAGGTCAAGCCGCCGCGCACCCATTGGGACATGCTGCTCGAACGGCGCTCGGTGGACGAGCTGGAAGAACTCCTCAAAGAGCGCTTGGATTTGTTGAAGGTCAAGCGCCGCGGAGCATGAGAATCGTCGTCTGCACCGCCTGATTGGAAACAATCCGGCGGTGCAGTTTTTTTGTGCTATTCCAACTCGACGTACGTTCCGGATGAGGGCGGTGTGTTTGTCGTCGCGCTTTCGCGGGTTCCAATACTGTTGAGTGGCGGTGAAACCGCGCGAGGTGTCATGATCGAGCATCGATTACCGCGCAGGACGTAGATCGGCAATGGCTGCCGTAACAATTGTCGGTGCATTCCGATAATCATCACCACTGGAGTCGAAACATCAGGGGGCAGTAACTCGTGAGCCAGGATTCTGATCAACGCTCCAACGACGCCCTGCGCGTAGCTGCCTCCGAGGCGAAATCCGAAGGTCATCGCGCTGCAGGTGAGCAGAAGCTTGCCGAGCTGAGGCGTGAGTTGGACGGAATAGACGAAGTTCTGCGCGCTGCAATTCGAGACCGTATCGATGTGTGTGTCCGAGTTGCACACGTGAAGCGCGAACATTCCATTCCGATGATGCAACCCGGTCGCGTCGGTTTGGTGACCGAACGCGCGCGAGAATTCGCGTCCGCAAATGGCCTGTCCCCCGACTTCCTCGAAGAGCTGTACCGATCGATGATTGCCGAAGCATGTCGTGTCGAGGACTTGATCATCGACTCTCCGGCTGCCGGGCTCGGCCCCGAGAGTGAACGGTAGAGCACGTCGATGACCATCAACACACTCCTCGTGGACAACTACGATTCGTTCACCTACAACCTGTACAGCCTGCTGGCCGAGGTCAACGGCCGTCCGCCGACAGTGGTCAAGAACGACGTCGAATGGACGTCTCTGAACTTCGACGCCTACGACAACGTCGTCATCTCCCCCGGGCCCGGACGCCCTGATCTGGAGCAGGACTTCGGCATCAGCAGTCGAGTGATCACCGAATCCGGTCTGCCGATTCTCGGTGTATGCCTCGGGCACCAGGGGCTGTGCCACCTGTTCGGTGGCAGTGTCGATCTCGCACCGGCACCGATGCACGGCAGGATCACCGATATCACTCATACCGGTGTCGATCTCTTCGCCGGAATCCCGTCTCCCTACTCGGTGGTTCGGTATCACTCACTGGTCGTGACACGCACACCCGCCGACTTCGAGGAAGTCGCATGGACACCCGACGGCTTGGTGATGGCCGTTCGGCATCGCAGCAAGCCGATGTGGGGAGTGCAATTCCATCCCGAGTCCATCAGCACCGAGTACGGACGCGAGCTGCTCGCCAACTTCCGAGACCTGACATTGGCGCAGTCCAACGCATCGAGTGCTGCAGGTACCCAGGATTCGATGTTCACCATCGAAACTCGCTCTCTCGACGAGGCTTTCGATCCCGAGCAGGTTTTCGCCACGCTCTACGCCGACGGTAAGAAGAGTTTCTGGCTGGACGGCAGCGCAGCACTCGAGCCCGAATGCAGGTTCACCGTCATGGGCGATTGCTCGGGGCCGCACGCCGAGTACGTGACCTACTCCGTTGCCGAGACCATGGTGTCCGTGCAGGGTGCCGACGGTACGAAGGAGCGCGTTCACTCCACGTTCTTCGACTACATCGACGATCGATTGCGCGAGCGCGCCACTCCCCCTCGCCACGACCTTCCGTTTGCCTTCGGACTCGGCTACGTCGGATATCTCGGCTACGAGTTGAAGGCCGACACCGGCGGACAATTGGTGCATACAGCTGCAACCCCCGATGCCTCCATGGTCTTCGCGGATCGCGCGTTGGTCTTCGACCACGAGGCCGGCACCCTCTATCTGATGGGATTGGCCACCACGCCCGGTGACCCCGTCCTGGCGCAGTGGTTCGACTCGACAACCGCCACACTGCGCGGCCTGTCCGGTCGATCCGCACAGGCGGCCCGCTCCGACATGGGCGCGTCCGGTACTCCTTTGCTCGGAGCAGAGCACTCGCTCGAACCGCGACTGCGGCACGATCGCGCCCACTACCTCGATTTGATTTCCCAGTGCCTCGCCGAAATCCGCTCCGGTGAGACCTACGAGGTCTGTTTGACGAACACCGCTACGTTGGCGGGTTCGATCGACCCTGCGGCAACGTATTCGTTCATGCGGGAAATCAACCCGACTCCGTACAGTGCGTTCTTGAATTTTCCCGAGGTGTCGGTCTTGAGCGCGTCACCCGAGCGCTTCCTACGAATCGACGCAGACCGCATCGTGGAGTCCAAGCCCATCAAAGGAACTCGTCCACGCGGAGCGACTTCCGAAGAGGACAACGCACTCAAGGCCGACCTCGTCGCGAACGAGAAGGACAAGGCCGAGAACCTCATGATCGTCGATCTGGTCCGCAACGATCTGGCTCAGGTGTGTATTCCTGGTTCGGTGCATGTGCCGAAGCTGTTCGATGTCGAGACCTATGCCCCAGTGCATCAATTGGTGTCGACGGTTCGCGGTCGCCTGCGTGACGACGCGTCGGCGGCGGACTGTATCCGCGCTGCGTTTCCGGGTGGATCCATGACCGGGGCCCCGAAGATCCGCACCATGGCGATCATCGACAAGCTCGAAGACGGCCCGCGCGGAGTGTATTCGGGTGCCATCGGCTACTTCTCGATCACGGGCACTGCGGACTTCTCGATCGTCATCCGCACGATCGTCGCCACCGAGCACGAGGTGACCTACGGGGTCGGCGGTGCGATCGTGGCACTGTCCGATCCCGATGAGGAGTTCGAGGAAACGATGGTCAAGGCCGTGTCCATGCGCCGGGCGCTGACCGGCCGAACGTAAAACGGAGGGTAGGGCGCTTGCCGCCCTACCCTCCGTGTCGTGTGCGTCTGTAAGCGCTTGTCGCGTCTTACGGAGTGGTGAAGTACTCGAAGACCGCGGGCTGTGCCTGCGGGTTGCCGTTGGCCGTTCCGATGACCGCGCCGGCGACGGTTCCGATCACAGTTCCGATGATGCAACCGGAAATGAAGTTCGGGAAGATGGACACGCAGCCGATGGCGAAGCCGAGGCCTGCACCGATTGCCGTACCGACGCCGCCGCCGTTGTTCCAGCCGATTGCCAGCTGGTTGACCATGTTGTCGAACGCCTGCTGCTTGGTACGAGGGCCCACAGCGTCGGCGACGGGAACAGTCTGCGGAGTCAAGGTCAGCTCGCGACCCTCGGCACCGATCAGGGGTGCGATCGAGTAGACCGTGCCGTTGATGGTGTACTCCAGCGGAACCGATGCGAGCGTGGCACCGGACTGATCGATGATCGACACTGTCTCGCTCGTCGCATCGACCCGGAACAGCCCGGCGTCGAGGATGGTCTTGACGGATCCATCCGGGTTGACCGACGTCTGGTAGTTAACCGTGTCCGACGACGGATCTGCTACGGCGTGGCCCGCTCCGGTGGCTACCGCAGCGGTCAACGCCACCGCGACCGTAGCTGTTCTGATCAGTTTCACTTCTGTCCCCTGGTTGGTAGTGACGAGCATTCGACCGCATTGGTACCGAACGCCGATGGTATTCGTACAGGTGCTCCTCGATGTGAAGAACACGCCAAACGTTATTCAGCTGTATTACCCAGATGAGAATCGACGATCGGCCCGATTACATCGGCCGCATCGGCATTTGTCATCTCGTTGTGGAAAACCTCGACGTCGTGGATGACGATATCCCCTGTCACGTACGGTCGCCATTCCTGCGGTGATCTGACAATCCCGTCGCTCGCACCCTTCGTTGCGGAAAAGAACAAAACATCTCCGTCGAAGACGTCCGGCACGAACTCGGCCATGATTCTTGTCGAATTCTCGAATCCTGCGTTGATTCTTCGCAGATGATCGGCAGTCACGCCGGTCGTCTGACCCAAGGATTCGTCCAGCAGTTCCACGCCCCGCTCGTAGGTCAGCGGCTCGGCCGACGGCTGCGCCGTCAGGTCGAGACCCAGGCCTCCGAGCAGATTCTCGACGCTCAACGCTCCGTCGAGGTTGTCGTCGTCGTGGCCGTCGACGTAGCTGTCCAGCAACGCGAGTGTGCGAACTTCGCTGCCGGTGCTGCGCAATTCCACAGCGATCGCGTGAGCGAGCGAGCCGCCCAGCGACCAACCGAGCAGGTGGTACGGACCGACCGGCTGGACAGTGCGGATCTCGTCGGCGTATCGGTGCGCGAGGTCACGAATCGAACCGAACGTAGTACCTTCCACGATGCTCGGCAGCTGCAGGCCGTACACGGGACGGTCGTCGGTCAATTTCGAGACGATACCGGCGTATCCCCACGAGAGCCCGATTCCCGGGTGGACGCAGAACAGCGGTGCCTTCGCCCCGGTACCACGCAGCGGAATCATCACTCCGAATACCGAATCGAGATCGGCACCCGCGGCATCGGCGTCGGACGCAACCCGTGCGGCCAGCCCGGCCGGTGTGGGGTCGACGAACAACGCTTGCAGCGGCACTCGTACTCCGATGGCGCCTTCGATGGCCGGCACGATCTTCGTGGCCACCAGCGAGGTGCCGCCGAGCTCGAAGAAGTTGTCGTCCATACCGACACGCTCGACTCCGAGAACCTGAGCAAAGGCGTCGGCGATGGCAGCCTCCACGTCGGTACTCGGTGCTCGGTACGGAGTTGTCGAGACCGTCAGCTCCGGTATCGGCAATGCCCGACGATCGAGCTTGCCCACCGGGGTGAGCGGAATGTCGTCGAGTTCGATGATCGCCGACGGAACCATGTGGCGTGGAAGCACTTTGGCTACTCGATCTCGCAGCGCCTCGGTGTCGACCGTCTCGCCGTCTGCCGCCAGGACATACGACACGAGCACCGTGTCCCCGGACGCCGCGGTGTGTCCTATCGTGGCGGCAAATCCGACCTGTTCGTGCTCGGTGAGGGCGGAGTCGATCTCACCGAGTTCGATTCGGAAGCCGCGCACCTTGACCTGGAAGTCGCTGCGTCCGACGAATTCGACAGCACCGGTACTCCCCCAGCGCACGACGTCGCCGGTGCGGTACATCCGCTCGCCCGGAGTACCGAACGGGTCGGCTACGAACCGCTCGGCCGTCAGTCCGAATCGCCGTAGGTACCCACGTGCAGTGCCTGGGCCGGCAATGTACAGCTCGCCTGACACACCTGCCGGGACCGGTCGCAGGCGTGCGTCGAGCACCAGGAACCGGAATCCGGTCCCAGGGCTGCCGACGTCCACCGTGCCGCCGGGCACCAACGGCCCACCGACACTCGCTTGGATAGTGGTCTCGGTCGGACCGTAGCCGTTGAACATCTTGCGGCCAGGTGCCCATTTCGCCACCAGTTCCGGAGTACAGGCCTCGCCGCCGACTGCAAGGACGCGGACAGTGCCGAGGCGGGTCTCGTCGATCGACGACAACGCCGCCGGTGTCAGGAATGCGTGCGTGACGTGTTCGGACTCGAGCAGGTCGGCAAGTTCGCTGCCGCCGAACGTACCCGGCGGCACGATCACGACCGTGGCACCGACGCCGAATGCCATCGTCAGCTCGTACACCGACGCGTCGAAACTCGGCGAAGCGATGTGAGACACCCGCGAATCTCGGGTGGGTCGGAATCGCTCGATCACCTCGGCCTGCAAGTTGGCCATGCCTCGGTGTCGCACCACGACGCCCTTCGGCCGACCCGTCGAACCCGACGTGTAGATCAAATATGCCGGGTGGTCGAGGTGCAGCGTCGCCGTGCGCTCCGAGTCGGTGACGGCATCCACGGGGTAACGAGACAGTTCCGAGGACGTCTCGGGATCGTCCAACACGAGCCACGGCACGGTGTCGGGTAGCGACTCCCTACTGTCGATATCGGTCAATCCCATTGCAGCGCGGGAATCTTCGAGCATGTGCGCGATGCGGTCGGACGGGTAGTTGGGGTCGACCGGCAAGAAAGCTGCGCCGGTCTTGGCGACCGCCCACACCGACAGGACCGATTCGATCGACCGAGGCAGTGCCAGGGCGACGAACGTTTCCGGGCCGACGCCGTAGTCGATGAGCATCCGAGCAATGCGGTTGGACCAGCTGTCGAGGTCGGCGTAGGACAGGCTCACGCCTCGATAGGTGACGGCGACCGCGTACGGGTCGAGTGCCACCGACGCGGCGAGCATTTCCGGCCATGTCCGCAGCGCGACGTCCGCCGAACCGCGGGCCGGTGCCAAAGCCTGCTTCTCGTCGGCACCGAGAATATCGATATCCCCCACCGCTGTGAGTCGATCGTTCCCGACGGCGTCGAGCACGCGAACCAGACGCGCCGCGATGGCGTCGACGGTGGCTGCGTCGAACAGTGATGTGGCGTAATCGAACGCTGCCTCGAAGCCGGCCGGTCGCCCGTCGTCCCCGAAATTCTCGGACACCAGGAGTTGCAGATCCTGCTTGGCGACGGGTACGTCGAAATCGAAGCCCTCCACCCGTAGGTTGGGGAGCTCGAGTGACGCCTTCTCGTTGTTCTGGAACGACAGCGCCACCTGTGAAAGCGGAGCGTACGCCGTCGACCGGGTGGGATTGAGCACCTCGACGATGCGCTCGAACGGCATCTCGGTGTGATCGAAGGCATCGAGATCTTGTGCCTTCACCTGGGTGAGCAGATCCACGAACGAGGTGGAGTCGACGACCCGGCTGCGCAACACCAACGTGTTGACGAACATCCCGACGAGGTCGTCCAGTCCCGCGTCGCCGCGCCCTGCCACCGGGGTGGTGATCGCGATGTCGTCGGTACCGCTCAGTCGTGCCAACACCACGGCGAACGCGGCGTGCAGCACCATGAACATACTGACGTTCTGCTCGCGGGTCACCTCGACGAGTGCCCGGTGTATCTCGGCGTCGACGGTGAATCGCACCCGGCCACCCCGGAAATCCTGAGTGGTGGGCCGAGGGCGATCGGTGGGCAACGGCAACAGATCCGGCAGTCCTGCGAGCGTTGTCGTCCAGTACTTCAGCTGTGCCGCAGCCACGCTCGACTCGTCCTTTTCGTCGCCGAGCAACGAACGCTGCCAGAGCGTGTAATCGGCGTACTGCACCGGTAGCGGCCGCCAATCCGGCGCGCGCCCTGCACTGCGAGCCGAGTATGCGAGTACGACGTCGCGCGCCAGCGGTGCCATCGATGCGCCGTCGGCTGCGATGTGGTGCACCACCATGGCGAGAACGAAGACCTGATCGTCCGCCGCCGAGCCGGTCGTGTCGAGCACCTGGAACAGCTCGACATGCACCGGGATCTCGGTGGTGACGTCGAACCCTCGACCCGCCAACAGGGCCACGCGATCGGTCAGTACCCCGGCATCGATCCGTTCGGGTTCGACCGTCGGCGCGACATCGCCGGCCGGATGCACCAGCTGCACCGGGAATTGCGGACCCTCGGGGAAGGTCGTGCGTAGCGACTCATGGCGTTCGAGAACGTCGACGACCGCGGCGGCCAGTGCCGCAGTGTCGAGCTGCCCGGTCAGTTTGACGACCAGCGGCACGTTGTATGCCGCCGACGAGGTGTCGAACCGGTTGATGAACCACATACGTTGCTGAGCGAGCGAGAGTGGAATGTGCTCGGGACGCTGAACTGCGACGAGGGCCGGACGATGCGATCGGGTGTCCGCAGTACCGACCACGTTCGCCAGACCCGATACCGTCGGCGTCTCGAAGATCGTGCGAACGCCGATCGCAGTACCGAATTCGGCGTTGACACGCGCGATCACCCGAGTTGCGCTGAGCGAGTCGCCCCCCAGCTCGAAGAAGCTGTCGTCGGCACCGACTCGGTCGATGTCGAGGATTTCGGCGAACACCGCAGCGACGGTCAGCTCGGCCGGGGTGGTCGGCTCGCGGTACGACGTGGCCGCACCGAACTCCGGTATCGGCAGGGCAGCGCGATCGAGCTTGCCCACGGGGGTGAGCGGAATGGTCTCGAGCACGACGATGGCGCTCGGAACCATGTGAGACGGCAGTGCAGCGGCGAGATGATCGCGCAGCACAGCGGTGTCGAAGGTGTCGACTGCCTCCCCTGCCAGACGCACGTAGGCAACGAGCACGGTCGCCCCCGAAGGCCCCGGAGTGCCGAAGGTCGCCGCGAAGTCCACCGCAGGATGCGCGGAGAGCGCCGCGTCGATTTCGCCGAGTTCGATGCGGAAGCCGCGAACCTTGACCTGGGAGTCGCTCCGACCGACGTACTCGACGGTCAGATCCGGTGACCACCGCACCACGTCTCCGGTGCGATACATCCTCGAACCGGGTGCACCGAACGGATCGGCGACGAATCGCTCTGCCGTCAGGCCCATTCGGTCGTGGTAGCCGCGGGCCAGACCGACACCGGCGAGGTACAGCTCTCCTGCGACACCGACAGGAACCGGCTGCAGCCGTGAGTTCAGGACCACCTCGTGCACGCCGCGCACCGGCCCACCGATCGACACCGGCTCGCCGGCGACCATCGGTGCACTGATGTTGGACATGATCGTGGCCTCGGTCGGTCCGTACCCGTTGTACAGGTTGCGCCCGGGGGCCCACTTGCCGACCAACTCGGCCGGAACGGCCTCGCCGCCGACGACGACGTCGGCGAACGTGTCGAGACCTGTTGGGTCCACCGACGCGAGGGCAGACGGAGTGATGAATCCGTGAGTCACTGCCTCCGATGCCAACAACGACGCGAGCTCCTCGCCGCCGTACACCGTCGGTGGCACGATCACCATGGTTGCTCCGGCACCGAATGCGAGCAGATATTCGAGCACGGAGGCATCGAAGCTCGGCGACGAAACATGCAGTGTCCGTGATTTTTTCGAGACGCCGTAGCGCTCGCGCTGCTCGGTCGCGAAGTTGTCGAGGCCGGAGTGGGTGACCACGACGCCCTTCGGAACGCCCGTCGAACCCGACGTGTAGATCGTGTACGCAGCACTGTCCAGGGTGATGCGACCGTGACGTTCGCTGTCGGCTATCGGCTCGTCGCCTACGCCGTTCGGGCCGTCCGTGGCGAGATCGTCCAGAATGATCCATGCCACGGTCGAGGGCAGGTCGTCGAGATGGGCACGGGTGGTGACGCCGAAACTCGCGCCCGAGTCCGCCAGCATGTGCTCGATGCGATCGGCGGGGTAGTTCGGGTCGACCGGAACGAACGCGGCACCGGACTTGGCGACCGCCCACACCGTCAGAACGGATTCGATGGACCGCGCGATACCGAGCGCGACGAACGTCTCGGTGTGCACGCCGTGGCTCAGCAGGATCCGAGCGAGTCTGTTCGACCGTCGGTCCAGCTCCCGGTACGTCAGCTCTCCGTCCACGCTGCGCAGCGCGATGGCGTCCGGATCGATGGCTGCGGCGTCGGAGAAGATCTCCGGCAACAAACGCGTGGAGCGGCCTTCGATTCCGAATACCGGTGCCAGGGAGTCGAATTCGGCCTGATCGAGCAGGCTGAGTCGGGCCAGAGGCTGCTGCTCGTCTGCCAGCACTGCGCCGAGCACCCGCTCGACTCGGTCGACGATGGCATCGACGTCCTCGACATCGAAAAGTTCGGGCAGGTACTTGGCCTTCAGATTCAGGCGCTCGTCCACGGACGAGACCAGAGTCAGCGGATAGTGTGCGGCGTCGGTCCCCAGAATGTCGGTCACCTGCATACCGGCGAAATCCGTTGCCGCAGAGGCACCGGCGCGATCGACCGGGTACGACTCGAACACCGTCAGCGTGTCGAATGCGACCCCGGCACCAGCCGCACGCTGGATGTCGGTCAGTCCGAGGTAGTGGTGGTCCAGCAACGACGCCTGCTCGGACTGAACACGATCGACCAGAGCGCCCAGCGTCTCGCTCGGATCGAGCGTGACCCGAACGGGCAGCGTGTTGATGAACAGCCCGATCATGCCTTCGATACCTGGGACCTCGGGTGGACGTCCCGACACGGTGGCACCGAACACGACGTCGTCTCGGCCGGTCAGTGTCGCGAGCACGACGCCCCACGCGGTCTGGACGAGCGTGTTGAGAGTCGACCCGCGGCGCGCCGCAAAATCGCGTAGGGCAGCGGTGGTCTCGATCGACAACGAGCGTTCGGATTCGCGAGAGACCGTGGACAATTGCCGCCCTCGATCGCCGGTGACCAGCAGCGTAGGCTCCTCGACGCCCGCCATCGCACTGACCCACTGCGCGGTCGAGATCGAGACGTCGCGTTGCCGCATCCATGTCAGGTAGTCCCGGTACGCGGGCACCCGCGGCAGCATCGAGTCGTCGGACTCGGTGACGTACAGCGTGATGAGTTCCTTGACGACCAGCGGCGTCGACCACCCGTCCAGCAGAATGTGGTGGTTGGTCAGCAGCAGTCGCCAATGATCGTCGGCGAGGGTGATGAGCGTGAATCGAAGCAGCGGCGCGGAGTCCATCTCGAACCGAACACCGCGATCGGCTTCGAGGACTCCTTCCAGTGCAGCCTCGACATCGGCTTCACCGCGCAGATCGATCTCGGCCCACGGAACCGTGACCGAACTCTGCACGATCTGCAGAGATTCGCCGGAGCTGTTGTGGACGAACGCTGCCCGCAGATTCGGATGACGTGAGACGAGCTTGTCGACTGCGGCGTGCATCCGCTCGGAATCGACGGTGCCACGCAACTCGAGGCCGAGTTGCACCATGTAGGCGTCGACGCCCGCAGAGTCGCTGCCGACCTCGCCCGCGAGGCGCGCGTGGAAGAGCAAACCAGCCTGCAGCGGCGACATAGACCACACGTCGTCCAGGTCCGGGAATCTGTTCTCCAGTACCTCGATGGACCTCTGATCTATGTCGACCAGCTCGAGATCGGACGGAGTGAGACCACCCGCACCGTCGGCCGAGGCGTGCTCGGTGATCGCGGTGAGTGCCTGCGTCCAGAGCTCGATCAGTCGATCGACCTCGTCGGCACCGAGGATCCCGGACGGGAACGCGAAGGTGGCGTCCAGCTGCGGGCCGGCGGGTGTCGACGTCGTGACGGCATTGATGTCCAACGCGGCCGGCACGGGCATGTCCGGGTTCTGCGCGTCGCCCAGTTCGGCGTCGGCCACGGGAATCCAGCCCACGTCTTCCATGCCCTCGGACGAACCGGTCGAGAAGCGCCCGAGGTAGTTGAAACTGACCTGCGGAGCGGCGTGATCGGACAGAGCTTCGGTTCCTGCGGGATCGAGGTACCGGAGCATGCCGTAGCCGATGCCGTGATCGGGGATCTCGAGCAGCTGCTCTTTGACGGCCTTGATCAGCGTGCCTGCGGAGTCCCCGCCGGACAACGCGTCGGCGATGTCGACGGAACCGAGGTCGAGGCGCACCGGGAAGATCGTGGTGAACCAGCCGACGGTTCTGCCGAGATCGGCTCCGGGAACCACGGCGTCTTCACGGCCATGGCCTTCGAGCGTGATCAGCGCACTGCGGACAGCGGCTCCCCGTTCGCGACGCCATGCCGTGAGCGCGAGAGCCAACCCGGCCAGCAGGCCGTCGTTGACGCTGCCCCGGAAGACATTCGGCACAGTCGTGAGCAGTCGCTCGGTGACCTCGACCGGCAGCGATGTGCGAATGCGCTGCACGGTGGCGTCGACGTCCACCCGCTTGTCCAGCGGACGCGAGCCGATGGTCGGATCGTCGCCGTCGAGGATGCGTCGCCACAACCCGAGCTCGTCGGCGCGGCTCGCGGTGACCTCGGTCAATCCGGTCGACCAGCGCCGCATCGACGTGCCGACCGGTGCCAGCACAGGCTCGTCGCCCGCGACGATCTGGCTCCATGCCGTGGCCAGATCCGGAACGAGGATGCGCCACGACACGCCGTCGATGACGAGGTGATGTGCGACGACGAGAAGTCGACCGGATCCGTTCGGGCCCTGGAACCACACCATCTGGACCATGACCCCGTCGGCGGGGATCAGTCGATCCGCCGCGGCGTCGAGTTCGGTTGCGGCGCGGGAGGAGAACTCGGCACCGTCCACGGAATCGACCGAGACGGCATGGATGACCGACGCGGCGGACACGGTCCCGATCGGAGAGACTTCCTCGTGCCACGTGCCGTCCGAGTCCTGGAACAGACGCGACCGCAGCATGTCGTGACGATCGAGCACGGCCTGGACTGTGCGCTCGAGCGTGGTGGTGTCGATACCGACCGGGAGCTGAAGCAGAGCGGTCTGGGTGTAGCGACCGAAGTCGGTGCTGCGATCCAACATCCATCGAACGACCGGTGTCAGGGGTAGTGGGCCGACTCCCCCGCCGTCGAGTTCCTCCAGTACGACGACGTCGCCTCCGAGAACGACCACCTCGGCCAGCGCGGCCACGGTCTTGCGCTCGAAGATGTCGCGTGGAGCCAGCACCAGGCCGGCCGCCTTGGCGCGGGAGACCAGCTGAATCGACATGATGCTGTCGCCGCCGAGTGCGAAGAACGAATCGTCGACGCCGACGGTGTCCAGTCCGAGCACGTCTGCGAACAGGCCGGCGAGAATGGACTCGACTTCTGTTGCAGGCAAGCGACTTTCGGTGACATTGGCCGAGAAGTCCGGTGCCGGCAAGGCGCGTCGATCGAGCTTGCCGTTGGCGGTGAGGGGCAGCTCGTCCAGCACGATCAGCGCGGCAGGCACCATGTAGGACGTCAGCGTGGTGCCCACGAAATCGAGAACGGCGGAATGGTCGAGGGTTCGACCGGACTCGGCAACGACGTAGCCGATCAATCGGTCACCGAATCCGTCGTCTCGTACCGAGACCACGGAGGCCGCGACACCGTCGAATGCGAGCAGAGCGCTCTCGATCTCACCGAGTTCGATGCGGAACCCGTGCAGCTGTACCTGCATGTCACTGCGGCCCAGGTATTCGAGCGCCCCGTCGCGGTTCCATCGCGCAGTGTCACCGGTGCGGTACATCCGGTGTCCGGCCCGACCCGAGGGATCAGCCACGAAACGCGTTGCCGACAGGCCGGCCCGTCCGAGGTAGCCGCGCGAGAGCTGTGCCCCGGAGACGTACATTTCGCCGGTCACGCCGGGTGGCACAGGCTTCAGACGCGCGTCGAGAACGGCAACGTTCAGGGCCGGGATCGCCTGACCGATGACGCTGGCGGACGCCGAGGCGGCGAACTCCTCGGTCAGGGCCAGGTGGCTCACGTGGACCGTCGTCTCGGTGATGCCGTACATGTTCACCAGGGTCGGCGCGGACTCGTCGTGTCGGGCATACCAACGGCCCAACTGTCCGAGATCGAGTGCCTCACCGCCGAAGATGACGTAACGCAGCGAGAGGTCTGCCGAGTCATCGGCAGCTCCCACGGCAGCGGTGGCAACCCTGTCGGCCTCAGCGAACTGGTAGAACGCCGTCGGTGTCTGGTTGAGCACCGTGACCTTCTCGCGCACCAGCAACTCGCGGAACAGCTCCGGCGAACGTGCCGTGTAGTAATCGACGACGACGAGGGCTCCGCCGTGCAGCAACGGGCCCCACAGCTCCCACACCGAGAAGTCGAACGCGTACGAGTGGAACATCGTCCAGACATCGCGGCTGTCGAAATCGAACAGATCCGCGGTGTTCGCAAACAGTGTCGCCACATTGCGGTGCGCGATCTGGACGCCCTTGGGGCGACCGGTACTACCCGAGGTGTAGATGACGTACGCGATCGAATCTGCACCGGTCCTGCCCGAGCGGTCCGCATCGGTCAGCGGTGCGCCGGAGACGTCCTTCAGCTCCGCGATCAGTTCCGGCGAATCGACCAGGAGAACATCGACGTCGGAGGCCGGAACCGCAGTGCTGTCGGCCACGGTGGAGATGACGCAGACAGGCGAGGCGTCCTCCAGCATGAACGCGAGTCGGTCAGCTGGGTAGGAGACGTCGATCGGCAGATACCCGCCGCCGGATTTGATCACGGCGAGCAGCGCCACGATCAGCTGCTCGTCACGTGGCATTGCGACCGCAACGAGCGATTCGGACGTCACGCCGCGACCGACGAGAACGCGGGCCAGGCGGCTCGAACGGTCGTCCAGCTCGGCGTAGGTCATCGATCGATCGCCGAAGACGACGGCACGCGAATCCGGGAATCGTGCTGCAGCAGCGGCGAATCGGTCGGCCAAGGTCGAGTCGTCTGCCTCGAGACCCGCGTGGTTCCACTCGTGCGTCATCGCATCGAGTTCGCCGGTGAGAAGCAGATCGATGTCGCCTACGGCGCTGTCAGGATCGGCAGTGACTGCATCGAGAACGGCACCGAAGCGTGCGGAGAACTCCTGGACGGACGATTCCTCGAACAAATCGACCGCATACGTGATCGCTGCGGTCATCCCGGACGGCGCACCGGTCTCGTCGAAATTCTCCGCAACGGTCAGCTGTAGATCGAACTTCGCCACGTGTGCGTCGATGTCGACGGCTCGGACGGTCAGGTCCGGCAGCTCGAGCGTCGCCGAGGTGTTGTTCTGGAATTCGAGCAGTACCTGGAACAGCGGCGAGTGGTCGGTCGAACGCGTCGGGTCGAGTACGTCGACCAACCGCTCGAACGGGACGTCGGTGTTGTCGAACGCAGCCAGATCGGCTGTGCGCGTGGCACGGAGCAGGTCGGTGAACGAGAGCTGCGGTGCCACGTCGGTGCGCAGAACGAGCGTACCTACGAACATGCCGACCAGATCGTCGAGTGCGGCGTCGCCGCGGCCTGCGATGGGGGTACCGACCGCGATGTCCTCGGTGCCGCTCAGTCGCGCCATCAGGACCGACCATGCAGCATGTACGGCCATGAAGACGGTTGCCTCGTTGGCGCGTGCGACGTCGACCAGTGATGCATGGGTGTCGCGGTCGATCTCGAAACGAACGCTGTTGCCGCGCAACGATTGACGGGCCGGGCGGGGATGATCCAACGGCAGCGGGAGAACCTCGGGCAGGTCCGCCAGGGCGGTTTTCCAGAAGTCCAGCTGCTGTGCGGCGAGTGACGACGGATCGGACTCGTCGCCGAGAACATCGCGCTGCCATATCGCGAAGTCGGCGTACTGAACCTCGAGCGGTACCCACATCGGAACTGTGGCTGCGGCACGGGCTCCGTAGGCCACCATCACGTCTCGCGCCAGTGGTGCCATGGACGCTCCGTCGGCGGCGATGTGATGCACGACGATCGAGAGCACGAACTCGTCCGGTGCCAACCGATACAGAACCGCGCGGAAGGGCAGCTCGGTCGAGACGTCGAATCCCTGTGCCGCAGCTGCCGACACGGCCGCCACGACCTCGCCGGCGTCGAGATCGACGACGTCGAGCTCCGTCGATGCAGTCCGGACGTCGAGAATCTTCTGCTCGGGTCGCTCTCCCTGGGTGGGGAACACCGTGCGCAGCGACTCGTGTCGTTCCAGAACGTCGCCGACGGCCGCGCTCATCGCAGCGATATCGAGACGACCGGTCAGACGAACCGCGAGCGGGATGTTGTACGCCGCCGACGTCACGTCGAACTGGTTGATGAACCACATCCGTTGCTGAGCCAAGGACAACGGAATCGAACTCGGCCGCGGCTTCGCGACGAGTGCGGGGCGGCGAACCGTGCCGAGCGGGTTGCTGTCCACGCGCTCTGCGAGCGACTCGACAGTGGGAGCCTCGAACAGGGCACGCACACTGATCGCAGTGTCCAGGGCAGTGTTGACTCGCGCGGTGAGTCTGGTCGCGCTGAGGGAGTCGCCGCCCAGATCGAAGAAGCTCGAATCGATACCGACTGCCTCGATTCCGAGCACCTCGCCGAATATGTCGGCGATGATCCGCTCCGTCTCGGTTCGGGGAGCACGTGAATCGCTTCCGAGATGGAGATCGGGAGCAGGCAGTGCTTTTCGATCCAGCTTGCCGGCAGGGGTCAACGGAATCGACTCCAGCGCGACGAAGGCCGTCGGGATCATGTGTGTGGGAAGCGAACTCGACACATGGGTCCGCAAGGCGGCGGCGTCGATCTGCCGACCCGGTCGCGGGAGAACATAGGCGACCAGAATCGTGTTTCCCGCCGGACCGTCGACTCCGACCGTAGTGGCGAATTCGACCGTCGGATCGTCGGTCAGAACAGCGTCGATCTCGCCCAGTTCGATACGGAACCCACGCACCTTGACCTGGAAGTCGCTGCGCCCGACGTACTCGAGTGTCCCGGATTCGGTCCACCGCACGACATCTCCGGTGCGGTACATCCGCGCACCCGGCTCGGCGAAGGGATTTGCAACGAATCGGTCTGCTGTCAGACCGAATCGGGAATGGTAGCCCCGGGCAAGCGCGGGCCCGGCGAGATACAGCTCTCCCGCAACTCCGACCGGAACGGGATGCAGCCGTGTGTCGAGAACGACCTCGCTGAAACCGATTGTCGGCGAACCGATGTCGATAGAGGAATCGACGCTCAGCGGATCGCTGATCGACGAGAAGATGGTCGCTTCGGTGGGTCCGTACGCATTGAACATCAGACGACCCGGAGCCCAGCGAGCCACCAGCTCGGGCGGACACACGTCTCCACCGGTGGCGACGACGCGCAGCTCGGTGAGGCCTTCGGGGTCGACCGATGCCAGTGCGGCAGGCGTGACGAACGCGTGCGTCACGTTCTGCTCGGCGAGCAGTGCGGCCAGCTCGGTGCCGCCGTAGACCGAGGTCGGTGCGATGACCATTGTCGCAGCGCCGGAAAAGACCATGACCAGTTCGAGGATGGAGGCATCGAAGCTCGGCGAAGCGAAAGCCAGAACTCGAGCATCGGGAGTCACCTCGAAACGGCTTCGCTCTTCCTCTGCCAGATTCGCAAGACCGCGATGGGTGACGGTGACGCCCTTGGGCACACCGGTCGAGCCCGACGTGTAGATCAAGTAGGCGACCTGATCGACGTGCATCGGACGCGTTCGGTCGTCGTCGCGCACCGGGGTGGTCGAGAGATCGGCTAGCTCGGCACGTGTCTCGTCCTGATCGAGGACGGTCCACCGGGCCGAGCCGAGACCGTCGACAGCGGGGACGTGCGTGGCGAGTGTGAGGCCGATGGAGGCACCCGAGTCGACCAACATGTGCTCGACGCGATCGCGGGGGTAGCTCGGATCGATGGGCAGGAATGCCGCGCCCGTCTTGGCGACCGCCCAGATACCGAGAACAGAATCGATGGAGCGCGGTAGAGCCAGTGCGACAACAGTTTCCGGTCCGGCACCGCGGGCGATGAGCGCGCGGGCAAGAGCGGAGGACCGCGCGTCCAGCTCGGCGTAGCCGAGGCTGCCGTCCCCGCTCCACAGAGCGAGGCCGTCGGTGTTCGTCGCCGCTGCACCGGTGAAGATCTCGGGGAGCAGACGAACACCCGACGACGCCGGGCCGTGAACCGGGGCCAGTCGACCCAGTTCGTCCTCGGACAGCAGTGACAGCGATCCGACGCGCCGATCGGTATCGGTGGCAATGGCCTCCAGTACCCGGACGATCCTGTCGATTGTCGCTCGAACGACGCTGTCCTCGAACAGTTCTGGCAGATACTTGGCTTCGATGTGCAGGCGGTCGTCGACCATCGCGACCAGAGTCAGTGGATACTGCGCCGTGTCGCTGCCGTCGTGGACGTCGTGGACGTGCATGCCGGCGAGGTCGGTCTCGGCCGACAGTCCTGCACGGTCCATCGGGTAGGACTCGAACACCGTCAGGGTGTCGAAGGCGACGGCCGGTCCCACGGCGCGCTGAATGTCGGTGAGTCCGAGGTAGTGGTGATCGAGCAGAGCAGCCTGCTCGGCCTGCACCCGATCGAGGTATTCACCGAGTGTCTCGGATGGATCGAGCACGATCCTGACCGGCAGGGTGTTGATGAACAAGCCGACCATCGACTCGATATCGGACACCTCGGGCGGTCGTCCGGACACGGTCGCACCGAACACCACGTCGGAGCGTCCGGTCAAGGTGCCGAGAACCATGGCCCACGACGCCTGCACCATGGAGTTCATCGTCACGCCGCGTGCTCGGGCGACGGCCCGCAGTCGGTCGGTCTGTGCGGTGTCCAACGAGATCAGCGCACGGCCGGCCAACGTCGATTCCTGGCGCCGACTTTCGACCGGAGTCAACAGAGTGGGTTCGGACAGTCCTGCGAGCGCGTCGGTCCATGCCGCAGTTGCCGACGAACGGTCACGTTTTGCGAGCCACGACAGGTAGTCGCGGTAGGCGGGGACGCGCGGGAGCACGGTCTCGTCGCCGTCGACCACGTACAGAGTCAAGAGGTCCTTGAGCAGCAGCGGCGTCGACCAACCGTCGAGCAGAATGTGATGGTTGGTCATCACCAGACGCCACTCGCCCGGCGCCACCGTGATCAGCATGAAGCGCAACAGCGGAGCCTGAGCCATGTTGAAACGGGTGGCTCGGTCCTCGTGTTCGATGCGTTCGAGCTCGGCGGCCCTATCGTCGACGTCCAGACCGGTGAGGTCGATCGACGACCACGGTGCGTCCACCTCGTGATGCACGATCTGGATCGACTCGCCGTCGGTGTTGTGCACGAAGGCGGTACGTAGGTTTGCGTGTCTACGCAGCAGCGCCTGAGCAGACCGTCGGAACCGAGCTTCGTCGACGTGTCCGCGCAGTTCCAACACGAGTTGAACGATGTATGCATCGACGGACTGATCCGACAGCTCGGCGTGGAACAGCAGACCGGCCTGCAGAGGCGTCATCGACCAGATGTCGTCCAGTGTCGGATAGACGCGTTCGAGGTCGTCGATCGAGCTCTGGTCGAGCCGAACCAGCTCGAGATCGGACGGAGTGAAACCGCCGGCTCCGGGCCGCTGTGCAAGCAGAGTCAGCGCGGTGAGTGCCTGTCGCCACAGTTCGACCAGCTCTGCGACTTCGGCCGCGTCGAGAACGCCTGTCGGGAACGCGAACGAGGCTTCCAGTCGTGGGCCGGTCGGTGTAGCCGTGGTGACGGCGTTGATGTCGAGCACAGCGGCGACGGGTAGATCGTCGTCCTGCGAATCACCGACACCGGAATCGTCGACCGGCAACCAGCCGTGCCCGCGAAGCTCGTCCGGAATGTCGGTGCTGTAGCGCCCGAGGTAGTTGAAACTGATCTGGGGAGCCGGGAAGTCGCGAAGCGCAGCGGCACCCGTCTCGTCCAGGTATCGCAGCATGCCGTAGCCGATGCCGTGATCCGGAACGGCCAGCAACTGCTCCTTGACCGATTTGATCAGGCGCGCTGCATCGGCGCCGCCTGCGAGAGCGTCGTCCAGATCGATACCGTCGAGGGTCAATCTGAGCGGGTAGATCGTGGTGAACCAACCGATGGTGCGGCCGAGATCAGCGCCGGGCACGACGTGGTCCTCACGACCGTGACCCTCGAGGGAGATCAGCGCGTCGTCGACGACCACGCCGCGACCTCGTCGCCAGACGGCGGTGGCAAGGGCCAGAGCTGCGAGAAGACCGTCGTTGACGCTGCCGTGGAACGCGTCGGGCAGTGCGGTGAGCAGTCCCTCGGTGACGTCGGTCGACAGAGTCGTCTCGATCTTGTCCACGGTCCGGTACACGTCGATCTCGCGATCGAGTGCACGGGATCCGATGAGCGGATCGGGTTGCGCCACAACAGATCGCCAGATTTCCAGCTCGTCGGCGCGGGTCGCGGTGACCTCACGCAAACCGTGAGACCAACGGCGCATCGAGGTGCCGACCGGAGCCAGTTCCGGGGTGTTTCCGCCGATGATCTGGGCCCATGCCGACGCGAGATCCGGAACGAGAATCCGCCAGGACACACCATCGATCACCAGGTGATGGGCGACAACCAGCAGACGGCTCCCCTCGGTGCCTGCGTCGAACCACACCATCTGGATCATGACACCGGAATCAGGTGCCAAGCGGGCCACTGCTGCCGCGGCCTCGGTTCTGGCCTGCTCCGAGAACTCCGCCCCGTGAACGGTTGTCGACGAGACTCGGTGGACAACCGACTGCGCCGACACCGATCCGACGGGAAGAACCTCCATCGCGGGGTGTTCACCGCGATGCAGCACACCGCGAAGCATGTCGTGGTGATCGAGAACCGTCTGGACAGTGGCTTCGAGAACGTCGAGTTCGATGTCCGCTGGAAGCGTCAGGACAGCGGTCTGGGTGTGCTTGTCGAGCACTGCCGTGCGATCGAGCATCCATGCCACGATCGGGGTCAGCGGTACGTCTCCGACACCGCCGCCCGGCAGTTCTTCGAGCACGAGCGCTGCGGTTCCGTCACCGGCTGCGACCACCTCGGCCAGCGCGGCAACTGTTTTGTGCTCGAACACATCTCGCGGCGAGAGGGCGAGGCCGGCGGCCTTGGCGCGCGAGACCAACTGAATGGACATGATGCTGTCGCCGCCGAGCGCGAAGAACGAATCGTCGACGCCGACGCGGTCCAGCCGCAGGACCTCGGCGAACAATCCGGCCAGCGTCTTCTCGACCGCATTGTCGGCATCGCGGCCGCCCGTGGTGACCTGAGCGGACCAGTCCGGTTCGGGTAGTGCGTTTCGGTCGAGTTTGCCTGCCGGAGTCAACGGAATCGACTCGAGCATCACCAACGCCGACGGCACCATATGCGCCGGCAACACCGACCCCACATGCTCCCGCAACGACGCCGCATCCAGAACCGTCCCGGCCACGGGCAACACGTACGACACCAACACCGTCGCCCCGGCCGCACTCTCACGCCCCACAGTGACCACAAAATCGACACCCGGCACAGCCGCCAACACCGAATCGATCTCACCCAACTCGATCCGGAAACCACGCACCTTCACCTGAAAATCGCTACGCCCCACATACTCCAACGCACCCGACGCATTCCACCGCACCACATCACCGGTGCGATACATCCGCGAACCCGCACCACCGAACGGATTGGCCACGAAACGCTCCGCCGTCAAACCCAACCGAGCGTGATACCCACGAGCCAACGCCGGACCCGCCAGATACAACTCACCCACCACACCCACCGGCACCGGATTCAACCGCGCATCCAACACCACCTCCGCGAAACCGATAGTCGGAGAACCGATATCGACAGGCTCCCCCACCACCAACGCCGACGAAATCGACGAGAAAATCGTCGCCTCCGTCGGACCGTACGCATTGAACATCCGCCGACCCGGCGCCCACCGCGCCACCAACTCCGGCGCACACACATCACCACCGGTGACCACAACCTGAACCGAATCCAACCCCCCCGGATCCACCGACGCCAACGCCGCAGGCGTCACGAACGCATGCGAGACCCGCTCCTGCGCCAACAACGACGCCAACTCCACCCCACCGAACACCAACGGCGGAGCAATCACCATCGTCGCCCCACCCGAAAACGCCAACACGAACTCGAGAATCGACGCATCGAAACTCGGCGACGCAAACGCCAACACCCGAGACGACGGACCCACACCGAACCGAACCCGCTCCTCAGCAGCCAAGTTCCCCACACCACGATGAGTGACCACCACACCCTTGGGCACACCAGTGGACCCCGACGTATAAATCAGATACGCCGCATCATCGAGACGCAGCACCCCCGAACGCTCGGCATCCAACACCGGAGCAGCCGACCGAAACGCCAGATCCGCCACCACATCCGGATCATCGAGCACCACCCACGACACCCCACCCACACCCGACACCGCACCCACATGAGCACCCAACGTCACACCCACCACAGCACCCGAATCGACCAACATGTGCTCGATCCGATCCACCGGATAATTCGGATCCACCGGCAAGAACGCACCACCGGCCTTCGCCACCGCCCACACCGCCACCACAGACTCCACCGACCGCGACAACGCCAACGCCACGAACGACCCCGGACCCACACCACACGACATCAACATCCGCGCCAACCGCGACGACGCCGCATCCAACTCACCATACGAAAGCACCCGCGAACCCGACACCACCGCAACACCACCGACACCAGCCACACCCACCGCACCAGCCAACAACTCCGGCAACACCACACCCACCACAGACCGCGGACCACGAACCGGAGCCAGGGAGGCGTATTCGTCGTTCGACAGAATGTCGATGTCCCCGATCCGGACGGACGGGTCCGTCGTCACGACATCGAGGATTCGCGCGAGGCGGTCGGCGAGGACTCGGACCGTGTCGGCATCGAACAGTTCTGTGGCGTAGCGGAAACCGGCATCGATGCCGACCGGTGCCCCGAACTTGTCGAATTCTTCCGAGACCGTCAACTGCAGGTCGAAATTGGAGATGTGGTTGGGCAGTTCGATGCCCTCGATCGACAGGCCGGGCAACGTCACCGTCGGTCGGTCGGTGTGTTGGAACTCGAGCATCACCTGGAACAACGGCGCATGGGCGGTCGATCTCGCGGGATCGACCGCATCGACGACGCGCTCGAACGGGATGTCCGAGTGTGTGAACGCCGCAAGGTCGGTGGCACGCACGTCCGAGAGGAGATCCTCGAAACGAGTGGAGCCCGGCACCTGGGTGCGTAGCACGAGGGTATTGACGAACATGCCGACGAGCTCGTCGAGCGCAGCATCCCCTCGACCCGAGATCGGCGTTCCCACCGAGATGTCCTCGGTGCCGGACAGTCGGGCGAGAAGAACGGCCAATGCGGCGTGCACGATCATGAACGAGCTCGAATTGTGCTCGGCAGCAACAGTTGCGAGCCGCGCATGGACGGCCGCGTCGATCTCGAACGAGACCGAGTCGCCGCGCAGAGACGCCACCGCCGGTCGGGGGCGATCGGTTGGCAGGGGCAGAACCTCGGGGCTGCCGGACAGTGTGTCGACCCAGTAGGTCGATTGCTGTGCCATCAGCGACTCGGGATCGGACTCCGTGCCGAGGTATCGACGCTGCCACAGTGCGTAATCGGCGTACTGGACCGGCAACGGTTCCTGGCTCGGTGCGTGCCCTGCGGCACGGGCGCTGTACGCCACCATCAGATCGCGGGCCAGCGGGGCGCTGGAGAAGCCGTCGGAGGAGATGTGGTGCACCACCATGACGAGTACGTGCTCGTTCTCGCGCTCCCGGATCAGTCGGACGCGCAACGGAACGTCCGCCACCACGTCGAAGCCCGAGCCGGCGACATCGCCGATCAGTTCGTGCACATGCCGGTCGTCGTCCGCAGTGATCGGAGTCAGATCCGGCAGTGCCGACGCCACGTCGAGAATCGATTGCACAGGGCCGTCGTCGGACAGCGGGAACATCGTGCGAAGAGACTCGTGCCGCGTCAGCACATCGCCGATGGCCGATCGCATCGCGTCGACGTCGAGGGCACCGCTCAGTCGCATCGCGAACGCGACGTTGTAGGCAGCCGACTCGGTGTCGTACTGATTGATGAACCACATTCGTTGCTGCGCCAGCGACAGCGGGACTACGTCTGGCCGCTCCTGCGGAACCAGTCGCGGAGCCGCGTCGGCGTCGTGTTCGCGGATGTCGATGCCTGCGGACAATGCACGGACGGTGGGCGCGTCGAACAGATCCCGGATACCGATATTGCTTCCGAGTGCGGCATTGACCCGCGCTACCAATCGCATCGCGATCAGTGAGTTGCCACCGATCTCGAAGAAGCTCGACGTGACGCCCACCTGGGAAATGCCGAGCAGGTCAGCGAAGATGCCGGCCACGATTTCTTCGACGGGGTTCTCGGGACCGACGAATTCCGAAGCGGCGACGGTGAACTCGGGTGCAGGCAGCGCCTTTCGATCGAGCTTTCCGCTGGCGTTGACCGGCAGCGAATCGAGCACCACCACATGCGAGGGCACCATGTAGGCCGGAAGCCGGCGCGCGGCCTCGGCCGTCAGATCGGTGGGGTCGACGGCAGCACCGTGTGCGCCCACGACGTAAGCAACCAGCGTCTCACCGGTGTTCGGGTCCTTGTGTACCAATGCGATCGCTTGAGCGACCGACTCGGACCGCAGCAGGACGGCTTCGATCTCGGGCAGCTCGATGCGCAGGCCGCGCAACTTGACCTGAAAATCGGTACGGCCGATGTACTCGAGCTCACCGTCGGCGCGCCAGCGAACCAGATCGCCTGTGCGGTAGAGCCGCTCACCCGGTTCCCCGAACGGGTCGGCGACGAAGCGATCCGCAGTCAGATCGCCGCGCCCTACATAACCGCGTGCGAGTTGGACACCCGCGAGATACAGCTCGCCGGGTGCGCCGATCGGTGCCAGCCGCAACGACGCGTCGAGCACGTACAATCGGGTGTTCCACACCGGTGCGCCGATGGGGATGGAGACCGGATCCCGTCCGGTCACGTGGTAGTAGCTGACATCGACTGCGGCTTCGGTCGGACCGTAGAGATTGTGCAACTCCGCGAGGGAGAACTGAGCGAACTGTGCCGCGGTGGCAGGCGGAAGTGCTTCGCCACTGCAGAAGACCAGCCGCAGCGATGTGCACTCCGCAGCCCGGGCACCGGCAGCGAACACAGCGAGCATCGACGGTACGAAGTGCACGGTGGTGATGTGCTCGTCGGCGATGATGCGGGAGAGGTACGCAGGGTCGCGGTGTCCGTCGGGTTCTGCCACCACGAGTTTGGCACCCACCTGAAGTGGCCAGAAGAATTCCCACACCGAGACGTCGAAGGTGGCGGGCGTCTTCTGCAGAACGGTGTCGGCCGGCTCGAGACGATACTCGTGCTGCATCCACAGCAGGCGATTCACTATGGCGGAGTGCGTGACTGCCACGCCCTTGGGCCGGCCGGTGGAACCGGAGGTGTAGATCACGTAGGCGGTGTTCGAGCCACCCAGGCTGCCCAGTCGATCGGCATCGGTGATCGACGAGTGATCGCGATCGGAGACGTCCAACAGATCGACGGCGAGAACGGGAGTTGCCACCGGAATGTTGATCCAGTCGCGGCTCGTGGTGAGAATGCACACCGGTTGAGCACTCGACAGCACGTAGGACGACCGCTCGACCGGATGGTCCGGGTCGATCGGAACATATGCACCGCCGGCCTTGACGATGGCGTACATACCCACGAGCAGGTCGATCGATCGTCGCATTGCCAGGCCGACGTGGGATTCCGGAGCCACGCCGAGCGAGATGAGGTGCCGAGCGAGCTGATTGGCACGCTCGTCCAGTTCGAGATACGTGATGCGCTCGTCCTCGAACACCAGCGCGGTCGAGTACGGACTGCGAAGCACCTGCCGGTCGAACAAGCTGCTCAGCGTGATGCCGCTATCTCCGGCCGGGATCTGCTGGTGGACCGAGGACGACTCGATCAGTCGTGCGGTGTCGTTCCATTCGAACAGAACGAGTTCCCGTTCTGCGGCGGAGAGGATGTCGATGTCGCCGGTCCGGACGTCCGTCGATGTGCCGATGGTGGAGACGATTCGCAGGAAGCGGTCGACGAATCGATCGATGGTGTCGGGATCGAACAGATCCGTGGCGTAGGTGAAGGCGGCCGACAACGCACCGGACTCGTCGGCGGGGTTCTGATCGACACGCAGTTGCAGGTCGAACTTCGCTGTGTCGGTGCTGATTTCCTCGAACTCGACGGTGAGATCGGGCAGTTCCAGCGTGGCTGCGGCGTTGTTCTGGAATTCGAGGAGAACCTGGAACAGCGGTGAATGATCGGTCGATCTCGCCGGATCGAGCACATCGACGAGTCGCTCGAACGGAATGTCGGTGTTGTCGAAGGCAGCGAGATCGGATCGTCGGGTACCGGCCAACAACTCGCCGAAAGTCGCGTGCGGTTCGACCTGTGTACGCAGCACGAGCGTGCCGACGAACATACCGACCAGATCGTCGAGGGCTGCATCCCCTCGGCCAGCGATCGGGGTTCCGATAGCGATGTCGCGGGTGCCGCTCAACCGGGCGAGCAGCAAAGCGAGCGCGGAGTGGACCACCATGAACAGCGTCGACTCGTGTTCGGCCGCAACCGAAGACAATCGAGCGGCGACGTCGGCCGGAATGGTGAACGGGGTGACGCTGCCACGCATCGACTGCCGAATGGGCCGTGGTCGATCGAGCGGCATCGGCAACACGTCGGGTAGATCTGCCAGTGCCGACTGCCAGAAGTCGATCTGCCGCGATGCCACGGATGTGGGGTCGTTCTCGTTGCCGAGGACGGCATGTTGCCACAAGGCGAAGTCCGCATACTGTACGGCCAGGGGATCCCACATCGGAGCCGATCCCGCAGACCGGGCGCCGTAGGCGACCATGACGTCGCGCGCCAGCGGTGCCATCGAGGCACCGTCGGCAGCAATGTGGTGTACCACGATGGCGAGCACAAAACTTTCCGCGCCGGTCCGATACAGCACGGCCCGGAATGGAAGATCGACCGTGACGTCGAATCCTGTTGTTGCAGAGGTGCGGACGAGTGCGTCTACCGACGCGGCGTCGACCTCGACGAAGTCCAGTGGGAGGTTGGGTCCGGTGACGTCCTCGACCGGGGTGATGACCTGGTTCGGCAGATCTCCCACGGTGGGAAACACCGTCCGGAGAGATTCGTGGCGCGACAGCACGTCGCCGATGGCCGCGGACATCGCGGTGACGTCCAGGCGACCCGTCAAACGGACGGTGAGTGGAATGTTGTACGCGGGCGAGGCCACGTCGAACTGGTTGATGAACCACATTCGCTGCTGAGCGAGAGAGAGCGGAACGGACTCGGGTCGTTCGACAGCCACGAGTGCCGGGCGGCGGTGCAACGAGGCACCCTTTGCCTCCGCACGTTCTGCCAGTGTGCGCACCGTCGATGCCTCGAACAGGTCGAGAACTTTCAGATCGGTTCCGAGGGCAGAATTGGCTCGCGCGATCAATCGCGTTGCCACCAGCGAGTTTCCGCCGAGATCGAAGAAGCTGTCGGTCACACCGACCCGATCGACCTCGAGAACGTCGCAGAAGACAGCTGCCACAGCGGCTTCGTACTCCGTCTGCGCGGCCTCGAACGCACCGTGCGATCCGAGTTCCGGTTCGGGTAGTGCGTTTCGGTCGAGTTTGCCTGCCGGAGTCAACGGAATCGACTCGAGCATCACCAACGCCGACGGCACCATATGCGCCGGCAACACCGACCCCACATGCTCCCGCAACGACGCCGCATCCAGAACCGTCCCGGCCACGGGCAACACGTACGACACCAACACCGTCGCCCCGGCCGCACTCTCACGCCCCACAGTGACCACAAAATCGACACCCGGCACAGCCGCCAACACCGAATCGATCTCACCCAACTCGATCCGGAAACCACGCACCTTCACCTGAAAATCGCTACGCCCCACATACTCCAACGCACCCGACGCATTCCACCGCACCACATCACCGGTGCGATACATCCGCGAACCCGCACCACCGAACGGATTGGCCACGAAACGCTCCGCCGTCAAACCCAACCGAGCGTGATACCCACGAGCCAACGCCGGACCCGCCAGATACAACTCACCCACCACACCCACCGGCACCGGATTCAACCGCGCATCCAACACCACCTCCGCGAAACCGATAGTCGGAGAACCGATATCGACAGGCTCCCCCACCACCAACGCCGACGAAATCGACGAGAAAATCGTCGCCTCCGTCGGACCGTACGCATTGAACATCCGCCGACCCGGCGCCCACCGCGCCACCAACTCCGGCGCACACACATCACCACCGGTGACCACAACCTGAACCGAATCCAACCCCCCCGGATCCACCGACGCCAACGCCGCAGGCGTCACGAACGCATGCGAGACCCGCTCCTGCGCCAACAACGACGCCAACTCCACCCCACCGAACACCAACGGCGGAGCAATCACCATCGTCGCCCCACCCGAAAACGCCAACACGAACTCGAGAATCGACGCATCGAAACTCGGCGACGCAAACGCCAACACCCGAGACGACGGACCCACACCGAACCGAACCCGCTCCTCAGCAGCCAAGTTCCCCACACCACGATGAGTGACCACCACACCCTTGGGCACACCAGTGGACCCCGACGTATAAATCAGATACGCCGCATCATCGAGACGCAGCACCCCCGAACGCTCGGCATCCAACACCGGAGCAGCCGACCGAAACGCCAGATCCGCCACCACATCCGGATCATCGAGCACCACCCACGACACCCCACCCACACCCGACACCGCACCCACATGAGCACCCAACGTCACACCCACCACAGCACCCGAATCGACCAACATGTGCTCGATCCGATCCACCGGATAATTCGGATCCACCGGCAAGAACGCACCACCGGCCTTCGCCACCGCCCACACCGCCACCACAGACTCCACCGACCGCGACAACGCCAACGCCACGAACGACCCCGGACCCACACCACACGACATCAACATCCGCGCCAACCGCGACGACGCCGCATCCAACTCACCATACGAAAGCACCCGCGAACCCGACACCACCGCAACACCACCGACACCAGCCACACCCACCGCACCAGCCAACAACTCCGGCAACACCACACCCACCACAGACCGCGGCCCACGAACCGGAGCCAGTCGAGCACGCTCGGCCGCGGACAGAATGTCCACGTCCCCGATCAGCAGCTCGGGTGCATCCGTGAGCGCGTCGAGAATCCGGACCACTCGGCGGCCGAATTGCGACATGCTCGCGGCGTCGAACAGTTCTGTGGCGTAATCGAAAACGACACCGACCGAATCGGACTCGTTGACGGTGACGACCAGATCCATGTCGACCCCGTCGTGCGGCAGAGCCGCGGGACCGAATCGAAGCGCAACCTGAGCCAACGGGCTGTGCGAGCCGGACCGAGACAGACCGAGCGCGTCGACGACGTCTTCGAACGACACGTCACCGTGTGCGAGTGCAGCGTCGAAATCGACCTCGGTCGAAGCGACGAAGTCGCCGAAAGACTGCCGTCCGTTCGGGTTGGTACGCAGAACGACGGTTTCGCCGCTGTCGGCGGGCACGGCGATCGAGACGTCGTCGGTGCTGGCAAGGCGTGAAAGAAGCACGGCGAGAACGGATTCGAACACCACGAACGGCGTTGTCGACCGGTCGGCGGCCAGTTGTTCGACTGCGGCCCAGGACGTGGATCCGAGGGTGATTTCGTGCGATGCGCGAACATGGCCGATACGCGAAGGACGGACTCGATCGGTGGGGATGCCGATCAGGTCCGGAGAATCGGAGAGTCGATCCGTCCAGTAGGCGAGCTGAGCGGCGGCGCGTCGGCGTCGACGGCCTTCGTCGGCGCTGCCCGGATGTACTTCGGCGACAACGACATCGGGGGCGGCCGCAATGAATGCTTCGGCCATATCCACGAAACTCGAATGGTGCGCCGTGAGGTCGTCGTCGTCGTATCGGTTCGGGTTCGCCCTGAAATCGACGAATGTTCTTGCAGGTGAACCACTCTGGTACACGTTGACCAGAAGGTCCTCCACCGGCCCCGACGTGACGATGTTGAACTCGCCGACAATGGAACCGAGGTTGATCTGCTGGTGGAACAGCATCATGTTGACCATCGGCCCGGTGAGCTGCTTGTCGCTGCCCGAGGCCGCCAGCTCGCGCCGGATGTCCTCGATGCTGAACCGCTGGTGCCGAAGCGCGCCCATCAACTCGAGCTGGACCTGCTGTACCAGTTCACCGACGGTGGCGTCCTCTCGGACGTGCATCGGAATCGGTGCGACGTTGACCAGCATTCCGCCGGATCGGCGGAGCAACGCCGTGGTTCGGGCGGACACAGGAATGTTGACCAGTACGTCGTCTCGTCCGGTCATTCGCGAGAGGTAGCAGCCGAACGCGGCGATGAACACCGCGGCCGAGGTTCCGCCCTTGGTGGAGTCGGAGTCTTCGAGAGCGGTGACGACGTCGGCGGGCAGAGCGATGCTGCGCAACTTGCTGGCGGCAATCGTGCGGCCGTCCGTGTTCGACAGAGTTGCTCCGTCGTGAATGTCGGCGGCGCGGGCGACCCAATATTCCTTGTCGGACTCGAAGCGTGTCGACGTCCGATACTCCTGATCGAGCTCGTACAGACGGCGCAACTCGGCCGCCTTGTTGGGCTCGGGTTCGGAGTGCTCGACGGCGGCTGTGTACAGCGCTGCGGTGCGGTTGACGAGGGTCATGGCACCGTAGCCGTCGAGGGCCACGTGGTGGATCTTGCTGTACCAGAGGTTGCGCTCGTCCTCGACCTGAATGATCCAGCTCTCGACCAGCGGATCGTTCTCCATGTCGACCGGCTGCACGTAGTTGTGGTCGATCCAGCGCAGCGCCGAGGCCATGGGATCGTCTTCGCCGCGCAGGTCCAGGTAGTTCACGGATTGGTCGATGGAGTGATCGACCAGCTGAACGGCCTCTCCGTCGACTTCGGCCAGACGGAGGTAGGCGGACTGGAACTCGTGTCCGGCCTGAGCCGACGCTTCCTGCAGCACTGCTATGTCGAGGTTGCCTCGCAGGTCGACGTACTGGGCGATGCAGACTGCAACATCAGGGGCGAGCTGCTGAGCGAACCACATTCCCCGCTGGGCGGACGAGAGTGGGAAGCCGTTTTCGAAACCGGTGCCGGTCGGGGGCGTCTGAGACCCACCGGTTGTTGTTGCACGCATTCACTTGCCCTTCGGCGGCACGGTCGCGGTGGCGAAATCCGACGCCGAATTCATCGGCTCGAAGGTTTCGGTCCGGTTCGGGGTGTCGAGCCGCGGCGGCTGGTGCGCGCGATTGAGCAATTCTGGCTTCCGTTCTGGTCTGCGTTCGTGTCGGTTCACACACGCTCGATGTACTGAAAGGGCTCGTATTGCTTCGTCGCGCATCGCCGACCGGATTGAAACGGGGCGGCTCCCTGGTTCTACCGCTTCGACCGAACTGTGAGTTCGCAGGACGAGCGTGAGACGACGACCGATTGGATAAGTGTCTGCGACACGAGCTTCCCCTCCCCGAACAGGTGTCCGGCACGAACGCAACGTCGATGCCGACCCTTCGATCCCATTACAACGTGTGGCCGGAGCTGTCCAGCCCGTCCACCCACTGAAGCCGCACCCGAAAATCGGCCTCCAACACCTCCAGCGGCTTACAAAGATACAACATTGGCGGGAGCCTTTTGTGCAGTCGTCATAAGAAGCATCGACGACCGCTTCCAGCCTGTTACAGGAGTGACCGTGTTCGCCACTCGAACGTGCCCTATTCGATCGAACGAATGACTTCTCGAGAGGAAGGGGCGTCACGTCCCGGTATTTATCCGGCGCAGCGATCGGTAAAATGCCGCATTTACCGACTTCATGTTTGTTTGTGTGGCAACTCGCGCCGCCTGATCAGCAGGGTCGCACCGAGTGCACCGACAGCAGAAAGGCACAGGATCAGCTCTGATCCGAAGCCCAGCCGAGTGGCGACGGTGTGCGTTCGACGCAGTGCAACACTCGAAACGAGTACGTCGGGGGTGAACAGCGGCGTCTGTTGCAACACGGCGCCGTTGGGCGAGACTATCGCGCTGACCCCACTCGTCGCGGCCACCACGACAGTCCTTCCGTGTTCGACGGCTCGTACTCGCGACATCGCAAGTTGCTGGTAGGTCATTTCGGTGTCGCCGAAGGTCGCGTTGTTGGTGGGGATGGCAATGAATTCCGCGCCGGACCTGACCGATTCTTCGAGGGCGCGATCGAATGCGACCTCGTAGCACGTCGCTATTCCGGCGGCTATTCCCGCGGCGTGCACCACGCCGTTACCACTGCCGGGGACGAAATATCCCGCCCGGTCGGCATATTCCGAAAACAAACGGAAAAAGCTTCGGTAGGGCAAGTACTCGCCGAACGGTTGAATTATCTTCTTGTCGTGCCTCTCGCCGGGGCCGTCGTCACCGTTCCAGGCAATGACGGAATTCGAGTTCGTGCCATCGGCATTGACGAGCACCGTGCCCACGAGGATCGGCGCGCCGACCGCAACCGATGCTCGAGTGATGAGAGTCGCAGCATCGGGATTGCGCAACGGATCGATATCGGACGCGTTCTCCGGCCACACCACGAGATCCGGAGCCGGTTGTCTGCCCGCCTCGACATCGGCGGCCAGTGTCATGGTCTCCCGGACGTGATTGTCCAGAACTGCGCGGCGCTGTGCGTTGAAATCCAGACCCAATCGCGGAACGCTCCCCTGCACGGCCGCGATGGTGACCGTGCGTTCGCCGTCCTCCGCGTCGTTTGTGTGCAGAGTCGGTAGCAGAGCCAGCGCGAAGATGGACGCGACCGTCGTCGCGGCCACGGGAACGACGAAGGATCGCACAGTGCGCGGACGGCAGCTCGCCAGGATCAGCGCTGCCAGGCCGGTTCCGGTCAGGGCCACCCCGAAAGTGAGCAGCGGCGCGCCTCCCACGCTCGCCAACGGCAGCAACCAACCCTCGGGTTGCCCGAAAGCCAGCCGACCCCACGGGAAGCCGCCGAACGGAACACTCGACCGCAGCCATTCGGTCAGACTCCACGCCAACGCCAACGACAGTGGCCACCAGGCACTTCGCGCTGCAACCACACCGAGAACCCCGAACAATCCGACGAAGACGGACTCGGCGGCAGCCAACGCCAACCACGGCATCGGCCCCACGTACACACCGATCCACGGCAGCAGCGGAACGAAGAATCCGAGGCCGGCGGCATACCCGTAGCCGAAGCCTGCCTTCAGTGACACCGATCGTCGACCGCCGAAGCCGGTCAACACCAGCGCCAGTACCGCAATGCCGATCGGTGCCAGGAACCACAGGGTCCGAGGAGGGAAGCTTGCGAAGATCAGTACACCGGCACCGACCGAGAGCAGGGTCGACACGGTGGCCCTGCGTAGACGATCACCCCGTGACTGCGTCGTCGCGACCGCCGGAACTCTGTCACTGTTCATGGATGACCTTGCCGCGATGCACGGTCATCGAACAACGCGGGCTTTCGGCCGACGCGTCGAGGCTGGGCAGCGGTGACACCCCGGCACGTGGGTCCGTCGACCAGCGTTGGACGCTGTCTTTGGGGGCCCGCACAACGAGTTCGTCGACGTCCCACACCGCGAAGGATGCAGGCGCACCCGGCACCAGCGTGCCCGCCACGCCATCTCGGACTCCCCCCGCGCGCCACGCTCCCCGCGTCGCTGCGGAGAACGCAGCTCGGGGTGAAACGGCACTGCCCGCCGTGTGGTGGTTGACGGCGGCCCTCGCCGTCGCCCATGGGTCGAGGCGCGTGACCGGTGCGTCGGAACCGAAAGCGAGGGCAACGCCGGCCGAGGCCAATCGGGCGAACGGATGGAGTGCGGCGCCGCGTTCGGCACCGAGCCGTGCCGCATAGAGTCCTTCGGAACCGCCCCACAGTGAGTCGAACAGCGGTTGCACGCTGGCGATCACGCCCCACGAGGCCAGGAGATCGGACTGTTCCGGTGTCACCATCGACAGATGTTCGAGCCGGTGTCCGCATGCAGCAACGGCAGGTGTGCCGAGTTCGGCCACCACACGCGCGAAGGCAGTGACGGTGGCCGTGACCGCGGCGTCTCCGATGACGTGGAAGCCGGCTTGGACCCCGGCCGCGGTACAGGCCGAGATGTGCGCGGTGATCGCGTCGACGTCGAGGTAAGAGACTCCCGTTCCTGGGCCGTCGGCATAGCGAGACGACAACCATGCGGTTCGCGACCCCAGCGAGCCATCGACGAAGATGTCGCCGGCCAGGCCGTGCGCGCCGGTGTCAGCGAGCAGCTGCCGTGCCTGCTCGGCCGTGTCGACCGGCTCGCCCCAGTAGCCGCGCACTTCCACCCCGTGTGCGGTAGCCATCAGTTCACGGAAGTCGTCGATTCCCGACACGATCGGGCCCCCGCATTCGTGCACGGCGACGATTCCCTTGGCTGCTGCGTCGTCCAGCGCCGCCTTACGGGCCCGGGTGCGGGTGTCCGTGGTGAGCATGGCGCGAGCCGCCAGCCTCGCGAGGTGGTGTGCGTCGGCGGTGAGCGGGGACTGTGGCGAGAACCCCGTGGCGGTGTCTATACCCGACGCCGCCGCCCGCAACGGCGTCGAGACGGCAGCCGAGTGCGAATCGACTCGCGTGAGGTACACCGGCCGGCCCGGAGCTGCTGCATCGAGATCGGACGTCGTCGGTGACCGCCGTTCGATCCACTCCGATTCGTCCCAGCCGTGCCCCCACACGAGCGCGTCGGACGTCTTCGCTGCGAACTCGGCGAGTGCGCGCATGCAGTCGTCGAGGGATCGGCAGTGAGACAGATCGAGTCCGATCAGGGACAACCCCTGATCGGTGACGTGTACGTGTGTGTCGACGAAAGCCGGTGCCACGAAGGAGCCGGCCAGGTCGGTGACGGGCACTCCGGGATGAAGCGCACGGCCGGTGCGATCCTCACCGATCCAACTGACGACTCCATCGGTCACGGCCATGGCGGTGGCGTCGGAGGCCATCGGACTGTAGATCCGTCCGCCGCAGAACAATTCGGTGGTCACGAACGACCAGTCTGCCCCTACCGATGCGGCTTCCGGAAATCCCCGGTCGGCCGATCGTCACGGTCCGCCTCGATCACCTGACCTTCGAGGACGAGTGCAGAACCCGCCGCCGACGACGCTGTGCCCGTGGTTTCGACGCGATCGTCGAGGATCTCGCCGTCGATGACGGTCGGACGCATGCGCCGCGTCGCAGTGGCGACCTGCGGCAGCCAGCGCGCAGCCGCCCACATCACCGCCGGGCGCAACAGCCACCGAGTCGGCGGAATCAGCAGCAGCAAACCGATCACCGTGGTCACCAGGCCGGGAACGAACATCGCCACGGACCCCGCCGCGAACAGAGCGCCGTCGGCCACTGCGCCGCCGGCCGACCGCTCACCGCGCGATGCTCTCCGCAGACCGTCCAATACGCGTCTACCCTGCGATCGCACCAGCAGCGAGCCGATCAGCGATCCACCGATCAACAACACCACGGTCCACAGCACACCGAGCGCGCTCGAGACGGCGACCAGTGCGGCGACCTCGACGACGACATAAAGTACGAACAGAGCGAGCATGACGGTCCTTTCTTCGCTTCACCGGTACAACGCTCGAGCCGACGAAATCGCTCCCGAAGTGCCCTGTTTGCCGAGAAATTCTCAGGAACCCGGTCGTACGAGACCGGTCTCGTACGCCAGAACGACCGCTTGTACTCGGTCGCGCACGTCCAATTTCGTCAGAATCCGCCCGATGTGCGTCTTGATCGTCGCCTCGGACAGGTGCAGTACCGCCGCGATCTCGGCATTGGACAGACCGGTCGCCAAGTGCACCAGTACCTCCCGCTCACGACCGGTCAGTGCGTCGAGAACCGACGCATCGGTGGTCGAAACGGACTGGGCGACGAACCGCGAGAGCAGCCGCTTTGTGACCTTCGGTGAGACGACGGCATCGCCTGCGGCCACGCTGCGAATTGCGGATACCAAATCCTCTGGTGGTGTGTCCTTGAGCAGGAATCCACTTGCGCCCGCCCGAAGCGCTCCCAGGACATGCTCGTCGAGATCGAATGTCGTCATCACCAAAACCCTTGTATCGGAACCGGATTCAGTGATAGATCGAGTGGCGGACACACCGTCGATGCCGGGCATGCGGACGTCCATCAACACCACAGCCGGTGCCAGCCTGTCCACGGCCTCGATGGCACCGGCACCGTCGGATGCCTCACCGACCACCTCGATGTCGTCCTGGGCCTCGAGCACCATGTTCAATCCCATGCGCATGAGCTCTTGGTCGTCCACGACGACAACGGTGATCGGCACCGATCCAACCTAGCTGTAAAGTTCACCTAGCCCTCACTCGATCGGCAGCGTCGCTCGCACGAGCCAGCTGCCGTGCGGGGTGCGGCCCGCGTGCAGCGTGCCCTGCAGCACGGCCACCCGCTCCCGCATCCCGAGCAGTCCGTGTCCGCCGCCGTCCACGGATGAGACCGCGCCGGTGCCGGTGCCGTTGTCGGAGATCTCGACGGTGACAACATTTTCTTCCCGGACCACTTTGACCACGGCGCGCGGGGCGTGGCCGGCGTGCCGTAGAACGTTGGTGAGCGATTCCTGCACCACACGGTGCACTCCCAGGCTGATTGCCGGGCTGATGTCGTCGAGATTTCCGGTCTGCTCGAGCTCGACGTACAACCCGGCGCGGCCCATCATCTCGACCACCCGGGCGAGGCCTGCTGTGCCGTAGTGAGGCATGTCGTCCGAGTCCGGGGAGGTCCGCATCAGTGCGACGGTTCGGCGCAGCTCTGCCAGCGCAAGCCGACCGGTCGCGGAAATGTTGGCCACAGCCTGCTCGGCGCGCTCGGGATTGCGCCGGATGGCGTACGAGGCGCCGTCGGCCTGAACCACCATGACACTGACGCTGTGGGCGATGACGTCGTGAAGTTCACGCGCGATGCGCGTACGTTCCGCGATCACGGCTTCCTCGGCGCGGCGGTCTCGGTCGTACTCGGCGACGACCAGTCGAGCCTGAGTCGCCTCGTCGTAGGCCCGCCGAGCACCGAGAAACTCTGCCGCGAGCCAGGACAGCGCGTAGAGAAGCGCACCGAACAACAGTGTCGTGAAGATCGGCTGGTCGAACAGCAGCATGGACGCTACCGAATACGCCGCGAGAGCAACGGCGTAGACGGCACCCTGAACTCGTCCTACGTACGCAACCAGGGTGTACAGCATGATCGGCAGGGCCAGCGTCGCCGGGTGACCGTTGACGGCGTCGCCCACCATGGCGCCCGCGATATCGCAGATGCCCGTGGCCACCAGAGTGAAAGCCGCGATCGACCGGGGAAAGCGTCGCCGCCACGCAACGGGTACCGCCAACACGACCGAGAACACGAGAAACAACGGCCCGTTCAGTCCATCGGCAGAACTGACGAACACCAAGATCTCGACGACGAACAGTCCTGCCGCCAGCAATGCATCGGCTACGAAGGGCTGCCCACGGAGCCACAGGCTGAAACGACGCATGTGATTGAGTTTGCCGTATGACTGCCGCGGACTGGGGACTGCTGATGGTGGCTGCGACAGCCGCTGGCTGGGTCGACGCCGTGGTCGGTGGAGGCGGCCTGATCCTGTTGCCCGCGATCCTGCTCGTGGCACCACAAATGACGCAGCAGGCGGCGCTCGCGACAAACAAGGCGACGGCGGTATTCGGTACCGTCGCTGCAGTCGTGACCTTCGCTCGGAAGGTCTCGCTGAACTGGACAGTCCTGGTCCCGGCCGGTGTCCTCGCCGCGGTGACCTCGGCGGCCGGTGCTGCCGCAGTCTCGCTGATCGACCGCGAGCTGTTCATCCCGATCATCATGGTCGTTCTCGTCGGCGTGGCAGTACTCGTGACGTGTCGCCCTACCATCGGTCGAACCGTGGCGTCGTCGCCGCCGACGCATCGCAAAGTTCTGATCGTCGTCGGTCTCGCGGCCGCGGGAATCGGCTTCTACGACGGAATCCTCGGGCCCGGAACCGGCACGTTTCTCATCATCGTGTTCGCCACGATGCTCGGAACGGAATTCGTGCGCAGTGCTGCGATGGCCAAGGTGATCAATGTCGGATCCAATGTCGGGGCCCTCGGATTCTTCGCCGCCACCGGCAGCGTGTACTGGCAACTCGGAGCTGCCATGGCGGTGTGCAACGTCCTCGGGGCGGTAGTCGGGTCCAGAACAGCGGTGGCCAGAGGGGCCGGATTCGTCCGAATCGTCCTGCTCGTCGTCGTGGTGGGGATGGTTCTCCGACTCGGCTGGCAACAGTTCGGCTAGCGTCGGTGGTGTGACGAGACAACCGGATCGGTCGGTCGACGCCGACTTCCTCGCCCTGCCCCTGCGGGAACTCGCGGATGCCGCACTGAGCACAGCACGCTCGGCCGGAGCCACCCATGCCGATGTGCGCGTGCAGCGTTTGACGACGCAGTCGATCTCGCTGCGCGACGGCTCGGTTCAATCCTCGGTCGATGCCGGTGAGATCGGCCTCGCCGTGCGGGTGGTGGTCGACGGGACCTGGGGGTTCGCCTCCCATGCCGAACTCGGCACCGACGCGGCTGCCGAGACGGCCCGTCAAGCAGTCGAAGTGGCCACGGCACTGCGTGCGCTCAATCGCGAACGGGTCGAGCTCGCGTTCGAGCCGGTCTACTTGGACGCGACCTGGGTATCGGACTACGACATCGATCCGTTCGAGGTACCCACTGCCGACAAGGTGGGGTTGCTCGCGGAGTACTCGTCCCGCCTGGCCGCGTCGGACGGCGTGGACCACGTCACCGCCTCGGTGCTACAGGTCAAAGAGCAATCCTTCTACGCCGATCTGGCAGGCAGCAGCATCACCCAGCAGCGGGTGCGACTGCATCCCCAGTTCGAGGCAACAACCGTCGACCGGTCCGTCGGTGCTTTCGAAACCATGCGCACCCTCGCGCCACCGGTGGGACGCGGTTGGGAATACCTCGGCCGAACCAGCACCTGGGACTGGGCCGACGAGTTGGCCCGAATTCCCGAATGGCTGGCAGAGAAGGTGAAGGCACCGACCGTGGTGGCCGGACCGACCGACCTCGTCATCGACCCGACCAACCTGTGGCTGACCATTCACGAATCCATAGGGCATGCAACAGAATACGATCGAGCCATCGGCTACGAGGCGGCATACGCAGGCACGTCTTTCGCGACGCCGGACCAATTGGGCACGTTGCGCTACGGATCGCCCATCATGCATGTCACTGCCGATCGGACCGAAGTCAACGGCCTGGCCAGCATCGGTTTCGACGACGACGGAGTGGCCTCGCAACGGTGGGATCTGGTCCGCGACGGGACACTGGTCGGCTATCAACTCGATCGCGTCTTCGCCCCTAGGCTCGGGCTGGAGCGGTCCAACGGGTGCGCATACGCGGATTCTCCACATCACGTTCCGATCCAGCGCATGGCGAACGTGTCGCTGCAGCCGGACCCGGACACCGATCGAACGACTGCCGACCTCATCGGTGCGGTGGAGGACGGCATCTACGTCGTCGGCGACAAGTCCTGGTCGATCGACATGCAGCGGTACAACTTCCAGTTCACCGGTCAACGCTTCTACCGCATTCGCAACGGCGTGCTCGACGGCCAGGTGCGCGATGTTGCGTATCAGGCGACCACCACCGAATTCTGGGGTTCGATGGAGATGCTCGGCGGACCGTCCACCTGGCGGCTCGGCGGTGCCTTCAACTGCGGCAAGGCGCAACCCGGCCAGGTTGCCGCCGTCAGCCACGGTTGCCCGTCAGCGCTGTTCCGCGGCGTCAACGTCCTCAACACCCGATCGGAGGCAGGTCGATGATCGCGCCGCAGCTCGTGATCGAACGTGCACTCGCCTGCGCGAGTGTCGACGACACCATTGTGATCGTCACCGACTCCAGCGACGCAACACTGCGGTGGGCCGGAAACTCCATGACCACCAACGGAATTGCGACCTCGCGGCGCTGGGAGGTGATCTCCGTCGTGCGAGACTCGACATCCGCACGAGTGGGCACTGTGTCGTCGACGAGTGTCGAACCGGACGACATCGAGGGCGTGGTACGCGCGAGCGAAGCGGCGGCGCGATCGGCGGAGCCCGCCGACGACGCGATGCCCTTGCTGCCTCGAGAGTCGGACTCGGATCCTCGAGACTGGGACCGCCGAGCGCAACACACGTCGATCGATGTGTTCGGCTCACTGGCAACGGAATTGAACGTCGGGTTCGACGGTCGCGACGCCCTGTACGGATTTGCTCAGCATCGGGTCGACAACGTTTGGCTCGGCACCTCGACCGGCCTGCGTCGAACTTTCACGCAGCCGACCGGATCGGTCGAGATCAACGGCAAAAGATCCGGGGCCAGCGCCTGGGTCGGAACCGGCACCACGGACTTTCGTGATGTGTCGGCCCAGAACATGTTGGACGAGCTGTCCACTCGGCTCGGCTGGGCGCAGAACACCGTCGAGATGCCGGCAGGGCGATACGAGACGCTGCTACCGCCGTCGGCCGTGGCGGATCTGATGATCTACCTGATGTGGACCATGGAGGGGCGTGGCGCGCAGGAAGGTCGCACTGCACTTTCGGGCGCAGGCGGAACACGAGTGGGCGAGAAGCTCACAGCTCTCCCGCTCACGTTGTACTCGGATCCGCGCGCTGACGGTCTCGAGTACGCGCCGTTCGTGGTGGCGGGATCGTCCAGCGATTCGGTGTCGGTATTCGACAACGGCATGGACATCGAGCGCGTCGACTGGGTACGGGACGGATCGGTCTCGGCTCTGGCCTATCCGCGCGCGTCGGCCGAGAAGTACGGAGCTCCCGTCGCGGTGCCGGGCGAGAACCTCGTTCTCACGGGCGGCACGGACATCGGTCTGGACAAGATGGTGGCCGACACCGAACGCGGATTGATCCTGACGACACTCTGGTACATCCGTGAGGTCGATCCGACCTCACTGCTACTCACCGGACTGACCAGGGATGGCGTCTACGCCATCGAGAACGGTCGAATCACCGGTGCTGTGAACAACTTTCGGTTCAATGAGAGCCCGCTGGATCTGTTGCGTCGCGTCACCGAAGCGGGTGCAACGGAAGCGACACTGCCGCGCGAGTGGAAGGACTGGTTCACCCGCACGGCGATGCCGCCGCTGCGCATTCCCGATTTTCACATGTCCTCGGTCAGCGCCGCTCAGTGAGGTAGGTCCGGGCTACTTATCGGGTCCGGAGAGCTCGAGCGCGATGTTGTCCGGGTCGCGGAACTCCACGATGGACAGCCCGGGCCCTGCGTCCTTGATGCCTTCGTGGGCGATGCCGAGATCGTCGAGCGTTTTGACGGCGTCTTCGAGTGCGGCTCGCGTGTCCACCGTGAAGCTCAAGTGGTCGAGCCCGCAGCGGTCTTCACCGAAAGTGTCGTCGCTCGGTGCGACCGGACGCAGGCCGAGCAGTCCCCCGCCGAACTTGTAGATGACTCCACCGAACAGGAACCATAGCGCCTTCTTGGTCTCCTCGTCGGCGTCGGGATCCCAGGCGTATGCGACCTCGAAGCCGAACACCGAGTCGTAGAACGACCTCGATCGCTCGATGTCGCGAACGGTGAGACGGACGTGGTTGTAGTCGGTCACTGCGATAGGCACGTGATACTCCATTCCGGCAGCAGGGGAAGCTGCCTCGTGAAGTATTCGGAACCGCGCATGCGAGCGATGGTGCCGATGTGTCGATTTCAGGCTGCGGTGATCGACAGCCCGACCGAGCCGCTCTTTCCTCGACGCAGCACGCTGCCCTTCACGGTGAGCCAGCCCAGGATTCCGTACTTCGACGCGACAGCTGCGCGGGCCTTCGCGGTGCCGGTCGCGTCGAGAATCTCGGCGGTGGCGCTCACTGCGTCGCCCTGCGGATTGCCGCGCATGTCGCACGCCGCAATCGTCACCTGTGGGTTGCGGCGAATGCGTTTGACCTTCCACGAATCGGCAACCGTCCACATGAGTAGTCGGTTACCGTCGAGCGCACCCCACAGCGGCGTCGGCACCCCGGTGCCGTCCTTCTTGAACGTCGTCAGCAGTACGTACTTGCCCTTGGCAATGTCTTCGAACGTGGCGGCCATACCGCTCAGAGTACGTCGCTACTCCCCTTCGAGCTCGCCCTCGGTCTCGAGGTAGATCTGGCGCAACCCGTCGAGAACCTGCTCGTTCGGCTCGGCCCACATCTTCCGTTCCACCGCCTCGAGCAGGCGTTCGGCGATGCCGTGCAGTGCCCATGGATTCGACTGCTGCATGAACTTCTGGTTTTGCTCGTCGAGCACGTAGGTTTCGGCCAGCTTCTCGTACATCCAGTCCTGTACGACTCCCGTGGTGGCGTCGTAGCCGAACAGGTAGTCCACCGTGGCCGCCATCTCGAACGCGCCCTTGTAGCCGTGCCTGCGCATGGCTTCGAGCCACTTGGGGTTCACCACGCGCGCACGGAACACCCGGGCGGTCTCCTCCGAGAGGGTGCGGGTGCGTACCGATTCCGGACGCGTGCTGTCGCCGATGTATGCCTCGGGCGACTTTCCGGTCAGCGCGCGCACAGTCGCCACCATGCCGCCGTGGTACTGGAAGTAGTCGTCGGAATCGGCGATGTCGTGCTCGCGTGTATCGGTGTTCTTGGCGGCAACGGCGATGCGCTTGTACGCGGTGCGCATATCGTCCGACGCAGGGACGCCATCGAGGCCGCGGCCGTACGCGAAACCGCCCCATGTGGTGTAGACCTGAGCCAGGTCGTCGTCGCTACGCCAGGTCTTGCTGTCGATCAACTGGAGCAACCCGGCACCATAGGTACCCGGCTTGGATCCGAAAATTCTTGTTGTGGAGCGTCTTTCGTCACCGTGTTCAGCGAGATCGGCCTGCGCGTGTGCGCGGACGTAGTTCTGATCGGGCTCCTCGTCCAATGCGGCGACCATCCGTACCGCGTCGTCGAGCAGGGCGAGCACGTGGGGAAACGCGTCGCGGAAGAAGCCGCTGATCCGGACCGTGACGTCGATACGAGGACGACCGAGCTCGCCGAGATCGATCACCTCGAGCCGAGTGACCCGGCGTGAGGCCTCGTCCCATACCGGCGACACGCCCAGCAGCGCGAACACCTCGGCGATGTCGTCGCCGGAGGTCCGCATCGCAGACGTGCCCCACACCGACAGGCCCACCGACTTCGGCCACTCCCCGTGATCCTGACGGTATCGAGCGAGCAATGACTCCGCCATCGCCTGACCGGTCTCCCATGCCAGTTTCGACGGCACGGCCTTCGGGTCGACCGAATAGAAATTGCGCCCGGTAGGTAGGACATTGATCAGTCCGCGCAGCGGTGAACCGCTCGGCCCCGCCGCGATGAACCCGCCGTCGAGAGCGTGCAGCACTTGCTCGATCTCGCGTGCGGTTCCGCGCAGACGCGGTACCACCTCGGCGGCGGCGAACTTCAAGATCTCCGCGACCACGTCACCGTGTTCGCCTGCAACGCGCTCGGCCTCGTCCGGATTCCACTGCGCGGCCTGCATGGCTGCGACCAGACCGTGCGCCACGGCCTCGATGCTGTCGACGCGCGTGCGTTCCTCGTCGCCGTCCTCGCTGAGCCCGAGAGCTTCGCGAAGTCCGGGGACCGTCTGCTCGCCTCCCCACATCTGCCGAGCACGCAGCATCGCCAGCACCAACTCGACCTCGGCATCGCCGACGGGCTCCTGGCCCAGGATGTGCAGCCCATCGCGGATCTGCACGTCCTTGATCTCGCACAGCCATCCGTCGACGTTGAGCAGCATGTCGTCGAACACTTCCTCGTCGGGGCGCTCCTCGAGCCCCAGATCCTTGTGCATCTGCGCCGCGGTCATGAGCGTCCAGATCTGCTGACGAATCGCGGGCAGCTTGGCTGGATCGAGCGCCGAGATATTCGCGTGCTCGTCGAGCAACTGCTCGAGCCTCGAGATGTCTCCGTAGCTCTCCGCGCGCGCCATCGGGGGAATGAGGTGATCGACGAGAGTGGCGTGTGCTCGGCGCTTGGCCTGCGTCCCCTCCCCCGGATCGTTGACCAGGAACGGATAGATCAGCGGCAGATCGCCGAGGGCCGCATCGGTTCCGCAGGAGGCGGACATGCCGAGCGTCTTACCCGGCAACCATTCGAGATTGCCGTGCTTGCCCAGATGAACCATCGCATCGGCACCGAAACCGCCGTCTGTCTCGGTAGCGGAAATCCATCGGTAGGCCGCCAGGTAGTGGTGGCTCGGTGGAAGATCCGGGTCGTGGTAGATCGCGACGGGCTTCTCCCCGAACCCGCGCGGCGGCTGAACCATGATGACCACATTGCCGAATTGCATTGCTGCGATGACGATCTCACCGTTCGGATCGGCAGAGCGATCGACATAGAGATCGCCCGGTGGCGGGCCCCAATGCTCGATCACGCCGTCGCGCAGATCAGACGGGAGCTGCTCGAACCAGGTGCGATACCGCGCCGCCGAGATGCGAATGGGGTTGCCCTCGAGCTGAGCGTCGGTGAGCCAGTTCGGATCCTGGCCACCGCGGGCAATCAGCGCGTGGATGAGTGCATCACCGTCGCGAGCAGCCAGACCGGGCACCGAATCCGGGCCGTCGAGCGGCCCGAGGTCGTAGCCGGCAGTGCGCATGTCCGACATCAACGCGATGGCGCTGGCCGGAGTGTCGAGGCCGACGGCATTGCCGATGCGGGCATGTTTGGTGGGATACGCCGAGAACATCAGGGCGATTCGGCGGTCGGCGGCCGGGATGTGTCGTAGCCGTGCATGGCGAACGGCGATGCCGGCGACGCGCGCTGCTCGCTCGTGATCCGGAACGTACGTGGTCAGCCCGTCGTCGTCGATCTCCTTGAACGAGAACGGAACCGTGATGAGACGGCCGTCGAATTCCGGGACGGCAACCTGTGTGGCCACGTCCAGTGGCGACAGCCCGTCGTCGTTCTCGGACCACGTCGCGCGTGAGCTCGTGAGGCACAGACCCTGCAGGATCGGAACGTCGAGAGCCGCGAGTTCGGCGACGTCCCAGGCCTCGTCGTCGCCACCTGCCGACGCCCCGGCAGGTTTCGTCCCGCCCGCTGCAAGCACCGTCACGATCAGGGCATCGGCCGACTTCAGCGTCTCGAGCAGGTCTGACTCCGCCGTGCGCAACGACGCACAGTAGATCGGAAGGGCCGTGGCACCGGCGTTCTCGACCGCGGCGGCGAGGGCATCGATGTACGTGGTGTTTCCGGCCAGATGCTGGGCGCGGTAATAGAGGATCGCCACCGTCGGACCGTCGGAGTGCGGGGTGGAGTTCCGTTCGAGGTGCCCCCACGTCGGCAGGTGCCGCGGAGCATCGAAACCGTGACCGGTGAGCAACACGGTGTCGGAGAGGAAGTTGTACAGCTGGCGCAGGTTGTCCGACCCGCCCTCGGCCAAATAGTTGTGTGCTTGCGCGGCGACGTTGGCCGGCACCGTCGAGATCTCCATCAGATCCGCATCCGGTGCCTGCTCACCGCCGAGAACGACAACCGGAAGCCCGGTGGCGAGCACGGCGCCGATGCCCGCCTCCCACGAGCGGCGCGATCCGAGAATGCGCACGATGATCAGCTCGGCCGATTCGGCCATCGACGGGATGTCCTGCGCCAGAAGGCGAGATGGGTTGCCCCAGGTGAAGTCGGCTCCACTGGCACGGGCACTGAGCAGATCTGTGTCCGATGTGGACAGCAACAAGAACACGGGTAACGCCCTCCTCGGGGGTTTCGCGCCCCTGAACTAGGTGAATCTTCTCTTCGGTTCGTCGGCGAGAGGGTCTGACTCCGGCCCGTGCACCCGAAGTGCAGGGCCGTTACAGTGGCGCGACCGTACCGGATTCTCGCCGGTTTCCTCTCGGCCTGAGCCGTGTCGACAGAATGCTACCGGTGCGAGCGGCACATCGGTCCACCCGTCGCGCTTGTAGCCTGGTGAACATGAGTTCGCCTGACAGATCGGTGCCCGACGGCTGCCCAGGAGCGCTGACGACGCACCTCGCTGCGGACGGTCCGCTTGCGCGGATCAGGCTGCCGGGTGGCCTGGTGCTGCCGAAACAGATGCAGGTCCTGGCGCGGGCTGCAGAGGAACTGGGCGACGGGACGGTGGAGCTGACGTCCCGGGGCAACGTTCAGCTGCGGGCGGTCTCGGACCCGGTCGCCCTGGCGAGCAGGTTGGCCGAGGCCGGATTGCTACCGTCCGCAACGCACGAGCGGGTGCGCAACATCCTCGCCTCACCACTCTCGGGACGGGTCGGCGGTCTCACCGACGTGCGTGCGCTCGTCCGCGAGTTGGACGAAGGGCTCTGCGCGCGTCGCGACCTGGCCGAACTGCCCGGGCGAACGCTGTTCGCCCTCGACGACGGGCGCGGCGACATGGGCGGACTCGAACCGGATTTCGGTGCTTACGCCCAGTCCGACGGGTCGTACGCGCTGCTGCTCGCAGGCCGGGACAGCGGAGTTCGAGTGGATCGAGACAGCGTGGTGCCGACGCTGCTGAACTGCGCCGCAGCCTTCGCGGAACTGCGAGAATCCGAATGGCGGTTGGCCGAAGTCGACAACGGCGTCGATCGAATCGTCGAACTGCTCGGGCTCTCTGCGGGCACTGCGCTGCCGTTGCCCACACCTGTCGAGGTACCACCGATCGGCTGGCTCGACCAGGACGACGGACTGGTGGCCCTGGCCGCAGGACTTGCCAACGGCGTTATCGGCGCACGACTGGCCGAGTTCCTCGCCGCCATCGACCGACCGGTGATCGTGACTCCGTGGAGGTCGCTGATCGTGTGCGATCTGGACGAGGAGCCCGCCGAACAAGTTGTCCGGGTGCTGGCCCCGATGGGCCTGATCTTCGACGCGGAATCACCGTGGATCCGGGTGAGCGCGTGTACCGGATCGCCGGGCTGTGCGAAGTCGTTGGCCGACGTCCGATCCGACCTGGAGGCGGCCGTCGAAGCCCGAATGACTCCGCGTGACGAGCGGCAACACTGGTCCGGGTGCGAGCGGCGCTGTGGGCGACCGAAAGGTGAGGTCACCGACGTGATCGCGACAGGAATCGGCTACCAGGTGTCCTGAGCACCGGGAGACCGGCTTCCGGACGAGGGGTCCCTCTCCCCTATCGTGACACGCATGCACGACTACGTCCGCGACGGCGCGGAGATCTATCGCCAGTCTTTCGCAACCATTCGAGCCGAAGCAGATCTGTCTCGATTCGCGCCGGATGTTGCCCAGGTCGTCGTACGCATGATCCACGCTGTCGGTGAGATCGACCTGACCGAGACCATCGGATTCACGCCCGACGTGGTGGGTTCCGCTCGAACCGCCCTGCGCGCAGGCGCACCGGTGCTGTGCGATGCCAACATGGTCGCCGCCGGCATCACTCGTCGCCGTCTTCCGGCCGACAACGAGGTTCTGTGCACCCTGTCCGATCCTCGGGTACCGGATTTGGCTCGGAGTATGGGCACCACGAGAACCGCTGCCGCGCTGGAGTTGTGGGGCGAGAAGCTCGGCGGCGCCGTCGTCGCCATCGGAAACGCGCCGACCGCACTGTTCCACCTGATGGAGATGCTCGCGGCCGGAGCCCCGAAGCCCGCAGCCATCGTCGGCGGCCCGGTAGGATTCATCGGCGCAGCGGAGTCGAAAGAAGATCTGATCGCAGCCGACCTCGGCGTGGAGTATCTGGTCGTCCGAGGCAGACGTGGTGGCAGCCCCATCACCGTCGCCGCAGTCAATGCCATTGCGAGCGAACAGGAATGACCGCTGTCGGAAAATTGTGGGGAGTCGGCGTCGGCCCGGGTGACCCGGAGCTGTTGACCGTCAAGGCTGCTCGTGTGATCGCCGAGGCCGATGTTGTTGCATTCCACAGCGCTCGACACGGCCGCAGCATCTCGCGCGCCCTCGCGGCCGGGTACATGCGTGACGGTCAACTCGAGGAGCACCTGGTGTACCCGGTGACCACCGAGGCGACGGCTCATCCCGGTGGGTATCAAGGTGCGATCGACGAGTTCTACGAGTCCGCTGCTGCACGGCTCGCCGCTCATCTCGACGCCGGTCGGTCGGTTGCGCTTCTGGCCGAGGGCGATCCGCTGTTCTACAGCTCGTACATGCACATGCACAAACGCCTGGCGCACCGGTTCGAGGTCGAGGTGGTTCCCGGCGTGACCTCGGTCAGTGCTGCGTCGGCGGCGCTGGCAACTCCATTGGTGGAGCGCGACGAGGTGTTGACCGTCCTGCCCGGAACACTGACTACCGACGAACTCACACGCCGACTACGCGGTACCGACGCCGCGGTCATCATGAAACTCGGGCGAACTTATCCGACAGTGCTCGACGCACTGGAACGATCGGGCAGACTGGACGAGGCGCGATACGTCGAGCGGGCCAGTACACCCGATCAACGCGTCCTCGATGCCGCCGACGCGGACGACGTCCCGTACTTCTCGATGATCGTGGTGCCGAGCCCCTCCAACCGAGCCGAAACACCCACCAGCACGGGCGAAGTGGTCGTCGTCGGCCTCGGTCCAGGCGACGAAGCATGGACGACGGACGAGGTGCGGGCCGAACTGGCCGCCGCCACCGATCTCGTCGGTTACATCACCTACATCGACCGGGTACCGCCGAGGCCCGGGCAGATACGGCACGCGAGCGACAACAAGGTCGAATCCGAACGTGCGGCGTTCGCCCTCGACCTCGCCAAACAAGGACGGCGAGTAGCCGTGGTGTCCTCGGGCGATCCGGGGGTCTTCGCGATGGCGACAGCGGTCATAGAGGTTGCAGCCGAACAACAGTGGAGTTCGGTGCCGGTACGAGTGGTACCGGGAATGACCGCCGCGAACGCCGTCGCGAGCCGGGTGGGAGCACCCCTCGGCCACGACTATGCCGTGATATCGCTCTCCGACCGACTCAAGCCATGGAACGTGGTGGCCGGGCGTCTGTCGGCGGTCGCCGCAGCCGACATGGCGATCGCGATCTACAATCCCGCTTCGAAGTCGAGAACCTGGCAGGTTGCAGCCATGAAAGATCTACTGCTCGAGCATCGTTCACCACAGACGCCGGTGGTGATCGGACGCGCGGTGGGCAGTGTGCAGGAATCGGTGTGCACTGTGACGCTCGGAGAACTCGACCCCGAGTCGATCGATATGCGGTGCCTGCTCATCATCGGATCCTCGATGACCACGGTGGTGGAGACCGGAAGCGGTCCGAAAGTCTTCACCTCCCGACGGTACCCGTCAGTAGACGCGTAGCCGGTTCGTCAACCAGTCCACGGCGGAATCCACCTCGTACACGATCGGTGCCGAGGTCGGTGCCTCGGGACGGGCGATCATGAGGACCGGGATCGATGCTGCCCTCGCCGCATCGAGTTTGGCTCGAGTCATGTCGCCGCCGCTGTTCTTTGTGATCAACAGGTCGATTCGGTTGTCTGCGAGCACCTTCGACTCGTGGTCGATGTCGAACGGACCGCGACCGAGCTGCAGCGTCATGTGCGGTGGTACCGGACCGGTCGGAGGATCGATCGTCCTTACCAGAAACCACGAGTGATCGACCCTCGCAAAATGGTGAACGCCCTGCCTGCCTGTCGTGAGAAACACCCGGCTGCCGGGGGTGATCGCCGACGCCGCGTCGGGCAGCGAGGGAACCGTGGTCCACCGATCGCCTTCGCCCTCGGTCCACGGTGGCCGCGTCAGTACGAGGAGTGCGACTCCCGTTGCCTCGGTGGCATGCACGGCGTGCGCTCCGATGGTGGATGCGAACGGGTGTGTCGCGTCCACCACTACGTCGATCGCATTGTCTCGCAGCCACATCGCAAGGGCATCCGGTCCACCGAACCCGCCGATTCGGGTCCGACCGACGGGCAGTATCGGCTGTGTGACCCGCCCGGCCAGTGAGGTGACGCTGTCGACGTCCCGAACCCGATCCAGCGCCGCCGCGAGTGCCCGCGCCTCTGTGGTACCGCCGAGAATCAGAACCTTCACGGTTTGATCGCACTCCATTGAGTAACCGGTAAGTGTGGCCTCCACGTCGTGAACGCGCCCAACGGCTCACCGCGATAGATCTGGAATCTGCGGAGCTCTCCGCCGTACTTCGCCGCCGCGGTCAGCAACAACGAATCCGATTCTGCAGTCACCGAATTGGCGACCACACGCCCCCCTGTGCGCACCGCGTTCCAACACGCCTCGAGCATGTCGGCACCGGTCAATCCACCACCGATGAACACCGCGTCGGGCACCGCGTTCACGGCCGAGACGCCTCCGAAGCTCTCGGGTGCCGCGTTGTGCACGATAAGTCCCGGAACTCCCAGGTGCCGAGCGTTGCGCTCGATCTGATCACGCCGCGCCTGCGAACTCTCGAACGTCACTGCGCGGCAGGATCTGTCGGTACGCATCCATTCGATGGCAATGGTTCCTGATCCGCCTCCGATGTCCCACAACAGTTCTCCGGGCGCAGGTGCCAACGCGCTCAGGGTCAGTGCTCGAACCTCCTGCTTGGTCATCTGGCCGTCACCGGTGTATGCGGAATCGGCCAGGCCGGGTACGCGAGCGTGGCGGGGTGCGTCGGGATCTCTCACGCACTCCAGCGCAACGACGTTGAGCGGGTCGGTGCCCTCGAACGTCGAATCTCGCGCTCGACCGTGGACAATTCGTTCGGCCGGTCCGCCGAGCTGTTCGAGCACAGTCATCGCGGAGTCTCCGAACCCGTTGCCGGACAACAGCCCCGCCACCTCACCCGGTGTACTGCTCCCCCGACTCAACACGATCACCCGGCGACCGTCGGCCAAGTCCGGCAACAGTGTCTCGATCGGCGTGTTCACCAGAGACACCGTCGGGGTGTCCTGCAGTGCCCACCCCAGCCGCGCGCATGCCAACGACACGGAGGACGGTGCCGGGTGCATGCGCAGTCGCTCGGCACCGAACTCGCGCACCAACGTCACCCCGATGCCGTGGAACATCGGATCCCCGCTGGCCAACACACAGACGTTCGACGCCTCGTAGGCGTCGAGCATCGACCGCAGATTCGGTAGCAACGGGCTCGGCCACGTCCTGGTCTCGGTGCAATGCGGCCGGACACTCGCAATCTGGCGTACCGAACCGAACACCACATCGGCCTTCTCGACAGCCCCGCGGGAGGTCGCAGGCAGTCCGTCCCAGCCGTCCGCGCCGATTCCGACGACGACTATCGGCCGGGGCATCGGAACCGTCATCAGCGGGGCATCCTGCGCCAGAGCCATTGTGGCAGTAGACGCATGGCGAAGAAGACCGGGCGAAGAATGCCGGGGATCCACACGCTGTTCCGTCGTTTGTTCAGTGCAGACACCACGAGGTCGGCGACCTGATCAGGGGTACTCGACATCGGAGCCGGGTCCATTCCTTCGGTCATGGACCCGATGACGAACCCGGGGCGGGCGAGCAACAGGTGCACTCCGCTGCCGTGCAGCGAATCGCTCAGTCCGCTCGCGAATCCGTCGAGGCCGGCTTTCGCGGACCCGTACACATAGTTTGCGCGGCGCACTCGTACACCCGCCACCGACGAGAACACGATCAGGTCGCCGGTGCCCTGCGCCCGAAGAAGTGTCGCGGCGTGAGTGAGTACGGAGACCTGCGCCAGGAAGTCCGTGGTGATGACGTCGAGCGCATGCTGGGCGTCGTTCTCGGCGCGCGCCTGGTCGCCGAGGATGCCGAAGGCGAGAACCACGATGCCTATCGGACCGTGTTCTCGGGCCATCGCCCGCAGGAGTTCGGCGTGGGTGTCCATCGCGTTCGCGTCGAATTCGACAGTGTGGACTGCGCCCGCGCCTGCCCGTTGCACCCGGACTTGTTCTGCTGTCAGCTCGTTGCTACGTCTCGCGGCCAGTACGACGGTTCGCCCCGGTGCCAGTCGGGTGGCCACCTCGAGCCCGATCTCGCTTCGTCCGCCCAACAGCAACAGCGTTCCGGGTGCGGGTTCTGCTCGTCTGCTCACGCCGATCAGTCTGGCCGATCGAACCCAGCTCGTGGCAGTCGGGGCACGTCACTACAGTCGGGTCATGGCCGCAACCCCCGCAGACGCGACTGCCCTCACCGACGACGCGCTCGAATTCCTCACCGAGCGGCATCTCGCCACACTGACGACGCTTCGACCGGACGGGACGCCGCACGTTGTTGCAGTCGGCTTCACGTACGACTCCGATGCTCGAATTGCGCGGGTCATCACCAACGACGTGTCACAGAAGGCCATCAACGCCGGCCGCGGTGCCTACGCCGCCGTCACTCAGATCGACGGCGCCCGCTGGATGACCATGGAGGGACCGGCTTCGGTCCGCAGCGATCGAGATTCCGTCGTCGACGCCGAGAACCGTTACGCCAAGCGCTACCGCGTTCCGCGGGAGAATCCGACCCGAGTGGTCATCGAGATCCAGGTGCGACGGGTACTCGGGAGTCGTTCGCTACTCAGCCGCTGAAGCGCAGTCGGCTCCCGCGTCAGGCGAGGTCCGCCGGCCAGGGTAGGACGGTCAAGTCGGGCCATTCCGTCGTCCAGCGGGCGGCTTTGGCCTCGTACACATGCTGCATCGGCACGCGCGGATTGGGCCGCACGATTCCCGCGAACAGATCCTCGAAACCGTGTGGCGCGTAGACGACATCTCCACCGTCCGCATCGGTGGTGATTCCGAAACAGCACGTGGTGGAAACGAAATGGTCGATCGCGTCCTCGGTGCTGTGGAACGGTGGGATCCGACTGCCGAAGTGCTTCTCGTACCACAGATGTACGCGTGCTTCGTTGCGCACTTCGACGTCCACCCCGAGGTCGGCGAACAGTGAGGCCGCGGTCTCGATCACCTCGTTCTCGGCGCCGTAGGACAGATCGGAGTCGTCGAAGTAGAAGAAGTCGTAGTCACGAATGCCCGCCTGTGGATCTCGATCGGCCAGGTGGTTCCAGACAGTCTGGAAGAGGCCACCCGCCGTCAGGTACCACCCGGGAAGCCCGAGTTGCGGGGCACGTCGAAGTATCTCGGCCACAGCAGGATTGGCCCTTACGACCGACACGAACTCGGTCTCGCGCACAGTTGTCACACCGGGAGGACGGCCAGACCGTGGGGCCGAAGATTGACCGATTCACACCCGTCCGCGGTAACGACGACGATGTCTTCGATACGGGCACCCCACTGTCCTCGGAAGTAGATTCCCGGCTCGATGCTGAACGCCATCCCCTCGGTCAGGGTGATGTCGTTGCCGGAAACGATGTATGGCTCCTCGTGCACAGACAGTCCGATTCCGTGACCGGTGCGGTGCAGAAACGCCTCGCCCAGCCCGGCGTCCACCAGGACGTCGCGGGCAGCCGCATCGATGGACTGCGCCGTGACCCCCGGCACCACCGCGTCGACAGCTGCTTGCTGCGCCCGCTCCAGCACCGCGTAGAGGCCCGCGATCTCCGCTGTCGGCTCGCCGAGACTGTAGGTGCGGGTCGAGTCGGAGTTGTATCCCGGTGCAACGGGCCCGCCGATGTCGATCACGACGATGTCGCCTGCCTCCACGACACGATCGGACACCTCGTGATGCGGATCGGCACCGTGTGGGCCGGACCCGACGATGATGAATTCGGGTGCAGTGTGCCCCTCTTCGACGATGGCCGTGGCAATGTCTGCAGCGATCTGCGCTTCGGTTCGGCCCACGCGAAGCCATTCCCCCATACGGGCGTGCACTCGATCGATGGCGTACCCGGCTCGCCGTAACGCGTCGATCTCGGCCTCGTCCTTGACCATCCGAAGTTCGCGGAGCACATCCGTGGCCAGCACCGGCACAGTTCCGAACACCTCGGCCAGCGGCACGAAGTGCAGTGCGGGCATCGCGTCGGCGACGGCAGTCTTCGTTCCGGTCGGAACCGCCGCAGCCACCAGCGCGTACGGATCGACGCCGTCCACCCAATCGACGAGGTTCAGCGACAGATCCGCAGCCGCGGAATCGCCCAGCGCGGCCAGCTCGAGCCGCGGCACGACAATACTGGGAGTGCTGCCGTCGGCCGGCACGACCAGGGCGATGAGACGCTCGAACGAACTGGCCTTCGAGCCGATCAGATACTGCAGATCCGGGCCCGGCGTGATCAGCAGCGCATCCAATGCCGCATCCGACGTCAGACGCGCGGCTCGCGCGAGCCGCGACGCGTAGACGTCACTGGAGAAACGTGAGGAACTGACCGAAGAATCGACACTCATGCCTCCAGGCTAATGCCGTACGGCAAGATGAGCCCCATGACCGCCCCCGGAAAGTCGCCGTTGCTGCTCCTCGACGGTGCGAGCCTGTGGTTCAGGGCCTACTACGCACTGCCCGAGTCGATTACGGCCCCCGACGGACGACCCGTCAACGCAGTCCGTGGTTTTCTCGACATGATCTCGGCGCTGATCGCACGAACCGAACCCAGTCGGCTGGCCGTGTGCCTCGATCTGGACTGGCGGCCGCAGTTCCGAGTCGATCTCGTGCCGTCCTACAAGGCGCACCGTGTGGCCGAGGCTGCCCCGGAGGTCGCCGAGAGCGAAGAGGTTCCGGAGACGTTGACTCCTCAGGTGGACATGATCATGGACGTTCTCGCCGCGCTGGGTATTGCGACCGCAGGCGCGGAGGGGCTGGAGGCAGACGACGTGCTTGGCACCTTGGCTGCGCGCGAGCGACAGGACCCGGTGGTCGTGGTCAGCGGGGACAGAGATCTGTTGCAGGTCGCGGCGGACGAACCGAACGAGGTTCGGGTGTTGTACGTGGGGCGAGGGTTGGCCAAGGCCGAATTGTTCGACCCCGCATTGGTTTCCGAACGCTACGGAGTTCCTCTGCACCGCGCAGGCGCGGCCTACGCCGAGCTCGCACTACTCAGAGGCGACGCCTCGGACGGCCTGCCAGGAGTGAAGGGTATCGGGGAGAAGACGGCCTCCACCCTGATGCTCCAGTACGAGTCGGTCGCTGCATTGCGTGACGCGGCACTCGATCCGTCGTCGGACATGGCCAAGGGAATCCGGGCGAAGCTGGCCAACGCGAGCGACTACCTCGATGCGGCCCTTCCCGTCGTCCGAGTGGTCACCGACGCCGACGTCGTCTTGTCGAAGTCGGACGAGATCCCGGCCGAGCCCGCCGACGTCGACGCACTGAACGAACTTGCCGAGACCCTCGGAGTGGAGAACGCCGTGGCCCGCCTCGTCACTGCGATGGCGGCCACGGCGTCGAAGAACTGACACGACGGTCGAGCAGATCTACTTTGGTAGCGAGACCTCGTAGTTGGCGTCGTCGTCCAGGAAAGTCAACGTCACCTTCTTGAACGCCCCGTCGACCGTCAGGGTGCAATCGACGCTTGCGCCCTTCTTCACCTCGATGTTCTGGGGGCACGACACCCCGGAGACATCGGACGCGCCGTAGGACTCGGTGACCACCTTACGGACGCCCTCTTGGGCGGCCGCAGTATCGAGCGTGGTCGAGCGGCCGAATGCCAAGAACGAGACCAATGCGATCACCGCGACGACCGCAATGACGACACCCACGATGATCAATGGCTTCTTCGACTGCGATCCGGCCGGCCGGGGGCCCTGCTGACCGGGTACTTGCTGATTCGGATACTGCTGATTCGGGTTCCACGGCTGCTGCCCGTACTGGCCGGGACCGTACTGACCACCACCGAATTGCTGTGGGGCATAGGGATTCTGATAAGCCGGATCACCCGACGGCGGTGTGCCCGTCCCGGGATAGGGCGCGCCGTACTGCTGGCCGGCCGGGTACTGCGCGGTGGGATTCTGACCCGCCGAGGCCGGTGGATTCTGGCCTTCGGGAAACTGCCCCTGTGGGTATTGCCCCTGTGGGTACGGGCCCTGGGGATAACCGCCCTGTGGATACTGGCCCTGCGGGTACTGGCCCTGGGGGTAGCCCGCTTGCGGATACTGGCCCTGCGGATACCCGGTCGGTGGGTACTGGCCGTGTGGGTACTGACCGCTCGGCTGCGGTGAATTCTGCCCGTACGCGCCCGGCGTGGACTCTCCGTACGGAGTGGTCGGCGCTACGGGCGGTTGCCCGTACTGGCCCCATGCGGATGGTGTCGGGGTCTGCGAATCCGGTGCAGGAGTGGAGCCTGCGGAATGACCAGGAGACGCAGGAGTGGAGCCTGCGGAATGACCAGGAGACGCTGGAGTGGAGCCTGCGGAATGACCAGGAGATTCGGGAGTATCTTTCGCGGCACCGTCCTGCTGGTCGGGTGTGCGCGACCAACTGTTGTCGGGGTCGGTCGGACCGTATGGGCCGCTCATCTCGCCTCCACTGAAATTTCGGATTCGTCGGGGGTACAGTAGCCCGACTGTACGACGTCCCGCTGTACCGACCCGGCAGTCCGATTCGCTGCGACTGCGTCGGGTTCATCTCTACCGGGCCACTCCATCACACCGCTCCTGTCACGCGGCGTCGACGGCGACCACGCCGCGGCGCAGGGCTGCGACGGCGCGCGCCGCCGTTCGCGACAGTTCCGGCTCCGGGGCCGCGAGCCGAACCTGATCGAGCAGATCTATCACCTGTCGGCACCACCGCACGAAGTCTCCACCCGAGAGAGCTTTGCCGTTGTCCCCGGCCGTGACGAGGGCGTCGACCAACGAGTGATCGGACGCCCACTTGTAGATGGCCTTCACGAAACCCATGTCGGGCTCTCTCGTCGGCGGGAGCTTGTGCCGAACTTCGTCCGAACGAAGCTCGTGCCACACCCGGACCGTCTCGGTGAGTGCATGTCGAATGGGACCCGTCGGACCGTGCGGGGTGATGTCCCCCTCCGACCTCGACTCGTAGACGACGGCCGAAACGACCGCTGCCAACTCGGCAGGTGACAGGCCCTGCCACAGACCACCGCGGAGGCATTCCGCCACGAGCAGGTCGGACTCCGAGTAGATCCGGCTCAACCTGGCACCGTCGTCGGTGACCTTGGGATCCTTACCCGGCGTCACGTACCCGCGGTCGGCGAGTAGAGCCAGGATGCGGTCGAAGGTGCGAGCAAGAGAGTTCGTCGTCGCCGATACTTTCTGACGCATCGTTTCGGTCTCGCGGGCAAGCCGGTTGTAGCGCTCACCGGTACGACCGAGTTCGTCACGATCGGGTCGTGCGTGCACCGGATGCGATCGAATGGCTCGGCGAAGGGTGGCCAGCTCCTTGTCGTCCGCTGCTGTCGACTTTCGTCGGATGCGGTCCGACGGCTGCGATATTCCGCGCGTGACCAGTGCTGCCGCGAGATCGCGCCGGGTCCTCGCGGTGCGATGGTCGACGAACCGCGGTAGCCGCATCGTTCCCAGTGACGTTGCCGGCGAGGGGAAGTCCGCTGCGGAGAGTCGACCCGCCCACTTGTCCTCGGTCAGCACCAGCGGACGCGGATCGGCCCGGTCGTCGTCCGGTTCCAGCACGACGGCAAGGCCGCTGCGGCGACCGGTCGGCACCGAGATCACATCGCCGCGGCGCAGGGCGCGCAGCGAATCGACAGCCTTGTCTCGTCGATCGGAGCGGCTCTGGCGTTCGAGGGTCTTCTCGCGATCTTTGAGTCGTTCGCGCAGCCGCGCATACTCGAAGTATTCGCCGTCGGGTCCGCCGAGGCGTGCACCGAGCGCGTCCAGCGTCTGCATGTTCTTCTCGATACCCCGGACCATGCCGACGACGGAGCGGTCGGCCTGGAACTGAGCGAAGGATCGCTCGAGCAGCAGACGCGAATCGGCTGCACCGAACTGCTCGATCAGGTTGATCGACATGTTGTACGCCGGCGCGAACGAACTGCGCAGCGGAAAAGTACGGGTCGACGCGAGCCCGGCGACTTCGGTCGGCTCGGTGCCCGGCTGCCACAGCACGACGGCATGGCCTTCGACGTCGATACCGCGGCGCCCGGCTCGACCGGTCAACTGGGTGTACTCCCCCGGGGTCAGCTCGGCATGCGTTTCACCGTTGAACTTGACGAGCTTTTCCAGCACCACCGTTCGGGCCGGCATGTTGATGCCGAGCGCCAGCGTCTCGGTGGCGAACACCGCTCTGACCAGGCCCTTGACGAACAATTCCTCCACGGTGTGCCGAAAGACCGGCAACATACCGGCGTGATGGGCGGCGAAGCCACGCTCGAGTGCATCGCGCCACTCCCAGAAGCCCAGAACCTCCAGGTCTTCCCGCGGAAGTTCCGAGGTGTGCTTCTCGACGATGTACCGAATTTCTTCCGCCTGCTCGGGCGTCGTCAACACCAGACGCGAGCGCATGCATTGAGTGAGTGCACCGTCGCACCCGGCGCGACTGAAGATGAACGTGATCGCGGGGAGCAAACCCTCTTCGTCGAGTTTGGCGATCACATCGGGTCGGGCAAGCGGCCGGTTGTTGGCCCCGCTGCCCTGACCGCCACCGCGGCCTCCTCCGCCCCCTCGACCGCCCCGGCCTCGGCTGTGCGGCGCGTGCCAGCGGTCCATCGAGTCGAGAGACTGGCGCTGCTTGACGTGCCGAACGAGTTCGCGGTCGACCACGACCTTCTGGCTGCCGTCGGGTGACTGCGCCCTGGTGTCGAACAAGTCGAACAACCGGCGTCCCACCATGATGTGCTGAGAGAGAGGTACCGGTCGGTTCTCGTCCACCACGACGGTGGTGTCACCGCGAACCGTGCTCATCCACGCGCCGAACTCCTCGGCGTTGCTGACCGTGGCCGACAGACTCACCAGGCGAACATCGTCGGACAGGTGCAGGATGACCTCTTCCCACACTGCCCCCCGGAAGCGATCGGCCAGGTAGTGCACCTCGTCCATCACGACATGAGAGAGTCCGCGAAGCGCGTCCGACGATGCGTAGAGCATGTTTCGCAGAACCTCCGTCGTCATGATGACGATGGGGGCATCGGGGTTGATCGACGAATCTCCGGTGAGCAGGCCCACCGTGTCGCGGCCGTACCGTGCAGTCAGCTCGGCGAACTTCTGATTGCTGAGCGCCTTGATCGGTGTGGTGTAGAAGCACTTTCGCCCGGCTGCGAGGGCCAGGTGGACGGCGAACTCACCGATCACAGTCTTGCCTGCACCGGTAGGGGCACAGACCAGGACGCCGTGTCCGTTCTCCAACGCGGTACACGCATCGACCTGGAACCGGTCGAGCGGGAAACCCAGCTCTGCCGAGAAACGTTGCAGCTCAGTGGGCTTCGGACTCGGATGGACGTCCGTCGTAGTGTCCGTCATGCGCTGGTCCCCACGCATCGGCCGAGGTCAGATGGTGTCGTCGTACTGTGACTGGGTTCGGGTTGCAGCACCGAATCCGCTGGGCGGCGGTGTCGGAGCGACAGCGTGTGGGGACTCGATCGTACTTGCGCCTTCGATACGTGTTGCTTCGTCATCTGACACATCACCCCATTCGTCTCTTCTCTTGCGCAACTTACGCTTGTCGTGAATTCGCGCAATCTGCACTGCCATCTCGAAGAGGACCGTCAACGCCAACGCCAGCGCCAACATCGAGAACGGGTCCTGCCCCGGTGTCGCGATGGCGGCGAAGACGAACAGACCGAAGATCAGACCGCGACGCCACGCCTTGAGTCGTTCGTAGGTCAGCACGCCGACGAAATTCAGAGCAACCACGAGCAGCGGAATCTCGAAGCTGACACCGAAGATGATGAGGAGGTTGATCAAGAATCCGAAGTACTGATCGCCACTCAGTGCAGTGATCTGTACGTTGTCGCCGATCGACAGCAAGAAGTGCAGCCCCTTGGCCACCACGAAGTACGCCAGGATGGCACCGGTGACGAACAGTGCAGCCGCGCCGGTGACGAAGGAGACGGCGTATCGACGTTCGTTGGCATACAGGCCAGGCGTGATGAACGCCCAGATCTGATAGAGCCAGATGGGGCAGGCAAGCACGACCCCGGCGGTGAACGCGACCTTGAATCGCAGCAGGAACTGATCGAACGGTCCGGTCGCGAGCAGTCGACATTGGTCGTCGTTGCTCAAGTTCGCGCGGAGGTTCGGATCGAGTGTGCAGTACGGACCTCGAAGAAGGTCACCGAGACTTTCGACGCCGAATATCGTGTGCGAGTACCAGAAGAACCCGAACGCCGTGGTGACGGCGACGGCAACGAGCGACCACAGGAGCCGCGTCCGCAGCTCGTACAGATGATCGACCAACGACATCGTGCCGTCGGGATTGACTCGGCGCTTGCTACGCCGCGGATCGAACGGAATGCGCATGGTGTTGTACGGTCAGCCTTCTTCGGTCGGCCGACGGCGCCGGGCCGTCACCGACAGCAGTGAACCTTCGGTGCCCACGTGGCACCGAAGGTGTGCTGAGCGGTCTGCGCTCAGGCAGACTTCGCGTCGTGCTGTGCGTCGACGTTCGTAGGGGCAACGGGCGCAGGCGGAGGCAGCTGAGCAGGCGCGGCCGGCTGCTGTGCCGTCGTGGTATCGGTGTCGGATTTGCCGTCGTTCTGCATCTCCTTCACCTCGCTCTTGAAGATGCGCAACGAGCGGCCGAGTCCACGAGCAGCGTCGGGCAGCTTCTTGGAACCGAACAGAATGATGACGACCACCGCAACGATCGCCCAGTGCCAGGGACTGGTGAATCCCATGTGAACCTCCTGAGATCAGATGAATCGAGCGTACCCGACTACGGGTGACACCTTCAGCAGCGGCGAGCAGCGGTTTGCCCTGCGTTCATGTCGTGACGGTGCCGTCTGCGCTGGTCGAGTCCAGCTCGGAGTACACGTCCAGCGCAGAACGTGCGCGTTCGCGGACGGAGTTCACCAAGGATTCAGGTGAAAGTACCGTGACGCCGCCGCCGAACCCGAGTGTCAGACGGGTCATCCACTGCAGAGTTGCAAATCGCATCGTCACCTCGATCGATCCGTCGGAATCGGCTGCGACCTGTGTCATCGGGTAGTAGTCCAGAATCCAGGTGTAGGTGGGCGACACCTTCAGTCGCGCCTGCGACAGCGAGGGGTCGTCGTTGAAGATCTCGAAGGCGTCCTCGTCCTGAACCGACTCCGGCGGTGCAGCGGGCTCGTTCCGTTCGACAGCCGAGTCGATGCGGTCGAACCGGAAAAGCCGAACGCCCTCGGCTCCTCGGCACCACGCCTGCAGATAGCTGTTGTCGTCGACCACGACCGTCCTGATCGGGTCGACAGTTCGTTCGGTGACGACGTCTCGCGACGCAGAATAATACGTCAGGTCGAGTGCGTGCCGGTGCCGCAAAGCAGACCGGACGGTGCTCGAGACCGCCCCCTCTTCGGTGCCGACGCTGTCGTGATCGGACGAGAGTGGCACGTTGGCCGCCGCCGAGCCCGCCGCGGTTTCGATCTTCGCGATCGCTCGCTGCGCGGCGGACGGATCGACCATACCGGGCATCGACGTCAGCGATCGGAGCGCGACCAACAGGGCCGTGGCCTCGGTCGACGTCAGGCGTAGTGGACGATCGATCCCCGCGGAGAACGTCACGTCGATGCTCTCCTCGGAGAACGAGAGATCGATGAGGTCACCCGGGCCGTAGCCGGGTAGACCGCACATCCAGAGTTGGTTGAGATCGGCCATCAGCGTTGCCGTCGACACACCCAGCTCGCGTGCGGCCTCCTCGGCGCTCAACCCCGGATTCGCCATGAAGAACGGCACCATGTTGAGGAGCCTGGCCAAACGGACCGACAGACGCGCGCTCATCGCTCGGTCTCCACGTCGGCTGCCGTCTGAAGAGTCGAGATCACATCGGCCCGCAATTCCGCGGGTTCGAGCACCACCGCATCAGCCCCGTGGCCCGCGATCAACCGCGAGATCCAATCCCAGGACCGCACTGGAACCTCGACGACCGTGCCGCTCCGGGTGCCCAGACTCTGCGCGCCCACGATCGTTCCCATCCGTCGTAGCTCCAGTGCCCTGCCATCGTGCAACCAGACTCGTGCTGTGCCCGACACCGAGGACGTCCCTGCGACGCGACGGACGATGTCCTGCAGGTCGATACCGTCGGGTTTGCGGACACTCTGCGGCGAGCCGAACGATTTGACCTCGTCACCGATGCGGGAGAGGCGGAAGGTTCGGGTGTCGTCTCGGTCCACGTCGTGTCCCACCAGGTACCAGCGGCCGCGGAACGTGACGACACCCCACGGCTGGACGGTTCTGGTGGTGAACGGATCCGTCAACGACGGTCGGTGCTCGAACCGCACCGATTTGCCCTCGTCGATGGCGGCCAGCAGCGCACCGAGTGCAGGTTCGGAGCCCCTGGTCCGTGCGGGAACCGCGGTCACCGCCGCCGCGGACTCGTTCTGGTCGACCTGAATACCCGCGGCGCGAAGTTTGAGGAGCGCACTCTGAGCCGCCGACGTGAGCTCGGGTGATTCCCAGAGTTTGACGGCGACAGCGACAGCGGCCGACTCCTCGCTGGTGAGGTCGATGTCGGGCAGCTCGTACGCGTCGCGATTGATGCGGTAGCCCTCGACGCCGCCGAACCTGGTTGCCGCTCCGGTTTCCAAGGGAACGCCGAGGTCACGGAGTTCGTTCTTGTCCCGCTCGAACATTCGACTGAAAGCTTCGTGGCTGGACGAGTCGTCGTATCCGGCCACGCTGTCACGGATCCACTCCGCGGTGAGGAACTGACGCGTCGACAGCAGGCAGATGACAAGATTCATCAGGCGTTCGACTTTGGTGGTGGCCACGACTGTCGAGCCTAGTTGCTCAACTGGTGCCGGAGCGGTAGCGACCCGAGTCGTCGGAGCGGTAGCGACCCGAGCTGCCGTATATCCACCGGGCTTACATCGACGCGATCAGTCTCTCCACACGCTCGTCGACCGAACGGAACGGGTCCTTGCACAACACGGTTCGCTGCGCCTGGTCGTTGAGCTTGAGGTGCACCCAATCGACCGTGAAGTCGCGACCCGCCTCCTGCGCGGCGGTGATGAACTCACCTCGCAGTTTGGCCCGTGTGGTCTGCGGAGGGAGGTCGACCGCTTCGTCGATCTGCTCGTCCTCGGTGACTCGCTTGGCCAAGCCCTTGCGCTGTAGCAGGTCGAACACTCCACGCCCGCGTTTGATGTCGTGGTAGGCCAGGTCCAGTTGAGCGATCTTGGGATCGGAGAGCTCCATCGAGTACCGATCCTGGTAACGCTGGAACAGCTTGCGCTTGATGACCCAGTCGATCTCGGTATCCACCTTCGCGAAGTCCTGCGTCTCGATGGCATCGAGGGTCCGCCCCCAGAGGTCGACCACCTGCTCCACCTGAGTGTTCGGCTCCCGCGTCTTCAGGTGTTCGACGGCCCGGGCGTAGTACTCCCGCTGGATATCGAGGGCGCTGGCCTGCCGTCCCCCCGCGAGCCTCACCGGGCGCCGTCCGGTGAGATCGTGGCTGACCTCGCGGATGGCGCGAATCGGATTGTCCAAAGCGAAGTCTCGGAAAGATACTCCTGCCTCGATCATTTCGAGGACGAGGGCCGCCGTTCCGACCTTGAGCATCGTCGAGGTCTCGGCCATATTCGAATCGCCCACGATCACGTGCAGCCTGCGGTACTTCTCGGCGTCGGCGTGGGGCTCGTCGCGAGTGTTGATGATCGGCCGCGACCGAGTGGTGGCAGAGGAGACGCCTTCCCAGATGTGCTCGGCACGCTGTGACAGGCAGAACGTGGCCGCTTTCGGCGTCTGCAGGACCTTGCCTGCGCCGCAGATCAATTGACGCGTGACCAGAAAGGGAAGCAGAACGTCCGAAATCCGAGAGAACTCCCCCGCTCGCTGTACCAGGAAGTTTTCGTGGCAGCCGTACGAGTTGCCGGCGGAGTCGGTGTTGTTCTTGAACAGGTAGATATCGCCGCCGATGCCTTCCTCGGCCAGGCGCTGCTCGGCGTCGATCAGCAGATCCTCGAGAACACGCTCGCCCGCCCGGTCGTGGGTGACCAACTGCAGCAGGCTGTCGCACTCGGCCGTCGCGTACTCGGGGTGCGAGCCGACATCGAGGTACAGGCGGGCACCGTTGCGAAGGAACACATTCGAGCTTCGCCCCCACGAGACCACCCGGCGGAACAAGTAGCGAGCCACTTCGTCCGGACTGAGGCGTCGATGTCCGTGGAAAGTACATGTGACACCGAACTCTGTCTCGATGCCCATAATTCGTCGCTGCACACTTCGACACTACAACGCAACCTGCGATTCGATGTGCCGGAGCGCCCCGATGTCGTCCGTCCGTGAAGATGCTGCCGCGCGTGCCTAGGCTGGGTGTCATGACACCCACGCGTACCTCTGTTTCGACGGCCGTTCATGCGTGGGACCTCTCGCTGGTGGCACGAAGTGCAGCGTTACGGTCCAGCCGAGCGGATGCGGGCCTGCGCGCGCTGAGTAACGCGGCCGATCACGGTCGTCTGTGGCTCGGCGTTGCTGCTGTGCTCGTTGCCGCTGGTGGGCCTGCACGCCGAGGGGGTGTTCGTGGACTCGTGGCGCTCGCGGGCGCGAGTGCCAGCGCCAACGGTCTGCTCAAGCCGTTGTTCCCACGGACTCGTCCCGGTTCGGAGTCGGTGCCCGTGCTGCGTCAGGTACTGGCTCCACCGGTGTCCTCATCTTTTCCGTCCGGTCACTCGGCTTCTGCCGCGGCTTTCGTGACGGCCGTTGCCATCGAATCTCCGCTGGCAGGAATTGTTCTGGCACCCGTTGCGGCCGCTGTCTGCTACTCGCGTGTCCACGTCGGTGTGCACTGGCCCACCGACGTCATCGCAGGTGCCGCCCTCGGCTCGGCCATCGCGCTGTCCACCCGCCGATGGTGGGCCGTGCGTTCGGAAAAGCCCGCCGATCTGGGCTCACCGGTCGAGGTCCCGCCACTTCAGGGGGGACGGGGGCTGCTCGTGCTCGTCAACCCAGGGTCGGGTGATGGCTCCGAGTCGGTGCCCGAGGCGATCCGTCGCGCACTTCCCGAGGCAGATCTGTTCGTTCCGGATCCGGAACTTGATTTCAACGAGCAACTCGAACAACGAATTCGGGATACGTCGCCGCGGGCACTCGGCGTCTGCGGCGGCGACGGAACGGTGGTCAGCGTCGCCGCGTCGGCAGCGCGCAGCGGGTTGCCTCTCGCCGCGTTCCCCGGTGGCACTCTCAATCACTTCGCCCGTGACACCGGCCTGACCGCCGTCGAAGACACCGCAGCAGCCGTCGAGGCGGGCACGGCCGAACTGGTCGATATTGCCCAGGTGGCCATCGACGGCCGCAGCGTGTCGTTCGTCAACACCGCTACCTTCGGCGGATATCCCGACTCGGTGCGGTTACGTCAGAAGCTCCAGAGCCGAATCGGCAAATGGCCTGCGGCAGCCGTTGCGATGACGAGGGTACTGGCCGCCGCGGAGCCGCTGAACATCGAACTCGACGGCACCGGGCATTCGGTGTGGATGCTCTTCGTCGGCAACGGCAACTACGTGCCGACCGACCAAGTTCCCATGTCGCGCAGCAGCATTCACACCGGCACCCTGGACGTTCGTTTCCTTCCCTCCGAACCCAAGGCGTCGCGAACCAGATTGCTGTGGGCGACGGTGACGGGCACCCTGGGCTCCTCACCGGCCTACGTTCGCCGAGCAGTGAAGCAGCTGACGGTGGAGGTGGAAGGCGCTCCCGTTGCACTCGCCGCCGACGGCGAAGTGGTGGGCGACGGAACGTGGTTCGAGTTCACCAGTGACAAGAACGGCCTCGCGCTCTACCGGAAGCGGTAGGGCACGAGGCCGTCTGGGTGCGATCTGCGAACCAGCTACGAGGGACCCACCTCGGGCACACCGTCGACCGTGTCGGTGGTGGCCTGTACGGCTGGTGCCGAAGCCGGCAACATGTCCTCCAACGCAGCTCCTGCGATGCGTCGGAACGCGCGCCGAGGCCGACCTTGGTCCAGTACAGCCACTTCGAGCGCGGATACCTCGAGAACCTTCTTCTCGGGCTCACCGCCTGCAGCGGGCGGTACCGCGGGTCCCGCGGTGAGTGCATCCACCGCAACGCGCACCGCATCGGCCAGATCGAGTCCGGGACGGTAGGTGTCCTTCAACGCTGCGACGATGGGCTCGGTCGTTCCGCCCATGACGACGAAATCCTGTTCGTCGACGATGGACCCGTCGTAGGTGATGCGGTAGAGCTGCGTTGCGATCGGCTCGTCCTGATGCGAGACCTCCGCGACACAGATTTCCACTTCGTAAGGCTTGAGCTGCTCCGTGAAAATCGTGCCGAGCGCCTGTGCGTAAGTCTTGGCGAGCGACCTGCCGGTCACATCCCGGCGGTCGTAGGTGTACCCCTTGATGTCGGCATGCTGAATACCGGCTTTCCGGAGATTCTCGAACTCGTTGTACTTCCCCACGGCCGCGAAGCCGATCCGGTCGTACAGTTCGCTCACCTTGTGCAGCGCCGTCGAGCGATTCTCGGCCACGAACAGCACGCCGTCCGCGTAGGTCAGTGCGATGACGCTCCGGCCACGGCCGATTCCCTTGCGCGCCAATTCCGAACGATCGCGCATGATCTGCTCGGCTGATGCGTAGTACGGCATTGTCATGGTGCGCTACCCCCTTCGCTCACTTGCTGACCGGACCGGGTGTGATGCTCGGCACCGCCGGTGTGCGCGGCACTCTCGGTCCGCTCCGCGAGAACGGAATGCGCTGCGGCCGACACGCGGTCGTGTGCAACGTCGTCTGCGCCGACGCTCGTGATTGCCACTGCCGTCGGATAGATCCCTCGGGTGACGTCAGGTCCGCCTGTGGCGGAGTCGTCGTCGGCGGCGTCGTACAGCGATTCGACCGCTGCGCGAAGCGCTTCGTCCTCGGTCATTCCGGGGCGATAGAGCTTCTTGAGTGCCGACTTGGCGAACAGTGATCCCGACCCCACCGCGTGATAGCCCGAGCGCTCCTCGTAGCGCCCGCCGACCACGTCGTAGGACACGATGCGCCCGGCACTGTCCGGGTCCGAGATGTCGATGTCGAACCCGACCAGCAACGGGACGGCGGCCAATCCTTGCATTGCGGCACCGAGGTTGCTCCGCACCATCGACGACAGCTTGTTGGCCTTGCCATTGAAGGTGAGTGGAACCCCTTCGATCTTCTCGTAGTGCTCCAGTTCGACCGCGAAGAGCCGTACGAGCTCGATCGCGATGCCTGCGGTTCCGGCAATGCCCGCAGCGGAGTACTCGTCGGTGACGTAGACCTTCTGCATGTCACGGTTGGCGATCAGATTGCCTTGAGTGGCGCGCCGATCACCAGCGATCAGGACCCCACCCGCGTAGGTGAGGGCGACGATCGTCGTCCCGTGCGGAGCGATGCCGGACTTGTCGGAGGTGCCGTTGGCAGCGTGGGACGCCAGGTCTGCGGCCAGACCGCTCTCGGGCAACAGATGGGGGGCGTGCTGACGGAGGTAGTCGGAGAACGACGAACTGCTCGATCCGAGCGGGATCGTCATGCCGTCACCGGCCGACCGTGGGTCCGAACGATCCACCGTCACTGGCCGCCCTTCTGCACGTAGGCACGAACGAAGTCCTCGGCGTTCTCCTCGAGGACGTCGTCGATCTCGTCCAAGAGGTCGTCGGTCTCCTCGGCCAGCTTCTCGCGCCGCTCCTGCCCACCGGCTCCGGTGTCGCCTGGGACCTCATCGTCGTCGCCGCCGCCAGAGCGCCGTGTCTGCTCCTGTGCCATAGTCGCCGACCTCCTCCGTGTATCGAGAGAACACATCTACTGCACGTTCATCGATTCATCCGAGATGCACCGTTGTGGATGTGCAAGTGCAACCGAACGTTCCGCCGAAAGTGCACGGACCTTTACCCTACCGACAGACCGGCCGCGCGGGTCGTCGAGACACCATCGAATAGTCGGACTGCGTTGCCGGGTTCTCAGTTGGTGAGCTGATCGACGAGCTCGGCGGCACTGTCGACAGACTCGAGCAGCGCACCGACGTGCGATTTGGTACCGCGCAGCGGTTCGAGTGTCGGGATGCGTACCAGTGAGTCGCCACCCAGGTCGAAGATGACGGAATCCCAGCTCGCCGCAGCGATATCGGCCCCGAATTTGCGGAGGCACTCGCCGCGGAAGTAGGCCCTCGTATCCTCCGGCGGGTTGCCGACGGCATCGAGTACCTGCTGCTCCGTGACCAGTCGATCCATCGACCCACGAGCAACCAGCCGGTTGTACAGGCCTTTGTCGAGCCGAACGTCGGAGTACTGCAGGTCCACCAGATGAAGGCGCGGCGCCGACCAGCCCAGGCCCTCGCGCTGGCGGAAACCCTCCAGCAGACGCAGCTTCGCGGGCCAGTCCAGCAGGTGGGCGCATTCCATCGGATCGCGTTCGAGGAGGTCGAGCACCATGGCCCACTTGTCGAGCACGTCCAGGGCCCGCGCGTCGTCGCTCCCCTCGGCGGCCACGAATTTCGCGGCCCGCTGGTGGTAGATGCGCTGGAGCGCAAGCCCGGTCAGCTCGCGCCCGTCCGCGAGAGCCACTGCCTTGCGTAGAGTCGGATCGTGGCTGATCTGGTGGACGGCGGTCACCGGTCGGGCGAGCTGGAGATCGGACAGATCCACTCCGGCTTCGATGAGGTCGAGTACCAGCGCGGTGGTGCCCACCTTGAGGTAGGTCGACATCTCCGCGAGGTTCGCGTCGCCGATGATGCAATGCAGGCGGCGATACTTGTCCGCATCCGCGTGCGGTTCGTCGCGCGTGTTGATGATGCCGCGCTTGAGTGTGGTCTCGAGGCCGACCTCCACCTCGATGTAGTCGGCTCGCTGAGAGAGCTGGAACCCGGCCTCGTCGCCGGACTGGCCGATTCCGACGCGTCCCGATCCCGTGATCACCTGCCGCGATGCGAAGAACGGCGACAGACCGGCGATGACGGCCGAGAACGGCGTCTCGCGCGACATCAAGTAGTTCTCGTGAGTGCCGTACGACGCGCCCTTGCCGTCGACGTTGTTCTTGTACAGCTGCAACCGCGGGGCTCCTGGCACGCTGGAGGCGTGGCGAGCGGCGGCCTCCATGACGCGCTCCCCGGCCTTGTCCCAGATCACAGCGTCCAACGGATCCCGTACTTCCGGGGCCGAGTATTCGGGGTGAGCATGGTCGACGTACAGACGGGCACCGTTGGTGAGAATCATGTTGGCCGCGCCGATCTCGTCGGCATCGATGACCGGTGCAGGGCCGCTGAAGCGTCCGAGGTCGAAGCCACGGGCGTCACGTAGCGGCGACTCGACTTCGTAATCCCATCGTGTGCGCTTGGCCCGCGGTACCCCTGCAGCGGCCGCGTAGGCCAACACTGCCTGGGTGGACGTCAAGATCGGATTGGCGGTGGGTTCGGTGGGCGAAGAAATGCCGTACTCGACCTCGATACCGATGATGCGCTGCATGAGTCGAGCCTAGACGGCACGCAGACACAGAACGGGGCGCGCCCTGTGCGGACGCGCCCCGATGTTGTTCTGTGCAGGATCTACAGGTACTGGCCGGTGTTGGCCTCGGTGTCGATTGCCCGGCTCGCGCTGGCATTCTTACCGGTGACCAACGTGCGGATGTAGACGATCCGCTCGCCCTTCTTACCGGAAATTCGCGCCCAGTCGTCGGGATTCGTGGTGTTCGGCAGATCTTCGTTCTCGGCGAACTCGTCGACGATGGAGTCGAAGAGGTGCTGGATCCTCAAACCGGCGTTGCCGGTTTCGAGAACCGACTTGATGGCGTACTTCTTCGCGCGGTCCACGATGTTCTGAATCATGGCACCGGAGTTGAAGTCCTTGAAGTACAGAACTTCCTTGTCGCCGTTGGCATATGTCACCTCGAGGAAACGGTTGTCGTCGCTCTCGGCGTACATGCGCTCGACGACCCGGTCGATCATCCCTCGGATGCAGGCCGCGCGGTCACCACCGAACTCGGCGACATCGTCGGCATTGACCGGCAGCGAGTCGGTGAGGTACTTGGAGAAGATGTCCTGTGCCGATTCGGCGTCGGGACGCTCGATCTTGATCTTCACGTCCAGGCGACCGGGCCGCAGGATCGCGGGGTCGATCATGTCCTCTCGGTTGGAGGCACCGATCACGATGACGTTCTCGAGCCCCTCCACACCGTCGATCTCGGCGAGCAGCTGCGGAACGACCGTCGTCTCGACATCGGACGAGACACCCGAACCGCGGGTGCGGAAGATCGAGTCCATCTCGTCGAAGAACACGATGACCGGGGTGCCCTCGGACGCCTTCTCCCGTGCGCGCTGGAAGATCATGCGAATGTGACGCTCGGTCTCGCCGACGAACTTGTTGAGCAGTTCGGGACCCTTGATGTTGAGGAAGAACGACTTCGCTTCCTTGGCGTCCTGCCCGCGGGCCTCGGCGATCTTCTTGGCCAACGAGTTGGCAACCGCCTTGGCGATCAACGTCTTTCCGCACCCGGGAGGGCCGTAGAGCAGTACACCCTTGGGTGGACGCAGGGAGTACTCGCGAAACAGATCCTTGTGCAGGAACGGGAGTTCGACGGCGTCGCGAATCTGCTCGATCTGTCGACCGAGACCACCGATGTCCTCGTATCCCACGTCCGGAACCTCTTCGAGGACCAAGTCCTCCACCTCGGCTTTGGGGACACGCTCGAAGGCGTAGCCGGCCTTGGTGTCGACCAGGAGCGAATCGCCGGGACGGAGTTTGCGGGACGGTTCGTCCGGGTCGATGGGGCCGTCGTCGTTGACCATGTCGATCAGCGGCTTTGCCAGCCACACGACGCGCTCCTCGTCGGCGTGACCGACGACGAGAGCCCTCGATCCGTCGCCGAGAAGCTCACGCAGAGTGCTGATCTCACCGACCTGGTCGAAGGTGCAGGCCTCGACGATGGTCAACGCCTCGTTCAGCCGCACCGTCTGGCCCGGCGCAAGCGAGTCGGCTTCGATGTTGGGCGAGCACGTGAGGCGCATCTTTCGGCCGGACGTGAACACATCGACGGTTCCGTCGTCGAACACACTCAGCAGAACGCCGTAACCGCTCGGCGGCTGGCCGAGTCGGTCGACCTCCTCGCGAAGCGCGATGAGCTGTTGTCTGGCCTCTTTGAGGGTGTCCATCAGCTTGGTGTTGCGGAGCGAGAGCGAATCGACACGGCCTTCGAGCTCGCGTACCTGTTCGGGGGACTCCCCCAGTTGACGGCGCAGTGAAGCGGCTTCGGCTCGCACGGCGTCCAGTTCGGCTCTGGCCGCGGCCACATCCGGATTGTCTGTTGAGCTCATGAGCGACTCCTCCCAGTGACGATCTATCAACGCTACCGGCACCGGCCCGAATGTGCGGACCGACACCACGATCGGGCGTGCCTGCTGCATGCCTCGACTGCACACCAACCGAGGCCGGGGTCATGTTAGCCTCACCTGACCAAACGGTGGACGGACTACGGAAACAGGGGCTTCACCAGTGAAGATGCGCATATTCTCCGCCAGCGTCGCACTCACGGCGGCGGTGATGTCGGTGGCCGGGTGCAGCACCGCAGATGAATCCGATCACGCCGATCACAATTCGACGTCGGCCGCAGATTCTGTCGGCACGACGACCGACGTGCCTGCTGTTGCGGCACCGACCTCCGATGAACTCGAATCCTCGCTGCTGCAGCTGGTGGCACCGGACGTCGACGCGGCAACCAAAGCGGCCGCGGTCGAGAACGGTCAGGCGCGTCTGACGAACCTCGACACCATGACCGCCGCGCTGGCGAACTACGGCACGATCACGTTCGAGGTTGCCGAGCCGACCGTCGAGGGCGAGACGTCCACGGCCGACGTGGCGATCGCCACCCCACGAGGGACGGCAGCGCCCTCACCGCAGACCTGGGTCCTGATCGACGGCAAGTGGAAGCTCTCCGACGCCAGCACCTGCCAGATCCTTGCGATGGGGCAAGCACCCTGCGCCTGAAGTCCGGGCCCGCCAGTCGAGCGAGACCGCCGCGATCGGTCAGCCCTTACCGGACCGACGCTGCGGCTTGGGGGTGACGGTGCCCTCGGCGAGGCGTCGAACGCTCACGAGGAATGCCGTGTGCCCCTGCATACGGTGCTCGGGCCGAACCGCCAGTCCCACGACGTGCCAACCTCGGACCATCGACTCCCACGAACGGGGTTCGGTCCAGCATTCCTGTGCGCGTAGGGCTTCGACGACCTTGGACAGCTGCGTCACCGTGGCGACGTAGACCAACAGCACTCCGCCCGGAACGAGAGCCTTCGATACGGCAGGCAGTGCGTCCCAGGGAGCCAGCATGTCGAGAACCACCCGATCCACCTGCTCCCCCGGTCGATCGACACCGAACTGATCCACGTCGGCCACCGTCAGGTGCCAGTTGGACGGCCGCTCGCCGAAGAACGTCTCGACGTTCTTGATCGCGTAGTCGGCATGGTCCTGGCGGATCTCGTAGGAGATGACCGTTCCTTCCGTACCCACCGCACGCAGCAGCGAGCACGTCAGAGCGCCCGATCCGGCACCGGCCTCCAGAACGCGGGCTCCGGGGAACATGTCGCCCTCGTGGACGATCTGCGCTGCATCCTTGGGGTAGATGACCTGCGCGCCGCGCGGCATCGACAACACGTAGTCGGTCAACAGCGGCCGAAGCGCAAGGTACGGGGTGCCGTTGACGGAGGTCACGACGCTGCCCTCGTCGGCACCCAGCAACTTGTCGTGAGTGATTCCGCCTCGGTGGGTGTGGAATTCCTTGCCTGCCTCGAGCACCACCGTGTAGTGCCTGCCCTTGCCGTCGGTGAGCTGCACTCGATCTCCGACGCGGAACGGCCCACTGCGGGCGGGTCCGGTCGGAACCGGTGCGATGGAGTTCTCGTCCGCAGTCGGGACCTGGTCGGGTTCGATCTCGTCGACCGTGGCGGTGACCACATCGTCCGCACTCGGAACCGGGACATCGACGAGCGCGTCGACCTCGGGCCCGTCGGTCGACGCGGACGCGGAATCACCGGTGGACACAGCGGAACCTGCTTTCGTTGTTCGGTTCGACGATCTACCGGAGCGGGCAGGCGTCGGGGACGACTCGACGTGCCAGACTACGGCCTTGACCGAAGTTGTCGGACCAGCGGCATAGTCTCGCAGTCGTGAGTATTTCCGTGTCGGCACCCATCGACTTGCCTCTACTCGACCTCGGCGACAGGGCGCGACCGCCGCTGGCGGTGCCGAGCCCCCGCAGCACGCCGGCGTTGTCGCCCTCCCGCGCAGGCGATTTCAAGCAGTGTCCTCTGCTCTACCGCTTTCGCGCGGTCGACCGCATTCCGGAGGTGTCCACCGAAGCTCAGGTCAAGGGAACTGTGGTGCATGCCGCACTGGAGGCTCTCTACGCGTTGCCTGCGCAGGACCGAGTGCCGACGACTGCGCGCGACCTGGTGGATCCGGCGTGGGAGCGAGTGGTTGCCCAGTCGCCCGCCATCGAGTCGTTGGTTCCGGCCGACGAGCGGACGGCTTTTCTCGATCGCGCTCGGGCTCTGGTCGCCGGATACTACGAACTCGAGGACCCTACTCACTTCGAGCCCGAGTCCTGCGAGCAACGGGTGGAGATCGATCTGGACGACGGCACGCCGCTTCGGGGATTCATCGATCGAATCGACGTCGCACCCAACGGCATGATTCGCGTCGTCGACTACAAAACCGGTCGGGCACCGCGGGAGTTCACCGAGTCCAAGGCGTTGTTCCAGATGAAGTTCTACGCCTTGATGATCATGCGCATGCGCGGAGTCGTTCCGGCGCAACTGAAATTGATGTATCTGGCCGACAAGCAGGAACTGACCTACGCTCCCGACGAAGACGAGCTGCGCAGGTTCGAGCGCATGCTGTCCGCCATCTGGAAAGCGATTCTGGCCGCAGGCGAGACCGGTGACTTTCGCGCCAAGAAAGGCGCACTGTGCAAGTGGTGCGACCACCAGGCCCTGTGTCCCGAGTTCGGCGGCACTCCCCCGCCGTACCCGGGTTGGCCGCAGGTCGCATCGGAACAGACGGAGCCCGAGCTGTGACCATTCCGGACGCCTTCTTCGTTCCCGCCGGTGTCGGCAAGAACGGCTTCGAGAGGGTCACGGCCACCGAGAACACCGTCAGTCTGTGGGCACCGACGATGCAGCACGGCGCTCCGCCGTCCGCTCTACTGGTCCGTGCACTCGAGCGCGTCGACGCTCGGGAGGACACCCGTATCAGTCGAGTCGCGGTCGACATACTCGGTCCGATTCCGGTCGCGGACATCGAGATTCGGGCATGGACGGAGCGCCCCGGGGGCAACGTCGAACTCGTTGTTGCCGAATTGTGGGCGGAAAGTTCGTCCGGCACGGCTCGGGCGGTGGCTCGCGGCAGCGCGTGGCGTATGCGCACCACACCGACGGAGGACGTCGAACACGTCGGCGACCCGGTGATGAAGCCGGTGGGAGACGGAGTCGACTACACCTTCGGGGGCACATGGTCGTCGGGCTATCTCGACGCCGTCGAGTTCAAGATTCTCACCGGGCTCGGTGCCGATGGTCCCGGCGAGATCTGGGCCAGGCCCAAACCTGTTCTCGTCCAGGGTGAATCGATGACTCCGCTGGAGCGACTGTTCTCGATTGCGGACATCGCGAACGGAATCGGCGCGAAATTACCGATCGACGAATGGACCTTCTTGAACACCGACCTGACAGTGCACGTGTTCAGGGTGCCTCAGGGTGACTGGGTCGGAGTCTCGGCCGAAACCTCCACCGGTCCGGACGGAATCGCCATGTGTGCTGGCACTCTGAGCGACGAACTGGGTCCGGTCGGCCGAATCGCGCAGACGGTCCTGGTCCGGCGTCGCAACTGACGGCAGCGACCGATCAGGACGTGCGCGCTGTCACGACGGTGCCCTGAGCCACCGCGACAATCCGTTCCGTGTCCCCGTCGATCGAATACACGGTGCAGTGGCAGACAGCCTGGTTTCGGGTCGACGAGACCGAGTGCGCGCGGGCGATCAAATACTCGCCGGTTGCCGGCCTCGCGAAATCGACGGTGCAGTGCGCGGTCACCGCGTCGCCGCCGAGCGCGATTCCGCCGGCGAACGTCACGGCATTGTCGGCCAGATAGCTGATGACGCCACCGTGCACGAAGCCGTGTTGCTGTCGGAGCTCGGGTCGGTTACTGAGGCGAACCTCTACGATGCCACCGTCGGTGGAGACGAGTCGAGCCCGCCGGATCTAGAAGGCGCGGCACGACCTGATGTCGGACGCCAGGATAGCCTTTGCCCCCAACTCGGCGAGCTCGTCCATGACGTTGTTGTGAACTTTGCGAGAAACCATGGCGCGCACGGCAACCCAGTTGTCGTCGACCATCGGCGCCAGCGTGGGCGACTCGATGCCCGGGGTGATCTTGACGGCCTCGTCGAGAATCGACTTCGGGCAGTCGTAATCGAGCATCAGGTACTGCTGTGCGAATACGACGCCTTGCACGCGGGCGATGAGCTGCTTACGCGCGGAATCGGTACCCGGGGTGCCTGCGCGCTCGATGAGTACGCCCTCCGAATCGCAGAGCGATTCACCGAAGGCCACCAGGTTGTTCTGGCGCAGTGATCGGCCCGATTCGACGACGTCGGCAATGGCGTCGGCGACCCCGAGCTGGATGGAGATCTCGACCGCGCCGTCGAGGCGGATGACCGTGGCCTCCAACCCCCGCTGCGCCAAGTCCGCGCGCACCAGATTGGGGTAAGACGTGGCGATGCGGAGTCCGCCCAAGTCCTCGGGTGCCCATTCCTTGCCCGCGGGCGCCGCGTAGCGGAACGTCGAGCGGCCGAATCCGAGCGCCAAGCGCTCTTCGACGGCAGCACCCGAATCGAGGGCCAGGTCGCGGCCGGTAATGCCCAGATCCAACTGGCCGGATCCGACGTAGATCGCAATGTCCTTGGGGCGGAGGAAGAAGAACTCGACGCCGTTCGCTGGATCGAGAACCGTCAGGTCCTTCGAGTCGCTTCGGCGCCGATAGCCGGCCTCGCTGAGAATCTCTGCGGCGGACTCGGAGAGAGCGCCCTTGTTGGGTACGGCTACGCGCAGCATGGAGTTTTCCTTCTTCGGTGAGTTCGTGGGAGACATGCGGGTCCTCGACTCACAGATGTCGGTAGACGTCCTCGAGCTCGATGCCCCTGCCCACCATCATCACCTGGACCCAGTACAACAGCTGCGAGATTTCCTCGGCGAGCGCCTCGTCGCTTTCGTGCTCGGCTGCGATCCACACTTCGCCCGCTTCTTCGAGAACCTTCTTGCCCTGAAAATGAACTCCCGCATCCAACGCTGCGACGGTGCCCGAGCCCTCCGGGCGGGTCTTCGCGCGGTCGGTGAGCTCGGCGAACAGGGAATCGAAAGTCTTCACGGATTCGTATTCTTTCACGTCGGTATCCAGCGGAATCAATTCGGTCGAGATTCGAGGAATCAGGCTGCCCAGGCCCGCCGGACGTCGTCGGCGGTGAGACCGACAAGACCGTCACGAATGGTGTACCCAGGAGCCGGCGGCACGGCGATCTCCGAGGGAACCACCAGCACGGGGCATCCTGCAGTGTGCGCGGACAGTGAGCCCGTAGGCGAGTCCTCGACCGCGAGGCAGGCTCCAGCGTCCACGCCGAGCAGTGCGGCACCGCGCAGGTACGGCGCTGGATGCGGTTTACCGACCTCCACCTCGTCGCCGGTGACCGTGATGTCGAAGTATTCGCGGCCCAACGTATCCAGCGCTCGCTCGACCAGACCGCGCTCGGTGTTGGTGACGAGCCCGGTGGACAGACCCATCTCGCGAACCAGAGCGAGCGCATCCTTGGCACCGGGCCGCCAGGGAATACCCTCGGCGAACAGGTCCCCGACACGGGTCGTCAGCCACTCACGACCCTCGGTCAGGTGCTCGTCGGTGACCTCGACCGATGCGTGTGCCAGGACCTTGCGTAGTGCATCCCACATCGAATTTCCGAGGGTGCTCTCGCGCACTTCTGCGCTGAGTTCCGTCCCGAGATTTCGTGAGTACTCACCGATCGCGACGTCCCAGATCTTCTCGGAATCGAGCAGTGTGCCGTCCATGTCCCACAGGACACCCTGCAGGTGAATTCCACTAGACATTGAAGTACTTGGCCTCCGGGTGATGAAGTACGAACGCATCGGTCGACTGTTCGGGATGGAGCTGCAGCTCCTCGGAGAGCTTCACGCCGATTCTCTCGGGCTCGAGCAGAGCGGCGAGCTTGATCCGGTCTTCCAGATCGGGGCATGCCCCGTAGCCGAACGAGTAACGAGCACCGCGGTATTCGAGTTTGAAGTACCCCTCGGCCTCGGTGGGATCCTCCGCGGCGATCGATTTGCCGTCGGACAGTTTCAGTTCTTCGCGCACTCGACGATGCCAGTATTCGGCCAACGCCTCGGTGAGCTGCACACCGATTCCGTGCACCTCGAGATAGTCGCGGTACGAGTCGGCAGCGAACAGCTCGTTCGCGAAGTCGGCAATGGGCTGGCCCATTGTCACCAGGTTCATCGGCAGAACATCGACTTGGCCGGATTCTCGTGCAGCCGTACGCGACCGAACGAAATCCGAGATGCAGAGGAATCGGTCACGGTGCTGACGGGGGAACGTGAATCGGAAGCGTTCGGGTGCATCGGGTTCGGGCTCGGTGAGCACGACGACGTCGTCGCCCTCGGACACCGCCGGGAAGTACCCGTACACCAGTGCGGCGTGTGCGAGTATGCCGTCGGTGCTCAGGCGATCCAGCCAATACCGCAGGCGCGGTTTGCCTTCCGATTCCACCAGGTCTTCGTAGGTGGCACCTTCACCCTTGCGAGCACCGCGCAGGCCCCATTGCCCGAGGAACAGCGCACGCTCGTCGAGCAGACCCGAGTAGTCGGCCAAGGACACGCCTCGGACGATGCGAGTACCCCAGAACGGCGGAACCGGGATGTCGATATCGGCTGCGACATCGGATCGTTCGGGCACGACGACCGGTGCCTCCGCAGCCTTGCGCTTCTCCGCGATGCGCTTGGACCGCTCATGGCGTTCCTTGCGCTCGGCGGCCTTGGCCTTCGCTTCGAGTGCCTCCGGACTGTCGGGAGCCGGACCCCCACCGCGTTTGGTGGTCATGATGGTGTCCATCAAACGCAGGCCCTCGAATGCGTCTCGCGCATAGTGGACGTCACCCTCGTACACATCTTGCAGATCGTTCTCGACGTACGACCGCGTCAACGCTGCTCCACCGAGCAGGACCGGGAACTGTTCCGCGACGCCCTTGGAGTTGAGTTCGATCAGGTTGTCCTTCATGACGACGGTCGACTTCACCAGCAGCCCGGACATCCCGATCACGTCGGCGCGCTTGTCTATCGCGGCTTCGAGGATGGTCGAAATCGGTTGCTTGATACCGAGATTGACGACCTCGTAGCCGTTGTTGCTCAGGATGATGTCGACGAGGTTCTTCCCGATGTCGTGGACGTCGCCCTTGACGGTACCGAGCACGATACGACCCTTGCCGTCGTCGTCGGTCGCCTCCATGTGCGGCTCCAGATACGCCACCGCAGCCTTCATCACCTCGGCGGAGGCGAGCACGAACGGCAACTGCATCTGACCGGAACCGAACAGCTCCCCCACGGTCTTCATGCCCGAGAGCAACGTCTCGTTGATGATCTCCAGCGGCGGCTTCTCGGTCATCGCTGCATCCAGATCGACGTCGAGACCGTTGCGTTCGCCGTCGACGATGCGGCGTTCGAGTCGCTCGAACAGTGGCAGACGACCCAGTTCCTCAGCGCGAGATTCCCGGGCCGATGCTGCCGAGACGCCCTCGAACAGCTGCATCAGCTTCTGCAACGGGTCGTAGCCTTCGCGGCGGCGGTCGTACACCAGATCCAGAGCGGTCTCGCGCTGCTCGTCGGGAATCTTGTTCATCGGCAGGATCTTCGACGCGTGCACGATGGCGGTATCGAGGCCGGCCTGTGTGCACTCGTGCAGGAAGACCGAGTTCAGCACCTGGCGTGCAGCGGGATTGAGACCGAACGAGATGTTCGACAACCCGAGGGTGGTGTGCACCTTCGGATACTTCTCCTTGAGCTGCCGGATCGCCTCGATGGTCTCGATGCCGTCGCGTCGAACCTCTTCCTGGCCGGTGGAAATCGGGAAGGTGAGGGTGTCGACGATGATGTCCTCGTGGCGCAGGCCCCAGTTCTCGGTGATGTCGGTGATCAGGCGATCTGCGACACGCACCTTCCATTCGGCCGTACGGGCCTGGCCTTCCTCGTCGATGGTGAGGGCGACGACGGCGGCACCGTGTTCCTTGACCAGACGCATGATCTTCTGGAACCGCGAATCGGGCCCGTCGCCGTCCTCGTAGTTGACCGAGTTGACGGCGCTACGGCCGCCGAGGTGCTCCAGACCGGCTTCGAGTACGGCCGGTTCGGTGGAGTCGAGCATGATCGGCAGCGTCGACGCGGTCGCCAATCTGCTTGCGAGCGCGGCCATGTCGGCGGCACCGTCGCGGCCGACGTAGTCGACGTTGAGGTCCAACATGTGCGCCCCGTCGCGCGTCTGATCCTTGGCGATGTCGAGGCACTTCTCGTAGTCCTCGGCCAGCATCGCGTCGCGAAATGCCTTGGAGCCGTTGGAGTTGGTGCGCTCACCGATCATCAGGATGCTGGCGTCCTGCTCGAACGGAACGGCAGTGTAGAGCGAGGAGACACCCGGCTCCGGCGCGGGCCGGCGCTCGAGCTTCGTGGCTGAGTGCACCATGTCGGCAACCTGACGGATGTGCTCGGGGGTGGTTCCGCAGCAACCGCCGACCAGAGCCAGCCCGTACTCGTTGACGAAACCGCTCAGCGCCGTGGCCAGTTCGGGTGCGGTCAGCGGGTACTCCGCTCCCTTTGCACCCAACGTCGGCAGACCGGCATTGGGCATCACCGACACCGGCAGCCGCGAATGCTTGGACAGATGGCGCAGGTGCTCACTCATCTCGGCCGGACCGGTGGCGCAGTTGAGGCCGATCATGTCGATTCCGAGCGGTTCGAGCGCAGTGAGCGCTGCACCGATCTCGCTGCCGACGAGCATCGCACCCGTCGTCTCGACCGTCACATGGGTGATGATCGGAATACGGACGCCCAGCCTGTCCATCGCGTGCTGGCTACCGATGATCGCGGCCTTGACCTGAAGCAAGTCCTGGCATGTCTCGACCAAAATGGCATCGGCTCCGCCGTCGATCATTCCCAGAGCGGCTTCGGTGTACGCGTCGCGCAGCCGGGCGAACGGAGCATGTCCGAGTGTGGGGAGCTTGGTCCCGGGGCCCATCGAACCCAGGACGTATCGGTCCATCCCGTCGCGGCCGGGGCCCATTTCGTCGGCGGTCTCGCGGGCGAGCCGGGTGCCTTTCTCGGCCAACTCGCGAATTCGATCCTCGATGTCGTAATCGGCCAAGTTGGGCAGGTTGCATCCGAACGTGTTCGTTTCCACGGCGTCCGCACCGGCTGCGAAGTACTCGCGGTGGATCTCGCGCAGCACGTCGGGCCGGGTGGCGTTCAGAATTTCGTTGCATCCCTCGAGACCGAGAAAATCGTCGAGAGTCAGGTCGGCGTCCTGGAGCATCGTGCCCATCGCTCCGTCGCCGATGACAACGCGACGTGAAATCGCATCGAGCAGACCGGGCTTGTGTTGATCGGGCATCACTACAGAGTAGTGGGCACCGCAGTTCCCTCGGGTCGTAGGCTGTCGTGGTGAGTCCCCGAAACCTCGATGGCCAGTCCCCGAACGACGACGTTACCGAAAATACGGACATTCCGGGTGCCGACTCGGCCGTGCCGCTCGACGCCGCGTTGATCGAGGCCGTCCACGACGCTGTGGCCAATGCCACAGACCTCGACGATCTTGACGAGGACATTCCCGAGTTGCGCTCCCCCATCCTGGTGGCTGCTTTCGAGGGCTGGAACGACGCGGGCGATGCGGCGAGCGGTGCCGTCGAGCACCTCGAGCTGATCTGGGATGCCAGTCCTCTTGCCGAGCTGGACTCGGAGGACTACTACGACTACCAGGTCAACAGACCGACGGTTCGCCAGGTAGATGGTGTCACCCGTGAGATCGAGTGGCCGTCGACTCGGTTGTCGGTGTGTTCGCCTCCCGGCAGCGACCGTGACGTGGTGCTGCTGCGCGGCATCGAGCCGAACATGCGGTGGCGCAGCTTCTGCGACGACCTGCTCGAGTTCGTCGAACAGCTCGGCGTCGAGACCGTCGTCATCCTGGGAGCACTGCTGGCCGACACCCCGCACACCAGGCCCGTTCCGGTCACCGGCACCGCCTACAGCACCGAGTCGGCCGAACAGTTCAATCTCGAACAGACCCGATACGAGGGCCCGACGGGAATCACCGGCGTGTTGCAGGACGAATGCGTGAAGGCCGGCGTCCCTGCGGTGTCGTTCTGGGCCGCCGTGCCCCACTACGTCTCGCAGCCGCCGAATCCCAAGGCGACCGTTGCATTGCTGCAGCGGGTCGAGGACGTGCTCGACATCGAGGTACCGCTCGGCGAACTTCCCACCCAGGCCGAGGAGTGGGAAGAAGCGGTCAACGAGATGACGAAAGAGGACGAGGAGATCAGCGAATACGTGCGCAGCCTCGAAGAGCGCGGCGATGCCGAGGTGGACATGTCCGACGCGATAGCGAAGATCGACGGCGACGCCATTGCAGCCGAGTTCGAGAAGTACCTGAGGCGCCGCGGCCCCGGCAACTTCGGACTCTGACCCGAGCGCACACGATGAACCGGGGCTCGGTGAGGTATTTCTGATGCCGACGTAACGTCACCGCATCGGTGGCGTCACCCCGACACCGCAATCTCGTGGGTATGGCCAGCACACCACGATTTCTGCAAGGCGTCTTCTCCTTCTCCGGCAACGGCCTGGACAAGCCCGAGTTGATCGATCCCAGCTTGAGTTTCGTCGTGCCCGAGGGTGTGACGGCCCAACCGCTGTACTTCCGGGGTGGAAACTCCAGCGACGAACTCGTGGTCGTGACTCTGCTGCGCGACGGTAGCCCGATGCGCATCTTCCCGATGGGAGCCAAGAGTGGGGTCAACATCCCCCTCCGTGTGGTCGAGGACGTCGATCCGGACACCGTCCTCGAGTTGGTCGTCGCTGCCCCGGCCGGAACCACCGGAGAGGTCGTCGTCGATTTCGGTCTGGTGCTCGTCTGATGACTGCAGGCAAGCAGCGGCTGTTGGTGATCGGCAACGGAATGGCCGGCGCGAGAACGGTCGAGCAGATCCTCGAGCGTGACGGCAGGTCGTTGTTCGAGATCACGATGATCGGCGACGAGCCGTACGGCAACTACAACCGAATCATGCTTTCGCACGTGCTGTCCGGTGAGACCACCGTCGATGACGAGGATCTGATCCTCAATCCCATGAGTTGGTACAGCGACAACGGCGTGACACTGCACGTGGGCGATCGTGCCGTGTCGTTGGATCGATTCTCCAAGACCGTTGTGTGCGAGAGCGGTCGGTCCGTCGACTACGACGTGCTGATCATCGCAACGGGAAGCAACACGTTCTTCCCGAACATGGACGGTCTCCGCGAATCCGACGGCAGACTGGCACGCGGTGTGTTCGGCTTCCGGACCATCGCAGACACCAATGGCATGCTGCAGATGGCAGAGTCTCGCGACGACGTCTGCGCCGTCGTCATCGGCGGCGGACTGCTCGGACTCGAAGCCGCGTACGGTCTGCGGACCCAGGGGCTCGACGTGAACGTGGTGCACTCCCCCGGACACTTGATGAACCAGCAGCTCGACGAGCGCGGTGGACGAGTGCTGCGCAACAAGATCGAGTCGCTCGGGGTCGGAGTGCACACCTCGAAGAGAACCACCTCGGTGTTGCGTTCCGAGGACGGTGTCGTCACCGGCGTCGGGTTCAACGACGGCACCTCGCTTGCTGCGGACATGGTCGTCGTCACCGCCGGTATCCGCCCCAGTGTCGACTTCGCTCGCGCCGGCGGTTTGGTGATCGAACGAGGAATCGTGGTCGACGACCAATTACGTTGCGAGGACGAAGGTTCCATCTACGCCGTCGGTGAATGCTGCCAACATCGCGGCGAGGTCTACGGCCTCGTTGCGCCACTGTGGGAGCAGGCCGTCGTATTGGCCGACGTGCTCACGGGTGCGAATCCCACTGCGGCGTATCATGGTTCGCGTCTGACGACCAAGCTCAAGGTGGCCGGTGTCGACGTCGCCTCGATGGGGATCACCGCCCCCGAGCGCGACGACGACGAGTTCGTCCAGTTCTACGAGCCGCGCAGTGGCACGTACAAGTCGGTGATCGTGCGGGGCAACAAACTGGTCGGTGCCACTCTGCTGGGCGACATCTCCAAGGCCAACTTCCTGACTCAGGCATTCGACGAGAAAGTACCACTGCCCGACGAGCGCATCAGCATGCTCTTCGATATGGGAACTCCCTCTGCGGCAACAGGAGCCGCGGAATTGGCCGACGACGTCCAGGTGTGCAACTGCAACGGTGTCACGAAGGGTGCCATCGTGGCCTGCGTGCACGCGGGTGCCAAGAATCTGAGCGACGTGACCGCGAAGACCCGCGCGGGCAAGGGGTGCGGCTCGTGCAAGGGGCTGGTGAAAGACATCATCGCGTGCGCAGCGGGCGGTGCCGTCGAAGCAGACCCCACCGCGGACTGGTACGTGCCGTGTATCCCGATGACGAAGCCGGAACTGATCGACGCCGTCCGAGCGCAGGATCTGCGGGCGGTGTCGCAGGTGTTCACAACGCTCGCGACCGACGGCCTCGAGGACGCCGCCGCCAAGATGCCGTTGGCGTCGTTGCTGCGCACCGTGTGGGGTCCGGATTGGGTGGACGAGCGCGGCGCGTTGTTCATCAACGATCGTGTGCACGCCAATATCCAACGGGACGGCACGTTCTCGGTGGTGCCGCAGATGAAGGGTGGCGTCACCACACCGGATCAGCTGCGAAAGATCGCCGACGTCGCAGACAAATACAGCGTTCCGCTGGTCAAGGTGACCGGCGGACAACGCATCGACCTGCTCGGCATCAAGAAGGAAGACCTGCCGAAGGTGTGGGGCGATCTGGACATGCCCTCGGGGTTCGCGTACGGCAAGAGCATGCGCACGGTGAAGACCTGCGTGGGCAGCGACTTCTGCCGCTTCGGCCTCGGCGACTCGACTGCTCTCGGTATCGCCCTCGAAGAGCGGTTCCAAGGCCTGGAGACTCCGGCGAAGTTGAAGCTCGCGGTAGCAGGCTGCCCTCGCAACTGTTCGGAGGCACTGTGCAAGGACTTCGGCGTCGTCTCGGTGGGCGAGGACAAGTGGGAGATCTACGTCGGAGGCGCGGCAGGCGCACACATTCGCAAGGGCGATCTACTGGCTACCGTGACGGGGGCCGAGGAGGTTCTGACCGTGGCAGGCAGGTTCATTCAGCACTACCGCGAGAACGCCCAATGGCTCGAGCGAACGTACGCGTGGGTTCCGCGCCTCGGCCTGGAAGAACTGCAGAGCGTGCTGATCGACGACCGTGACGGCATCGTGGCCGGACTCGACGAGCGAATGCAGGCATCGGTGGACGGCTACGTCGACCCGTGGCAGGACCGCGCGGCACCCAGATCACCCGCGCAGTTCACCCCGTCGCTGCCACTGCTTCCGCTGCCACAGGTGCCGGTCCGATGAGCGTGCCGGTGGGGGCGGTCGAGGACCTGACGCCCGGTGAGGGCAGGGCCTACGTGGTGGACGGCAAGCAGGTGGCTGTGTTCCTGCTCGGTGACGGTTCGGTGCGGGCGATGGACGCCATCTGCCCACACAAGGGCGGGCCACTGGCGGACGGTCAGATCGACGGATCCATCGTCGTCTGCCCACTCCATCAGTACACGTTCTCGCTCGACGACGGCTCCTGCCCCAGCGGCATCGACTCCGTGCGCACCTACCCCGCCGCAGTGGTGGACGGGAAAGTGACCGTCGAGCTCTAACCGGCACGGTTGAACGACCGAGACCCGTGGCCAGGGTCATTCCGCAGGCTCCACTCCTACCCCCTACCCTGTTCCAGTGAGCGATTCAGGTGAGGACGCACGGCTGGGCGCCGTGAACGCGTTCGTGGAGGAGGACCGTCTCGGTCTGTTCTCGTTCGCCGTTGCCGAGAAGCGATCCGAGTACCTGGCAGTCCTGCGGGCCTTCGACACCGCACGAGCCAATTACGTCGTCCTGCTGCACTCCGGAGACGTGGCCGACCTCATCGCCCGCAGCCCCGGTCGGCACGCCGCACTGACCACACTCGACATCGCGCCCCTCCTCGATCAGCTCCACGCCTGGGGCCTGCTCGAACGCAGCTACGACGGCACCCGCGCGGCGACCCTCGCCGAATACCGCAACCGTCACTTCGTCTACCAGTTCGGCCAGGCCGGCTACAAGGCGTACCGCGCGGTCGAGGACGTGCTCGGCGCCCGCCTGGACGACGCGTCACTGTCGCGGTTGGTGTTGCCCGAGCTGCTGGCCGACATGCACGAGCTGGCCGAGGCGAACCGTCAGGCCGACGGCGATCGCATCTACCGCAAGCTGAGCAGACTCGATTCGACGCTGTCGGAGATGGCGACCCGCGCCGCACATTTCTACTTGGTGCTGGGCGATCTGGTGCGCACCACCGAGATCACTCCCGAGTCGTTTCTGGTCCACAAGGATGCGTTGCTGACGCACATGCGCGAGTTCAGCTCGGATCTCACCCGCTACGCCCCGAAGCTGGCGGAGGCGATCGCGCTCGTCGAGAGCACCGGCATCGAGGAGCTCGTCGAGCGCGCCGCGATCAGCGACGAACGAGTATTTCTCTCCGTCGACGAACGGCGAGCCGACTGGACCGACCGCTGGGCCGGCCTGTCGCACTGGTTCGTCGCGGCGGAGTCCGAACTCAGCGAGTCCGAGCGACTCCGCGAAGGCACGATGAGCGCGATTGCCGCCGTGCTGTCGCTCCTACGCCGCGTCACGGAGACCCGCAGGGGTGGCGTGAGCAGGGAAAGCCAATTGCGGCATCTGGCCGGCTGGTTCGCGGCCACGCCTACCGAGGACAGCGCACACGCCCTGTTTCACGCAGTGTTCGGTCTCGGCAGGCCCAGGCACCTGTCGATGGTGCATCCCGATGCCGACATCATCTCGACGTCCCGATCGTGGTGGGAGGCTCCACCGGTCGAGATTTCCCGCACCCTGGCCGAGACCGGACGCACCCCGACCCCCGGCGTTCCGGGTCGGGTGCAGCGCAACGACGGCGGCATCAGGCGGCTTCGGGAGCAGCAACTGCACGCGCAGCGATCACGCAGTGCCGCAGCGCAGTCGCTTGCGTCGGCCGGAATCCACGACCGAATTCTGAACGAGCAGGAAACCGAGGTGCTGTTGAGCCTGCTGAACGCTGCACTCACGGCGCGGGTACGGGTGAGTGGGCGGACCTCCGACTCGTCCGGATCGGACAGCGGCGTGCGCTTGACGCTGAGTGACAGCGACCGTTCGACGATCGTGCGGACCAGCCGGGGACGCCTGCATCTGGACCGCCTGTCTCTCGATGTCAGCGAGGTCGCTCGCCGATGAGAGCTCGCGAAATCTCCACCCTCGCACTGGATTCCTACCAGCGGGCCGCCCGGGTCGCGCTGTCGAATCACCTGGTGACCACGACGTATCCCGATAGGATTGCGCTGCCTCTGCTGCGCAGATGGGCCACCGAGTTACGCGAGGACCTGCTCGAACTGTTCGGGTATCGCCTCGAGGTCACCGAGACCACGGCACGTCTGTACCCGGTGATCGATCGGCTCGACGACAGTCAACCCGCCCGAACAGCCACCGACCGAATCTTCGACCGACGTAGATACGCGTATCTGGCACTGGCACTGGCGGCACTCGGCAGGGCGGGCAACCAGATCACCCTCTCCGAGCTTGCCGATCATGTTGCGGCAGAAGCAAGTCAAGTAGACGGAGTAGAGCTGACGACCGACCGAGCGAGCGACCGAGACGCATTCGTCGACGCGATCGGCTGGCTTGCGACCCGCGGTGCGATCGCATTGGCCGACGGTGACGCCACCGGTTGGGCGAACAATCCGTCCGCAGGCGAGGCCCTCTACGACATCGACCGGCCTGTCGTCGTCGCTCTCTTCCGGCCGCCTCGCGCCGTCCAGCATCTGCGATCGATTCGCGGTCTGTTGGCCGGCACGGACGCCGCGATCGATCTCGACGATTCCGATCCAGGACACACCGACTCCGGACGCGAAGCAGACCCGAAGGAAACGCTACGTGCAGTACGCCGAGCGTTGGTCGAGCAACCGGTCGTCTACCTCGACGATCTCGACCCGGACGGCCGCACTGCCCTGGCCGCATCGCGCACCGTTGCCGACGTCGAGTTGCTGACCGGTCTCGTTGCCGAGCGCCGTTCCGAGGGGGTGGCACTCATCGACACCTCGGGTCGGCTGTCGGACCACCGCTTCCCCAGCACCGGAACCATTGCCCAGGTAGCGTTGTTGATCGCCGGTGAAATCTCGGACCGAGTGATCGATCCGGATGCACCCGCTCTGGCGACCTACCCCCTACCCGACGGTGACGCCCTGATCGAGCAGTTGGACAGTGCCATTCCCGACGGTGGGATCTTCGGTGATCTCGCCGAGTTCGGGTTCGGTTCCGACGCAACGACATTCGACAGTGTGAACGAGAAGAAGCTGTATCCGTTGATCGAGGACAGTTGGTTGACCACGGTCGTCGATGATCTCGTCGAACGTTTCGGCCGCACCTTCGCTGCTCAGTGGCAGAGCGATCGGGACGGCCTACGGCTGCGTGCACTGGCACTACTGCATCGACTTCGCCTGGTGCACTGCGTGTCCGGCGGCGCGCTGGTACTGCCGGTGATCGCGCGCTACCGAGACGTGATGGTCAGCGTGCGTGATCGGACCCCGCAGGACTCACTGTTCGGCAACGGACAATCCCCCAGCACCGATCCATCCGAAGTAGAGGCTTGAGTAGATGACCGCACACTCGACACGTTTTCGGCCGACACGAGCAGGGATCGTCAACCTGTGGGACTACCGCGATCAGGAGTTCTCCTTCGCCGACGGTCGCCTGGTGCTGCGTGGGCCCAACGGATCCGGCAAGACCAAAGCGCTCGAAGTATTGTTTCCTTTCGTCCTCGATGGTCGCATCGAACCGCGCCGACTCAATCCGTTCGCCGGTGAAGAGCGAACCATGAAGTCCAACCTGCTCTACCGAGGGCAGGAAAGCGCTCACTCGTACGTGTGGATGGAGTTCGGCCGCGGCTCGCGCGAGGACCCCGAATCGGTGACGGTAGGCATCGGCATGCGGGCCAGCCGTCAGAACGACAAGGTGACCCGCTGGTACTTCGTGGCCGACGGCCGAGTTGGCGTCGACTTCTCGTTGTTGGGCTCCGACGACCGACCGTTGACGAAGAAGCAGCTGGCCGAACAACTGGGCAGCGATGCCATCACCGATCGACCTGTCGACTACCGTGCCGCGATCGATGCCCGGATGTTCGGGCTCGGCGCGCAACGCTACGACCAGTTGATCAATCTGATTCTGACACTTCGCCGTCCGCAGTTGGCCAAGAATCTCGATCCGAAGGGACTGTCCCAAGCGCTGACCGATGGTCTGCGTCCTCTCGACGAGCAACTGGTGCTCGAGGCCGCACGATCCTTCAGTGACATGGAGGAAGTGGGACGTGCGCTGGAAGGGCTGGCTCAAGCCGACCAGGCAGCCAGGAACTTCGTGTCGGTCTATTCCAAATACCTTCGGGTGCAAACTCGTTCGGATGTCGAGCAAGTCTCGCGCCGGCTCGAGACCGTAACCCACGCGACCACTGCGCACTTCGCGGCGTCGGCGCTGAAGGACCGTCGACTGGTGGAGCGTGCGGCAGCCGAAACTCGATTCGACGAGGCCGAGCGTGCACTGGATCAGGCCGTCGCAGACCGCGAAACACTGCAGCGCTCGAGCGCTTACGAGGGCAAGCAGCAACTGAACGACCTGGCCGAATCTGCGGCAAAGCTGGAAGTATCGACGGCGCAGCAGGCCGACCGGGCACGCAAAGCGCAAGCAGAACTGGAACAGCGCACCGCCGAGGCAGCTCGAGCGGACGCCGCACTCCGGGATTCCGTCTCCGGGGTGACCCGCGCGGAGGAAGAGCTGCAGACTGCAGCCGAGGACGCGGGCATCGTGTGGACACCGCTGCCGGGTACGGCTCGCAGTGACCAGATCGGTACCGCTCTTCGAGGGCACGCCGAGGAGCGGGACGGTGACGTACGCGCGGTTCGTGAGGCGCTGGCAACCGTCGAGAAGGCGTCCACGGAACGTGCTCGCGCGGAGAAGGCTGCAACGAAGGCGCGCGACTTGCTGGAGGCAGCGGCGGCAGCGGTCACCGAGGCCGAGGCGACCGTGGATCTGGAGAAGGCGCAGTTCGCTTCGGGACTGCGGACCTGGTGGTCAAACAACTCGGCGCTGTACTCCTCCGCGGGCATCACCTCCGCTGTGTTCGACGCCCTCGACGCGGCGTTGGCAGGCATCGGCGACGACGACGCCCCGAGCCTGGAATCGGTGCTCGCCGAGCAGACCGCAGACGGTATCGACGCAATTCGTGCCCGGCAGGCACAGGCACGCGTCGACGTGTCCACGCGCTCGGCCGAACTGAATGCGCTGCGCGACGAACTGTCTCTGGTTCGAGCCGAACACGACGACGCCCCACCGCCGTTCGCTGCGCGGACCGACAGCCGTGCAGATATCTCGGGCGCACCGCTGTGGCAGCTGGTTCGATTTTCCGACGCGGTGTCCCCTGCCGACGCGGCGGGGATCGAATCCGCGTTGCAGGCCGCCAATGTGCTCGACGGTTGGATCCACCCGACCGCGGACTTCCCCGCCGACGCAGACTCGGAGCAGTATCTGGTGCCGCTACCGGAGGCCTCCAGGCCTTCCGGGGCAACGTTGGCGTCCGTTCTGGAACCGGAACCCGGAACGGCCGTACCGGCGTCCCGAGTCCTGGATCTGCTCGAATCCGTTGCATTGCAGCAGGAGCCGAACGATCGATCGGGCGGCGCTGTCGCGGTAAGTGTCGACGGCCGATACTGGCAGGGTGTGCAGCGGGGTCGACACGCGAAACCGGACGCCGAGTACATCGGTGCCACGGCGCGGGCTCGCCGGCGGGAGCAGCGCATCGCCGAACTCGGCAGCGCGATCGATACGGCAACGGCTGCGCTCGAGACCGCGACGGCCGACGAGCTGGCGGCACGCGAGCGGGTGCAGGCTCTGGGCGCGGCCGCCAAACAACTCCCCCGTGTCTCGTCCATCGTGAAGGCACAACGCGCCGTCACGGCCGCCGCTGGAGCGCTGCGCACCTCGAAGGATGGTTCCGTAGCCGCCGACCGCGAATTCGATCAGGCGATCGCGGATCTGTCCGCGAAGGAGAAGCAACTGCGCACCGTCGCCGTCGCCCATCGCACCCCTCACATCGGACGCGATGTCGATGCCCTTGCCGCAGCGATTCGCCATTTCGAGCACCAGGGCGCGGTGGTCATCCGCAAGCGCAGCGACCACACGCGCGAGAGCGAGCGGGCCCGCGAAGCCACCAACCGCCTCGAGGAAGCGACCGGTCTGGCCGAGGAGCTCGCCGAGGAAGCCGCGATAGCCGACGAGAACTACCGGCAGCAGGTGCAACGCCTCGAGCTCCTGAGCGAGAAGCTCGGTGCTACCGCCGAACAGATCGACACCGATCTCGAGAACGCACGCGAACGCATCGAGAAATGCCGCGTCGAGCAGCGGGCAGCCCGAAAAGCGGACAAGGAAGCCGGCGAAGCGATCGGCAAGGCCGAGGGTGCCTGCAACACGGCACTCGAAACCCTGCGCGCCGCGGTCACCGAAACCCTGACCGATGCGGTGCGGCTCGCGCCGTACGCCCGCAAGGATCTGCTCGCCATCCTCGGCGTCCACGAGACGTACGCGTGGCCGGCCAGTGACTCGGCGTGGCTGACGGTCGAACAGATCCTGTATCGAGTTCAGCAGGCCGACGGCCCGGACGACGTCGATCCGGTGCTTCCACCGGTGGTGAGCGCGTTGCATTCGGCACTCGACGCGGCGACGGCGTCGGTGAAAGTGAGTGACTCGAGCCGGAAGTCGACCCGAACGGCGCTGACGAGTGCGCTGCAGGAGTTCGACTCGCAACTGGCCGCATCGGGTCAGGACTACCGTCTGCAATGGGATGCGCCGGACGGTTTGACGGTGGTACGAGTGCAGGACGAGCAGGGCTATTCGTCGGTCGGAGACTTCGCCGACCGAATCGGTTCGGCCAGGGCCGACCAGGAACTGTTGCTGACCGAGCAGGAGCGCCGGATTCTCGAGGATGCCCTGCTGACCGGTCTGGCGCAGCAGATCCACGAACGCACTGTCGACGCCCGCGAGCTGATCGCTCAGATGTCCGCCGAGATGAAGCAACGCCGGATGTCCTCGGGCAACACGATCGGCGTGCACTGGGTGCTCGCGGACAACCTCGACGACGGGGCGCGGGCGGTGTCCAAACTGCTGGACCGCGACGCCTCGGCGCTGAACCAGGACGACCTGGCCGCGATGCGCGCCCACTTCGCGTCGGAGATCAGGATTGCCCGTGCCGCACATCCGGAACGGTCGTACCCCGAGATCCTTTCTGCGACACTGGACTATCGCCGTTGGCGGGTGTTCGCCTTCACGCTCATCAGTGGGGACGGCAACGAGGATCGCCTGACCGTCGCCCGGCACAGTGCGCTCTCCGGCGGCGAGCAATCTGTGTCGCTGCACCTGCCGCTGTTCGCGGCAGCGCACGTGATGCTCTCGTCCGCCGATCCGCACTCCCCTCGTCTGCTCGCTCTCGACGAGGCGTTCGCCGGTGTCGACGACAACGGCCGCAGCGAATTGTTGGGCCTGAGTGTGCAATTCGACCTCGACCTGTTCATGACCGGCTACGACCTGTGGATCACCTACGCGGACGTCCCCGGTTGCGCGCACTACGACCTGGCGCATTCGACGGCCGAGAACACCGTCAGTGCAGCGCTTCTGGTGTGGGAGAACGGCGAACTGTTCGCCGAACACGACGGCACCGACCTCGCGGCCGCACTCGGATCACCGTTGACTCGCCGTGTGCCGACCCGAACCGAAGGCGGGCTGGAGTTTGTCCAGTAACGGCGAATGGCGGGGCAGCGCGGAATTGTCTGCGCTGCTGGATGCTGCACGAAAGAAGTTGGAGTCCAACTGGCTTCGGGTCGGTGGCAACATCACCGTCGATCTGAGCGATGCCCCGGAGCTGTGGCGTCTGTGCAGCGCCATCTCTCGGTCCAACTCCAGTCTGCATTCTCGGGCGCGGAGCACCAAGCTCGATCTCGAGCGGTTCGACGCGTGGCTGCGCCATCCGCTCAATGGTGGCGCCGGATTGATCGACACTCTCACCGAGCAGGCCCCGTTGCAGGACAAGAAGCGCATCGCTGCGGACAAGGCTCAGATGCGGGCGGACGCTCTGGATCGAGCCAGGGAGGTACTCGGCGGTGGTACCGATCGCGAGTGGATCGAGTACTGGATCGCCTCGCTGCTCAATCAGGACGGCACGCTCGGCGGCCGCGTCGCCGTCGACGCACTGGCGGTGGCAACGCAGGTCCTGGCCCTGCTTCCGGTGGACGGGATGTCGCTCACCGAGCTGGCGGAACTGGCCACCGGTGATACCAAGGCCCTCGCGGGCGGAGGAGCCGCGAAGCTCGTCCTCGACGCACTGTCGTTGTGCGAGAACGTGCCTCGACCCGTCGACCCGGTGGGCATCAGGGCGCTGTGGGAGACGGCCGGGGTGTCGGTCGACGCACTGTCGAGTCGGGTCCTGGTTCTCGGCTACCGCGTCGACGAGAACCACACGGTGGCTCGTTGGCTCAACGACGCAGCGGACGAGGGCGTGCCTTTTCCCGTCACCGTGGACATGCTCGCGCGTGGCCCGCTCACGAACAGCTCGTCGAGAGTGTTCGTCTGCGAGAACATCGCTGTGCTCGCTGCTGCAGCCCGAACTCTCGGCTCGAGCAGCGCAAGCGTGATCTGCACCGACGGCCAGCCGTCGGCCGCGGTGCATCGGCTGCTGGCTTCGCGCGCTCCCGACACCGCCATCGAGTGGCGTGCCGACTTCGACTGGGCCGGACTGCACATGGTGAAACGAGCCGTGGATCGATACGGCGCGTCACCGTGGCGAATGGATGTCGATTCCTACCGTCACGGACTGGATGCGCGGAATTCGGAACCACTGAAGGGACATCCCACGGACAGTCCGTGGGACCCGGAACTGGCTGCCGCACTCCGTGATTCGGGTCGTGCGGTCATGGAAGAACGACTGATCCCGGATCTGCTGGCGGATCTACGCCTGGGGCCCGCGAACTAACGCAGCGGCACTCCGAGCAGCGCGTCGACGGCATCGGCGAAGGCACCGGGTGCACCTGCATCCGATCCACCCCGCTCGACTGCAAAACTAGCCCACGCGTCGAGAGCGTCGAGCGCCTTGGGTGTGTCGAGGTCGTCGGCCAGGTGCTGCCGGAGCCGGTTGATCACGTCGTCGGCCGACGCCGCCGCCTCGAGCGCCGCTGCCCGACGCCACAGCGCGAGCCGGGTGTGAGCCCGTTCGAGGACCTCGTCGGACCACGGTCGATCCTGCCGGTAGTGACCCGCCAACAGCCCGAGACGCACAGCGGCCGGATCGACGTTCTCGGCGCGGAGCTTGGAGACGAACACCAGGTTGCCGCGGCTCTTGGACATCTTCTCGCCGTCCAGCCCGATCATTCCCGTGTGCACGTAGTGGCGGGCGAAGCGGGGATCACCGGTCGCGGCCTCGGCGTGGGCCGCAGAGAATTCGTGGTGCGGGAAGATGAGATCGCTTCCGCCGCCCTGGATGTCGAAGCCGGTTCCGATTCGATTGAGTGCGATTGCGGCACACTCGATGTGCCAACCCGGTCGGCCGGGGCCCCACGGCGACGGCCACGACGGTTCGCCGGGACGCACCGCGCGCCACAACAATGCGTCGAGTGAATTTCGCTTGCCTGCGCGATCTGGATCGCCACCGCGCTCGGCGAAGAACGTGTCCATCGTGGGGCGGTCGTATCCGGACTCGTAGCCGAATTGCTCGGTGGCGTCGGCGCGGAAGTACACGTCGGGGTACTCGGCGTCGTCGACGACGTAGGCGGCCTTGGACGCAACCAACTTCTCCACCAGTTCGACGACCTCGTCGACGGACTCGACGGCCCCGATGTAGTCGCGAGGAGGGATCACCCGCAGAGCTTCCATGTCGGCGCGGAAGAGCTCGATCTCGCGTGCCCCCAGGTCGCGCCAGTCCTCACCGTCGCGATCGGCACGCTCGAACAGCGGATCGTCGACATCGGTGACGTTCTGCACGTAGTGCACGTCGACACCGGCATCCCGCCACAACCGGTTGATCAGGTCGAACGTCAGGTAGGTCGCTGCGTGTCCCAGATGGGTGGCGTCGTACGGGGTGATGCCGCAGACGTACATGCGGGCGGTCGAACCCGGGGTGACGGGACGGACCTGGCGGTCGGCGGTGTCGAACAATCGAAGCGCTGGACCCTGTCCTGGGATTGTCGGGATCTCCGGGCTGGACCAAGAATGCATGCAGCCGAGCCTATCCGAGCCCGATCAGAAGGCGGGCCACGGTATGGGTCTGCTCGAACGAGGCTCCGGCATGACCGGGCGTGCAATGAGCTCCTGCGCCCGATCGAGAACTGCGATGGCTTCGGTCAGCGTGATCTTGTCCACCAGACGCGGGGCGGTGACGGCGTCGAAGGTCTCGACGAACCGAACGACGTCGTTCATCAACGCGTCGTCCACCGCCTGGCCGGCCCATCCCCACAGCACCGTGCGCAACTTGTTCTCAGCGTGCAGGCAGATGCCGTGATCGACCCCGTACACGTATCCGTCGAGCCCTTCGAGCGCGTGTCCGCCTTTGCGGTCGGCGTTGTTGAGGATCACGTCGAGGACTGCCATCCGCTGCAGACGCGGATCGTCGGCGTGGATCAGCGCGATCTCTTCTCCGTCGCCGTCGTACGCCTGCAGCACCGGAATCCATCCTGCGGGTACCAGATCGGGTCGACAGATGTCGACGAGATCGACCCGTCCCTCGGCGTGAACCTCGGGTGTGTCGATCCACTTCTGCACCATTCCGGGCCCGAACGGCCCGTCGCGCAGAACCGTCGGAGGTATGACACCCCAGCCGAGCGACTCGGATATCTCGTAGGACGCAACCTCGCGGCCGGCGAGAGTGCCGTCGGGGAAGTCCCATAGCGGCACCTCCCCGCGAACGGGCTTGTAGACGCACCGGACAGACGAATCGCCCTCGCCCGCTTCGCACACCAACGTGGCGTTGCTGGCCGAGACCACCCGCCCGACGATCGTGAGCTCGCCGGTCTCCATCGTTTCGCGGCCCTCGAACGGAGGCAGGTCGACGGTCAAGACTCGTCGACCTCGGTCACCGGTCCGAACGTCGCACCGCGGCGATATCCGTTGGTTCTGATGCAGACGTGTCCCTCGGGTGCCAACGGCTGTCCGCACAACGGGCACGGCGCGCGACCCGCTGCGATCACGCGCTCGGATCGGACCGCGAATTCGCGGGCCTGAACCGGAGTCAGGAACACTCGGACTGCATCGGGGCCTTCGTCGGTGTCGTCGAGTACGACGGATTCGTCCACCTCGACCTCACTGACAGCAAGCAGTTCCACCACGACTGCATTGGCATCGGCGTCCCAGCCGAGTCCCATCGTGCCGACACGAAATTCGGTGTCGATCGGTGTCAGAAGCGGGCTGGTGTCCACCGTGTCCGTTTCCTCGGCCGGCACATCGGCTCCGAATCTGCGGTGCACTTCCTCGAGCAGAAGTCCCACCCGGTCGGCCAGGACCTGAACCTGCTGCTTTTCCAGCGCGACCGACACCACTCGTGCGTCGTGCACCGCTTGCAGAAAGAACGTTCGGTCGCCCGGTTCACCAACGGTCCCGGCAACGAAACGATCAGGGGTGCGAAAAACGTGTATTGCGCGCGGCATTGCACCTCCTAACGACTCGAACTACTCCGCGTGGCACATCGCGGAACCTTCATTATCGGCCACAGATCGACCACGGACGGTATTGCTTGCTCTCCAGCCTGCCACCGATGGGGGCTTCGGTGCCGAATCGCCCGCCTCAGCTGCCGGCTCCACCGCCGACTACCGCGTCGGAAGAGCTCGAATTATCCGATTCCGACGTGTCGGGCTCCTCGGCTTTCGGCACGAATGCACTGAGATCGGACCCGGTGTCGTTGGTCCGCAGAACGAACGGCCGCGTCGAGGTGTATCGAACGACACTGATCGACGCCGGGTCGGCGACGATGCGCTGAAAGGAGTCCAGGTGGGCACCCATCGCGTCCGACAGCACCGACTTGATGACATCGCCGTGTGAGCATGCCACCCACAGCACGTCCCGGCCGTGCTGCGCAGCCAACCGGGCGTCGTGCTCGCGCACGGCCTGCACCGCGCGCTGCTGCACCGTCGCCAGGCCCTCGCCGTCGGGAAACACAGCTGCCGATGGATGCTGCTGAACCACCTTCCACAGGGGCTCGGCCAGTAATTCCTTGATCGTCCGGCCGGTCCATTGTCCGTAGTCCACTTCCACCAGACGGTCCTCGACCACCGGCGACATGCCGAGCCTGGCCGCCAAGGGCTCCACTGTCTGCTCACACCGGAGCAACGGCGAACGGACGATCTCGGCGACCGGAAGCTCACCGAGGCGGTCCGCGACCGCCTGCGCCTGCTCGCGCCCACGGTCGTCGAGTTCGATGCCGGCACTGCGACCTGCGAGAGTGCCCGCGGTATTCGAAGTCGAGCGGCCGTGCCGAAGCAAGATGACTGTCATTGCTCTGAGCCTAGTGGGGCTCAGGTAGCCGATACGACCCCGCCGGCCAGCAAACCGAGCACCACGACGCCGAGCACGATGCGGTATCCGACGAACCAGTACAGCGAATGGTTCGCGACGAATTTGAGCAGCCAGGCAATCGAGGCATAGCCGAGGCCGAAGGCGATGACGGTTGCCACCAGCAATTGTGGGCCGGACGCGGCCAGTCCCGTGCCGACCGGTTCGAAGGCGTCGGGCAGCGAGAACAATCCGGAGGCGGTCACCGCCGGAATGGCGAGTAGAAACGAGAATCGCACTGCTGCCTCGCGTTCGAGGCCGAGGAACAGGCCGGCGCTGGTCGTCGCGCCGGAGCGAGACACTCCGGGAATCAACGCCAGACACTGCGCCAGACCCATCACGATGCCGTCGCGGGTGGTCAACTTCTCGATCGGGCGTTCCTTGCGACCGACCTTCTCCGCGACCGCGATGACGATGGCGAACGCGATGAGCATGAACGCGATGAGATACAGGTTGCGGGCACCGGTTCGGATCTGATCCTTGAACAGCAATCCGAGAACGCCGATGGGAATGGTGGCGATGATCACGTACCAGCCCATCCGGTAATCGAGACCGCGTTCGTCCTTCTTCGTCAGTCCGACGAACCAGGCTTTGACGATCCTGACGATGTCGCGCCAGAAGAACAGCAGCACAGCAGCTTCGGTGCCGAGCTGAGTCACGGCGGTGAACGAGGCACCCGCGTCCTCGTTCCAGAACACTCCGGACACGATGCGGAGGTGGCCCGACGACGAAATAGGTAGGAATTCCGTCAGGCCCTGCACTGCACCGAGAATGATCGCCTGCAGCCACGTCATGTCGATCATGCGGCACCCCGCTCCGACATCGACATCTCCGATATGGAAGCGGATGGACTGTTCGTTACCGATGCGCGGCCGACGGCACGCCCCCTGAATTCGCGATTCACGGGCACGACCGTACCCGGCGAGGCAGGTTCGTACCGAGCCGAGCGACGCGGCGCGGCACATTCACAGACAGCGGCCGGGCGCACTACTGTGCACTGGCGGCAGTGCAGTTCGACACCGACGATCACACGTAAAAGGACATTCGGCACATATGAAGCAGAGATCGGTCGGCACCAGCGGACTCCGAGTCTCCAGACTCGGCCTCGGCACCCTCGGCTGGGGCAGCGGAACCGACGGTGACGATGCCGCAGCACAGCTGTCGGCGTTCGCCGAGGCCGGCGGCACCCTGGTCGATACGTCCCCCGCGTACGGGGACGGTCGTGCGCAGCGAGTACTCGCCGAGTTGCTCGACGACGTGGTCCCCCGGCACGAACTGGTGATCAGCAGTGCAGCAGGACTGAACCCGCGCCACGGCCGGTACGACGTCGACTGCTCACGACGTGGTCTCCTCGGACAGCTGGATGCCACGCTGCGAGAGCTCGGAACGGACTATCTCGACTTGTGGCAGGTCGCCGCCTGGGACCCGATGACGCCTGTCGACGAGGTCGCGGCGACGCTCGACTATGCCGTCACCAGCGGACGGGTGCGCTACACCGGTGCCCGCGGCTACCTCGGCTGGCAGTTGGCAACGGCAGCGGGAGCAGCCGATACCGGTCGGATCGTGGCCACGCAGGCGGAATACTCCCTGCTTGCCCGCGGGATCGAGGACGAGTTGGTTCCCGCAGCACATCACCACGGCATCGGCGTCCTGGCCGCAATTCCCCTCGCGGGCGGCGTGCTGACGGGCAAGTACCGCAACGGAATTCCTGCAGACTCGCGCGGTGCCGACGAGTTGCACGCCGAATCCGTGCTGTCCTACCTGACCGATTCTGCTGTCAGCATCGTCGACGCTGCCGTCACCGCTGCCGACGGGCTCGCGACCTCTCCCCTCGTCGTGGCGCTCGCATGGGCTCGGGATCGTCCGGGTGTGAGCAGCGCTATCGTGGGTGCCCGCGATCTTGCCCAGCTGATGGGCGCATTGATGGCCGAAGAACTCGAACTGCCGGCGGCCATTGCGTCCGCCCTGGACGACGTCAGCGCCTGATCGGTCGCGTCGTTCTCACCGAGAAACTTCGGGGGCGACCAGAAACATCGGACAGGCTAACCTTCGGTGGTGATCGTCGAACGCCTAACGGCCGTGCTTGTCGTCGCCGCACTGTCGGCCGCCTGCTCCGTGACCACGCCCGACGCCGGGCCCACCGGCACATTCGGCCCCCGCACCGCCGTCGTCGAAGACCCGAATCCGGAACCGGTCGCCGAGAACCCGGCGGCGGTGCTACCCGCCACCGTGACCGGATTCGACGGCGTCGCCGTCACGGTGACCGACAACAGCCGCATCGTCGCTGCCGACCAGTACGGCACGTTGGCCGAGACGGTCTTCGCACTGGGACTCGGTGACAAACTGGTCGGACGCGACACATCGGCGGCGTTTCCGGCGGCACAGGACGTGCCCGATGTCACTCCCACCGGCCACTCGTTGAGCGCCGAGGGAATCCTGGCGCTCTCGCCCACCGTCGTACTCACCGACACCAGCATCGGTCCGCGCGCAGTGCAGGACCAGATCCGAGCCGCGGGCATCCCCGTCGTGTACTTCGACCCGACCCGAACGTTGACCGGGGTCGCCGACCAGATCGAAGCCGTCGCCGCCGCACTCGGGGTACCCGACGCCGGCCGCGCGCTCGCCGAACGTGCGAACGCCGAGATCGACGAAGCTGCCGACGACATCCCGACATCGGACGTACCGCTGAAGATCGCGTTTCTGTACATGCGTGGTCCGGCGATCAAGATGCTCGCCGGACCCGGCTCGGGAGCCGACGCGCTGATCGAGGCGCTCGGGGCGACGGACGCGGGTGTCCAATCCGGTCTGACCGAACAATTCGTACCGGTGACGAGCGAGGCACTCATCGCCGCGGCACCCGACGTCATCCTGATGATGACAAAAGGACTGCAGTCGATCGGCGGCATCGAGGGACTCGAGCAGATTCCAGGAATCGCACAGACCCCGGCCGGTCGAGAACGCCGCGTGGTGGACATGGACGACGGCACCATTCTCAGTTTCGGCCCCAACACCGGCAAGGTGCTGCGAGCACTGTCCGCAGCCGTGTACGACCCGCCGTCATGACCGAGGCATCACCGATCGGGGCGCGAACGGACACACGCCGGGTCGTCGTGACGTTCGGCGTATCGGTCGTGGCGTTGGTTGCCCTGGCGCTGATCTCTGCCGTCGTCGGGCAAGTGCCGACGTCGCCGTTGGAAGTGCTGGGAAGCCTCGCCCATCGGGCCGGTCTCGACATCGGTCCGATGCCCGCTCACCCCAGCGGCGAGGTGACGTTGTGGCAGGTCCGATTTCCTCGATTGACCCTCGCAGTGTTCGTCGGCGCGTGTCTCGGGTGCGCGGGCGCACTGCTGCAGGGTGTGTTCGCGAATCCTCTGGCCGAGCCAGGCGTTGTGGGAGTGTCCTCTGGGGCAGCCGTCGGTGCCAGTTCGGTCATCGTCCTCGGTGGTAGCTTCGCCGGGGTCTGGAGCGTGGCTCTGGCCGCGTTCGTCGGCGGGCTGATCACCACGATCGCGGTGTATTTCCTGGCGCGCAACGCCGGCCGCACCGAGGTGGTGACCCTCATCCTCACCGGCGTCGCAGTCAATGCCTTCGCAGGCGGTGTGATCGCGTTCTTCACCTTCGTCGCCAGTCCCGCTGCCAGGGATCAGATCGTGTTCTGGCAACTGGGGTCCTTGGCGGGCGCAACGTGGCAGTCGGTGGCTGTGGTCGCCCCACTGGCGGTACTCGGGATCGCAGCCTCGCTGGTGATCGCTCGCCGACTCGATCTGTTGGCGCTCGGGGAGAACGTGGCGCGTCATCTCGGAGTGAACGTCGAACGTCTCAGACAATTCGCCATCGTGATCGTCGCCCTGCTCGTCGCATCCGGTGTCGCGTTCACCGGAATAATCCTGTTCGTGGGCCTGGTCGTTCCGCATGCGATGCGGATGGTGCTCGGCCCATCGCATCGCGTCCTCATTCCGGCCAGCGCGCTCGCGGGAGCCATCGTGTTGCTCGCTGCCGACCTCGTCACGCGCACCCTCGTCGCGAACGTCGACCTCCCCCTTGGCATGGTGACCTCCCTGGCCGGGGCGCCGTTCTTCTTCTGGCTGCTTCGTCGCACTCGCGCTCGGCAAGGCGGTTGGGCATGATGCGGCGATTCGGCCGGGTTCGCAACGACATCCCTACTGCCCCGACGCCGGGCTCGAACACGATCGTCGCTCGCGGAGTCAGCGCGCAGCTGGGCGAGAGAACGGTGCTCGACGACGTCCACCTCGACGTCGTCGCCGGCGAGATTCTGGCGCTCGTAGGACCCAACGGCGCGGGAAAGTCGACGCTGCTCTCCGTCCTGTCGGGTGACACCGAGCCCGGTACCGGATCGGTGGTGGTGGCGTCGCAATCACCGACCCCACTCGGAACCCAGCCGTACCGGTCCCTCGATCTGGCCAGAAGACGCGCGGTGCTGCCGCAGCACCACACTGTCGGATTCGCGTTCACGGCCGAACAGATAGTCCGGATGGGCCGTGCCCCCTGGGTGGGAACGGCCGAGGCACGCAACGACGATCTTCGGGTCCGATCCGCGATGGCTGCATGCGACGTCTCGGGCTTTGCACGTCGGCCGTTCGCGTCGTTGTCCGGGGGTGAACAGGCTCGGGTTGCGCTGGCACGGGTGATCGCGCAGGACACCGCGACGATCATGCTCGACGAGCCCACCGCTGCGCTCGACCTCGGACATCAGGAGTCCGTCATGGCTGTGGTGCGCTCCCTCGCAGCCGCGGGCCGCGCCGTCGTCGTCGTGTTGCACGATCTGGGTCTCGCAGCGGCGTACGCCGATCGCGTTGCGATACTCGACTCGGGTTCACTCGTTGCCGTTGGTCCGCCGCGACAGGTGCTGACCTCGGAGCTGCTCGCTCGCGTGTACGGACACCCCGTCGACGTCTTCGATCACCCCGACACCGGTGAACAACTCGTCGTTCCCCGCCGAGTCAGAAACCCTCGAGCACGGAGTTGACACGATTGAAGAAGGCTCGGACTGCCGTCGTGTCTCGCTGTGACGCATCGGACAGCTGCTGTGCATGTGCGACCGCGTCACGCACGACGCCGATGATGCTGCGTTCGTCGGTCAGATCGATCTCGGTGACCGAGTGTTCGGAAACCGCTTCGACCTCGGACCGATCCGGCACCGGGGATCGTACGTCGGCTCGGTAGATCTCCACGTACAGCGTGCTGCGGTGCACTCTGAACGCGAACGCCCGACCGTCGTCGGTGTGCCCGAAACCGTTCGCATGCGTTCCGGCATTCACTTCTTCGACGACGAAGTGTGCTTCTTCGGATTCCACGTCCACTCCCATGTCGTGCACTCACCTCGGACGATCACGCTACCGCCTCGCCCGGCACGGCCGGGGACACCCGATCCGGCACGGTCGATTTCACCGGGATCGTCGCACGCTGGTACAGATGTGGCATCGCCACAACAGGGCAGTGCCACCAAGGAAGTAGGTTCGGTTCCATGCGAACACCGTCGGCTCGTACGGTTCGAGCGGCAGTTGCATCCGCACTCGCCGTGGTCACAGTGTTGTCGGTGAGCGGGTGTTCGAGCGACGACGAGAATTCCGACGAGATATCGGTCGAACCGCAGCCACCGGCCCAATCCCCCGCAACGGCTGTGACTCCTGCCGGAATCGTCACCGACTTTGCGCCCGTCAGCGCGCTCACCTTCGATCCTGTCACCCGGACGCTCGTTGCGCTGACCGACTCATCGACTTCGGTGAGTCTGGTCGGCACCGACGCGGCGGCGCAGACGCGTGTGATCGACCTGGGCTCTGTCGGAGCAGAACTGGTTGCCGGTCGGGATTCGACCGTCCTGGTTCCCCTGAACGGTTCGGTGGCAAGGATCGACGTCGCTGACGGGCAGCGCACCGATCTGGCCGTCGAATCGAATGCCCTGTCGGCTGCCGACCTGCCCGACGGCACCACTGCCGTCGGCGACGACACCGGCACGATCCGCGTCCTGGACGCGAGCGGACAGGTGACCCGGACGGTCTCCGGGGGCAGTGTCACCTCTGCCGATGCGCTGGCCAGTACGCCGAAGGGCGTCTCGGTTCTCGATCGCAGACAGACGTCGGTGACCGATCTGAATCTGGACGACGGCACCCTCGGAGTGGCCCTGCGGGCCGGCGAAGGTGCTGCGGAAATGACCAGCGACGAATTCGGGCGGCTTCTGGTCACCGATTCGACCGGCACGGAGTTGCTCGTCTTCACCTCGCACGACCTGCTCATGCGGCAACGGTTTCCGGTCGGGTCGAAGCCCTGGGCTATCGCCTACGATGAACAGTCCGGCGTCGCGTGGGTGACACTGCCCGCCCTCAACGAAGTGGTCGGATACACACTCGATACCGGAATTCCCGTCGAGACCGAGCGGTTGGCCACCGTGCGGCAGCCTGACTCGATTGCCGTCGACGACAACACCGGCGACCTGTACATCGGATCGGCAACCGGCGACGGGCTGCAACGCATCCCTTCCGCGGGTCGTCAAGGAGGCACGTGAACGCACACGAGAGTTCGACACCGGGCCGAGCCAAGATGCCCATCGGATGGGAAGTGTCCCCATCCGACGATTGGGAGTACGTGCCGCTGCGGCTGCCCCCGGACGTCACTCGGGTCACGGCGTCGATGAGGCTGGCGATCCAAGCGGAGTTCGGCGGCTGGGAACTGTCGCGGGTTCGGCTGTATACCGACGGCAGCCGGCGTGTTCTGCTCAAGCGGAAGAAGACTGCGCATCACATCCCGGAGCCCGGGATCTGATCGTCACAGCAGTACTGTTCGACCGCAGTGGAAGTTCGACCTCAACATGTCTACCGAGCCGGATCGATCGGAAAGAAGACCGTGGGAGACCGTCTGTACCGCGCGCTGTTGCGCCTGATGTTCCTCGTGCCACCGGAACGGATTCACCACCTGGCGTTCGGTGTACTCCGCGCGGTGGCTGTCGTACCGCCGCTGCGCCATCTGGCCGGGAAGTTGTTCGTGGCCGACGACCCGCGCCTGCGCTCGACGGTGTTCGGCGTCGACTTCCCAGCTCCGCTCGGTCTCGCGGCCGGCTTCGACAAGAACGCCGACGGCATCGATTCCTGGGAACCCATCGGATTCGGGTTCGCCGAGATCGGCACCGTGACAGCGCAGGGCCAGCCCGGTAATCCGACCCCTCGACTGTTTCGGTTGCCCCTCGATCGCGCCATCGTCAACCGCATGGGTTTCAACAACCACGGTGCAGAACATGCCGCTCAGCGATTGCGCTCGAGGCGCACCCGCATCCCGATCGGTGCCAACATCGGCAAGACGAAGATCGTGGAACCCGCCGATGCTGCTGCGGACTACACCGCCAGCGCTCGTTCGCTGGGGCCGCTGGCGGATTTCGTCGTGGTCAACGTGAGCTCTCCCAACACCCCGGGGCTCCGTGACCTGCAGGCCGTCGAATCACTGCGACCGATCCTGGCGGCGGTGCAGTCGGTGGTGTCCGTGCCGGTGCTGGTCAAGATTGCCCCTGACCTCTCCGACGAGGATATCGACGCCGTGGCCGACCTAGCCGTCGAACTCGGTCTCGACGGCATCGTGGCCACCAATACGACGATCTCGCGCGCAGGCCTGCGCAGCGATGCGGAAATGGTTGCCGGAATGGGAGCTGGAGGCCTGTCCGGCGCACCGCTGGCAGAGCGGTCACTCGAGGTGCTGCGTCGTCTCTACCGCCGAGTGGGTACGCAGCTGACGTTGATCTCGGTCGGGGGAATCGAGACCGAGGCGCAGGCCTGGGAGCGGATCACCGCAGGCGCTTCCCTGGTGCAGGGCTATACGGGGTTCATCTACGGCGGCCCGCTGTGGATCAAGGGCATTCACCGGGGACTGTCGGCGCGCCTGGAACAGAACGGGTTCGCCACGATCGCCGACGCCGTGGGTTCGGCGAACAGGCCCTGATCCCCTTGTGCGCGTTTTGCGTAGCTGGAGCTACGCAAAACGCGCACGACAGGGCCGAGGTCAGGCCTCGTACGTGCCGGTGATGACCGCACGGCCGATGGCGTGCGAGAACAAATTGAAGCCGAGGTAGGCCGGGGTGGCCGTCTCGTCCACTTCGAGTCGCTCGACGTCCACCGCATGGACGGCGATGAAGTACCGGTGCGGTCCGTGACCCGCCGGCGGAGCCGCTCCGATGTAGCGGAACAGGCCCGCGTCGTTCTTCAGCGTCACCGCGGTGCTGGGCACTCCGGTGCCGCCGTCGTCGCCTGCGCCCGACACCAGTGACGTCGTCTCGACGGGGATGTTCGCCACTGCCCAGTGCCAGAATCCGGACGCAGTGGGAGCGTCGGGATCGTAGACGGTGACAGCGAAGCTCTTGGTTCCCTCGGGGAAGCCGGACCAGGACAGCTGCGGAGAGTTGTCGTGCCCACCGGCTCCCATGATTCCGCTGACCTGCTGAGCGGCCAACGCCTGGCCGTCCTCGACGTCCTCGGACGTCAACTCGAAGGACGGTAGGTCCGGAAGCGAGTCGTATGGGTTGTACGCCACGATGGTTCCTTTCGTGTCAGCTGTGCATCAAGAAGTGTTCCAGTACCTGTGTACCGAACTCCAACGACTTCACGGGTACTCGTTCGTCGATGCCGTGAAACAACGCCGCGAAATCCAGCTCCGGTGGCAGCTTCAACGGAGCGAAGCCGAAGCAGCGAATGCCGATGCGCGCGAACGCCTTTGCATCGGTACCCCCGGACAGCATGTACGGAACAGTTCGGCCGTTCGGATCGTGCGCGAGGACGGCCTCGTTCATCGCGTCGACGAGGTCACCGTCGAAGGTGGTCTCGTAGGGTTCGAGCTTGGTGATCCATTCCCGTTCGACGTTGGGGCCGATCAATTCGTCGACCTCCTTCTCGAAGGCCGCCTGCCGCCCGGGCAGCACCCGGCAATCCACTACCGCAGTCGCGGTCTGCGGAATCACGTTGGCCTTGTATCCGGCCGAGAGCATCGTGGGGTTCGCGGTGTCACGCAGAGTCGCTCCCACGATGCGCGCGATGCTGCCGAGTTTGAGCAGGGTGCCGTCGATATCCGGCGAGGTGGGGTCGAAGTCGAGGCCGGACTCCTCGGAGACCGCGTGCAGGAACTGGGACACCGATTCGGTGAGGACCAACGGAAACGTGTGATTGCCGAGTTTGGCGACGGCCTCGGCCAGGTACGTCACGGCGTTGTCGTCGTGCAGGAACGATCCGTGGCCGGCGCGGGCCTTGGCGGTGAGCCGCATCCACGCCAGGCTCTTCTCCGCCGTCTCGACCATGTAGAGCCGCTTCTCGGTGCCGTCCGGGCGAGCGACGGTCAGCGAGAACCCGCCGACTTCGCCGACTGCCTCGGTGACGCCCTCGAACAGGTCGGGTCGATTGTCGACCAGCCAATGCGATCCGTACTTGCCACCCGCCTCCTCGTCGGCGAGGAACGCGAAGAGGATGTCGCGCGGCGGCACGGTTCCGTTCGATTTGAATTGCCGGGCCAGCGCAAGGGCCATACCGACCATGTCCTTCATGTCGACCGCACCACGACCCCACACGTACCCGTCCTCGACGGCGCCGGAGAACGGGTGCACGCTCCAGTCGGCCGGCTCGGCCGGTACGACGTCCAGGTGGCCGTGGACCAGTAGGGCACCGCGCGAGGAGTCCGCTCCGCGCAGCCAGGCGAACACGTTGCCACGGCCGGGAGCGCCGGATTCGACGTACTCGGTCTCGTACCCCACCTCCTCGAGCTTGCTCGCCACCCACTCGGCGCATTCCTTCTCGCCGACCGTGGTCTCGAGTTCTCCTGTGTTCGACGTATCGAATCGAATGAGGGAACTGACCAGATCCACGACTTCGTCGAGGGCGACGGTGGGGTTGTCGGTGGTGCGATGTCCGGGGTTGCTCACTTCGTTGGGCACACCGTTGTTCCTACCACCAGAATCCGCTGTGGGCACCACCGGCGAACGCCTTCGGACATGAACTGACGTGCGGATTTGGGTTATCGGGAACCCGTCGGATAATCTAACGCAGCGCACAGCGGCCGGTTGTGAAAGCAAGGTTGAAACGTGCGACACGAGTCGCGCTGGTCCGAGTGGCGGAATGGCAGACGCGCTAGCTTGAGGTGCTAGTGTCCTATTAACGGACGTGGGGGTTCAAGTCCCCCCTCGGACACCGTCTGAAAGATGTAGGCAGACAAAGATTTTCAAAGATCTGAGTTGAGACAGACGAAACGGACCCTGATTCTTCGGAATCGGGGTCTTTTTCGTTCTCCACTCGCCTCGTTCGGCTCGACCGGGCAGATGCTAGGAGATTGACGATGGACTCGATCGACCCCACCGATCTGGAGACGTGCCTACGGGTGCTGCAGCAGGCCGCCGAATTGGACAAGAATCATCCTGATTCCATTGCCGTTCAACGTGCCTCCGGTGCCATGTTCAAAGATCTCAAGCGTGCCCGACGCGTCGCCGCACGTAATGCCGTCAATGCCGCCGACCGTGCCGTCGTCGCTGCAACCGCAACCGGATCACCGGACCGCATCGACGACGAGACTGCGGGTCTTTCGCTCACCTCGCGCGCCGAGGGCGACATCGCGGGCACGCTGATCAAGGCTCGCCCCTGCTACATCTGCAAGCAGCGCTACACCGATGTCGACTCGTTCTACCACCAGCTGTGCCCGGAGTGCGCGGCGCTCAATCGCGGTAAGCGCAACGCGCGGACGGACCTGTCCGGACGACGCGCGTTGTTGACCGGAGGTCGGGCGAAGATCGGGATGTACATCGCGCTTCGACTGCTTCGGGACGGTGCACACACGACCATCACCACCCGCTTCCCCAATGATGCGGTTCGGCGATTCGCTGCGATGGACGACAGCGACCAGTGGCTGCATCGTCTTCGCGTCGTCGGGATCGATTTGCGTGATCCGGCTCAGGTTGTGGCCCTTGCCGATTCGGTTGCTGCGGAGGGACCGCTGGACATTCTGATCAACAATGCCGCACAGACCGTCAAGCGCTCCCCCGGTTCGTACAGCGCACTGGCCGACGCCGAGGCCGAGCCTCTGCCGGCCGCCTTGGCCGACGGGGCGGGCCCGGAGCGCATCACGTTCGGCAAGACCAGTGATGCCCACCCCGCGTCGCTCGCGAGTTCGCTGCCGGCAACGGCGCTCGGCGGGCAGCCGGCCGCAGTGCTGAGTGCAGACGACGTGGCCTCGCTCGCCATGGTCGCGGGCTCGGTGACGGCCGAGCGAATCGAGAGTGGGCTCGCTATCGACGCAGGCGGTCTGGTGCCCGACCTGGCCGAGACGAACAGCTGGATCCACACCGTCGAGCAGGTCGACCCGGTCGAGTTGCTCGAAGTGCAGCTGTGCAATTCCGTTGCCCCGTTCATTCTCGTGTCGCGTCTGCGTCCGGCAATGGAAGCCTCGGATGCGCGACGCAAGTACGTCGTCAACGTCTCGGCGATGGAGGGCCAGTTCGGCCGCGCATACAAGGGACCGGGCCATCCCCACACCAACATGGCCAAGGCCGCGCTGAACATGCTGACGCGAACCAGCGCGAAGGAGATGCTCGAGAGCGGGATTCTGATGACCGCCGTCGACACCGGCTGGATCACCGACGAGCGCCCGCACCCCACCAAGATGCGGCTGGCCGACGAGGGATTCCACGCTCCGCTCGACCTGGTGGACGGTGCGGCTCGGGTGTACGACCCGATCGTGCAGGGAGAGCTCGGAAACGATCTGTACGGCTCCTTCCTCAAGGACTACCAACCGTCACCGTGGTGATGTCCGCCTTCGACTGTGGAGTAATTTCGGTGTGCGTGCCCCAGGGCGAAGACGGGCTGCGATACTCGAAAAGCCGTTACGTGTGAGCGATCGGCCCTTCTTCACGCACCGATAGGCGGTCACCATGGGCGAGGACGTCGAGCGTCGCAAGTTCACCAGGCAGGATCGACACGAGTTTCGTCAGAAAGTTCAGGACTGTCTCGACGCCTTGGCAATCATGCTGGCCGACGAGACCTTCCACGTCGGTGAGCCGCAGATCGGCATGGAGATCGAGCTCAATCTCGTCGACGACGACATGGCACCTTCGATGGCCAACGCCGCCGTGCTCGACGCCATCGCCGACCCCGACTACCAAACCGAACTCGGCCAGTTCAACATCGAGATCAACGTCGATCCTCGGCCGTTGCGTGGTGCCTCCATCGCAGAACTGGAAGAGGACCTGCGGCGCTCGCTGAACGCAGCGGACGAACGCGCCCGCACCTCGGGTAGTCGTCTCGCCATGATCGGCATGCTCCCGACCTTGGACGAAGAACACTTTCAGCACCGCTGGCTGTCGGCCAATCCTCGCTACGACCTGCTCAACCAACAGATATTCGCCGCTCGCGGCGAGGACATCGAACTGAAGATCGGTGGTGTTCGACTGCCCGGTGCCGCCGCTACCGAGGACTTGGACATCGTCACCGACACCATCCTTCCCGAGGCTGCGTGCACCTCCGTTCAGTTGCATCTGCAGGTCGCGCCCGACGAGTTCGCGTCGTATTGGAATGCGGCGCAAGCACTCTCGGGAGTTCAGGTGGCCCTTGCCGCCAACTCGCCGTTCTTCGCCGGCCGCGCGCTGTGGCACGAAACTCGCATTCCGCTGTTCGAGCAGGCCACCGATACCCGCCCCCAGGAGCTGAAGAATCAAGGTGTGCGGCCACGGGTGTGGTTCGGCGAACGATGGATCACGTCGATCTTCGATCTGTTCGAGGAGAATTCCCGCTACTTTCCGGCGTTGCTGCCCGTGTGCAGCGACGAGGACCCCAAGGCAGCTCTGGCCGAGGGAAAGACGCCGTCGCTTTCCGAGCTGCGCATGCACAACGGAACCGTCTACCGGTGGAATCGTCCGATCTACGACCGGTCCGGCGACGGTCACCACATCCGGCTCGAGAACCGCGTCCTCCCGGCCGGACCGTCGGTGGTGGATACCCTCGCCGATGCCGCGTTCTACTACGGCACGGTGCGAGCACTGGCGGATGCCGATCGACCGTTGTGGTCGCAGATGTCGTTCGACGCTGCGGAGGAGAACGTGCACTCCGCCGCACGCGGCGGCTTCGATTCGATGCTGTACTGGCCCGAGGTCGGCTGGGTGAGTCCGCAAGAACTGGTGTTGCGTCGGCTGCTGCCGATGGCCGATGCCGGATTGGCCGCCTACGGAGTGGACACGGCCGTGCGCGACCGGTACCTCGGCGTGATCGAGGCCCGTTGCCTGGCAAAGCAGTCCGGGTCGGTCTGGCAACGAAACTCGGTCGTCGCCCGCGAACGTGCAGGCGACAAGCGGGATCGAGCTCTCGCCGGAATGCTGGGCGACTACGTCACGCAGATGAACTCCGGAGAGCCCGTACACACCTGGACCAACTGACGGCGCTTCGACTCGGTGAGGCAACCGCGTTAGTGTCGCTGCTATGAACTCGCCTGCTTCGGACTCGACCATCGGCCCCGATCGCACCTACGACATCGTCGTCTACGGAGCCACCGGCTTCGTCGGGAAACTGACGGCGAAGTACCTTGCCGAGCACGCTCCGGCCGGCACACGCATCGCTCTGGCCGGTCGTTCGACCGCACGGGTACATGCTGCGCAGAAGGAACTCGGACCGAAGGCCGCACACTGGTCCGCACTGGAAGCCGACGCCACCGATATCGCGTCGCTGGACGCCATGGCCCGGTCCACCAAGGTCGTCATCACCACGGTCGGCCCCTACGCGAAGTACGGTTTGGCCCTGGCAACTGCCTGCGCCGAAGCCGGCACGGACTACGTCGACCTCACCGGCGAGGTCCTGTTCGCCCGCGAGAGCATCGACGCCAATCACGAGATCGCTCAGCGCACCGGAGCACGGATCGTCCACTCGTGTGGATTCGATTCCGTTCCGTCCGACATCGGAGTACATGCCCTGTACGAGGCCGTCACGGCCGACAACGCAGGCGAACTCACCGACACGACGCTGGTGGTCACCTCGATGTCCGGTGGAGTCAGCGGCGGCACCATCGACTCGCTGCGAGGACAGATCGAGGCGATGAAGAAGGACAAGCGGGCACGACGGATCGCCGCTCGACCGTACTCACTCAGCCCGGACCGAGGCCTGGAGCCGCAGCTCGGCCGTCAACTCGACACCGTCCTGATCGACGGTAAGAAGATCGACCCGAGCCTGCGCGGATGGAAGGCACCGTTCGTGATGGCCTCGTACAACACACGCGTCGTCCGGCGCAGCAATGCACTTCGTGATTGGGCGTACGGCAAACAGTTCCGCTACAGCGAAGTGATGAGCGTCGGGTCGTCGTTCGCCAGTCCGGTACTCGCCGGAGCGCTCTCGGCAGGGCTGTTCGTCGGAGTGTCGGCCATGACGGTATTGCCGGGTAAGGTCCTCGACCGCATCCTGCCCAAGCCAGGAACCGGTCCAAGCGAGAAGGCCCGCGAGAAGGGCCATTTCACCGTCGACCTGTACACCCTCACCACCTCGGGTGCTCGCTACCGGGCCCGGATCAAGGCGTCGGGCGACCCCGGCTACAAGGCAACCGCGGTGATGCTCGGGGAATCGGCGCTGGCGCTGGTGCTCGGTGGCGATGCATTGCCGAAGGCCAGTGGCGTTCTGACTCCGGCCACCGCGATCGGCGACGTTCTCATCGACCGTCTCAACGCGGCCGGGATGGAGATCTGGGCCAAGCGGAACTGATGTCGGGAACAGCAGTCCCATCGGCACGGGGCCTGCCCCCGTGAGTGCATGGCTCGCAGCGACACTGCCGGTGGCGACCATCGCTGCCGAGTCGGTCGGCGCCCTCGGTACCGCAGTCGGCAGGCTGCGGGGTGTTCTCGGACCGTCCCCCACCGGCGCGGGCCCGACCGCGTCGGCGGAGCGGATAGCGGCATCGTTCATGGGTGACTCGATGCTGCGCCTCGACGGCGCACCGGTACAGCCGTTCGCAGATCTGTCCGGCTTCTTCCGCGCGTCCGACGGCTGGGTGAGAACTCACGCGAACTATCCGCACCACCGGACCGCGCTACTCGAGACAGTCGGTCTCGACGAAGGTTGCGGCACAGATGAATTCGCGGTGCGGGTGGCGGGTATCGCCGCTGCAGAGCTCGAATGGTCGTGCGCACAGAACGGCGCTCTGGCAGTGCAGGTCCGCACCGAAGACCAGTGGTCCGCTGAGCCTGCAGGAACTGCGGCCGGGCCAGGTCCGGTGATCGCGCGTTCGGACGACACGGGCTCTGCCGCGTATCGAGTTCCCGAATTCCGAGGGACCACGGCTGCTCCGCTGGCCGGAGTGCGGGTACTGGACCTGACCCGCGTCATCGCCGGACCGGTGGCCACCCGCGCGCTCGCCCTGTTCGGTGCCGAGGTGCTTCGCGTCGATCCGCCCCACCGCCCCGAAATCACCTGGCAGCACAGGGAAAATGGGCAGGGGAAGCGTTCGGCGACGGTGGACATGAGCACGCATGAAGGACGTGCCGTGATGAACCGACTGCTCGAATTCGCCGATGTCCTGGTTACCGGGTACCGCCCGGGCGCTCTCGAGCGCTTCGGACTCGAACACCGAGCGGAAGTCCTGCACGGACGGGTCAGTGCCTGGGGTACTCGCGGACCATGGTCGGGACGGCGTGGCTTCGACAGTCTCGTCCAGGCTGCCACCGGCATCTCGGTACTCGAAGGTAGTGGTGGAGAACTCGGGCGCCTGCCGGCCCAGGCGCTGGACCACGCGAGCGGGTACCTGCTCGCTGCTGGAATAGCCTCGGAGCTGGCCGATTGTGCATCCGGATTCGGGTCGGCCGCCACCGTCGAAGTGTCCCTGGCCGGGACGGCCGCCTGGTTGCTCGAATCACCCGGACGGGATCCCGATCACGGTCCGGCCGAGACCCCGACACCGGACTGTGTGGTCACGAACGGTCGCGTCACAGCAGCGCGTCCGGTGTTCGACGACTACGCCGACTACCCGTTTCCAGCACGCCCATGGGGAGCCGACGAGGCGCTCTGGTTGTGACGTGCCATCTGTCTCGTCAGGGCCAGGTTCTCGTCAGGGTCGTCCGGCCAAAGCCGATGCCTCGGTGTAGAGCTCCTTGGCTTCCTCCGTCGAATCCACCTGCGGCGGAGACCCGTCGAGCGGTTGCGTGGCGGATTCGCGCAGGAAACCGACTGCGATGAGTCCGATGACGCCGCTCACGATGAGGTAGTAGGCAGGAATCATCGGACTGCCGGTTGCACTGACCAGGGCCGACGTGACCAGGGGCGTCGTTCCGCCGAAGATGGAGACCGACAGATTGAACCCGATCGAGAGCGCGGCGTAGCGAATCCGGGTGGGAAACAGGGCAGGTAGCGTCGATGCGCTCGGTGCCGCGAAACACGCCAGTACGAGGCCGAGCAGGAGGCACGCGATCAGCGGCCCGACCCATCCGCTGCCACGTAGCAGAAGAAAGCACGGTACGGCCAGAACGATCTGTCCGACGGCACCGAACACGAATACCGGCTTGCGGCCGATCCTGTCGGTGAGTCTGCCCACGAGCACGATGATGCTCACCACGACGATCATCGCCGAAAGTACGAGCAAGTCGGCACTGAGCTGACTACGTCCGACAACTTCGGTGAAGTACGTCGGAAGATACGACGTCACCATGTAATTGGTCACGTTGTACAACAGCACGATTCCCATGCAGATCAGCAGAGCTCGCCAGTGATCGGTGAAGATCTTTCCCACCGACCTCCGTGCACTCTCCTGCGCTTTCACCTTGCTGTCGTGTTCGTCGAGTTGCTTACGGAATGCGGGAGTGTCCTCGAGCTTGAGACGTAGATACAGCCCGATGAGCCCCATCGGGCCGGCAACGAAGAACGGTATGCGCCAGCCCCATTCGACCATCGAGGCCTCGCCCAGCACCGCGTTGAGGATCGTCACCAGGCCGGAGCCCATCGCGTATCCGACGAAGGTGCCGAAGTCGAGCCAACTACCGAGGAAGCCACGCCGTTTGTCCGGGGAGTACTCGGCGATGAAGGTCGTGGCACCGCCGTACTCACCGCCGGTGGAGAAGCCTTGAACCAAGCGTGCGACGAGAAGGAGGATCGGTGCCCAGATTCCGATGGTCGCGTAGCTGGGGATGAGTCCGACGGCCAGGGTCCCGATGGCCATCATGATCATCGTGGCGGCGAGCACCTTCTGCCGACCGATTCGGTCCCCCAACGGGCCGAAGAACAGGCCGCCCAGTGGCCGAACCACGAATGCTGCGGCGAACGTGGCGAACGTCGAGATGAGCTGAACCGCGGGCGTGGCGTCGGGGTAGAACACCTTGCCCAGCGTCGCCGCCAGGTAGCCGTAGACACCGAAGTCGAACCACTCCATCGTGTTGCCGAGGGCCGCAGCCGACACCGCGCGTTTGAGCATCGGTTGATCGACGACGGTGATGCTCTCCTCCGACAGCGCCGGCTTTCTCCGCATCCGATGGGAGAACGCGTCCCGTCGGAGGAGTTGGACATGCCGATGTCCCCATCGCGATTGTCGGGGTGACGACTCGGGAGATTCTGGACCTTGCGCAACCGTCATTGCTGCAACGTTAGCCAGGGGAATGACCGCAGATCAAACAACGAACACGACAAAAGGCGACATCGGTCCAGGTTTCACCAGGTCGGTGGTCGAAAGATCCGTTTTGCCTGGCCCCCTTGACAATTGGGGCAATACGGTCGATCCGGACATCGAGGGACCAGGTGGACCGTCGCCCCTCGGCCCGGTACTGGCACGATGGTCTCGTGCCGAACCACAACTACGGACTCACAGTGAACTGGACGGGCAACCGCGGCGAGGGCACCTCGGGCGCCTCCTGCTACGACCGCGACCACGTTGTCTCGGCTCCAGGGAAACCCGACCTCGCTGCAAGTTCCGATCCCAGCTTCCGCGGAGATGCAGAGCGCTGGAATCCCGAGGAGCTCCTCGTGGCCTCGCTGTCGAGTTGCCACATGCTCTGGTACCTCGGACTGGCCGCCGCGTCGGGCGTGACCGTCACCGGCTACGTCGACTCCCCCACCGGGGTGATGACCGAGCAATCCGATGGGTCCGGGCAGTTCGTCGAAGTCACCCTGGCCCCGGTCGTGAGTGTGGCCGACCCGTCGATGGTGGCCCGCGCCGAGAAACTGCACGCATCCGCGTCGTCGAAGTGCTTCATCGCACGTTCGGTCAATTTTCCGGTTCGCCACACCCCGACCACGCAGGTGGCCGCATGACGGCGCCACTGATCGTCGACGTCGACACCGGGATCGACGACTCGCTCGCCCTGCTCTATCTGCTCGCCAGCGAGGATGCCGAGATCCTCGGTATCGCATCCACCGCGGGCAATGTGCCGGTGAACCAAGTGGCGGCGAACAATCTGGCCTGGCTCGACCTGTGCCGCGCGAGTGATGTCGAGGTTTCCCTCGGTGCGCAGGTGCCGCTCGTGGCACCACTGATGACCACCGAGGACACTCATGGGCCGCAGGGCATCGGCTACGCGGAACTACCGGTCTCGTCGCGGTCGCTGTCGGAGCGAGACGCCACCACGATGTGGATCGAGCTGGTCCGGTCGCGTCCGGGCGAGATCACCGGTCTCGTCACCGGTCCACTGACCAATCTCGCGCTGGCGATCCGGCGTGACCCCGAGCTTCCTCGACTGTTGAAGCGTCTGGTGCTGATGGGCGGAGCCTTCCAACACCAGGGCAACACCACACCTACCAGCGAATGGAACATCGCGGTGGACCCGGAGGCAGCCGCGGAGGTGTTCGCAGCCTTCTCCGGACTACCTGCAGAGCGCCGCCCCATCGTCTGTGCGCTCGACATCACCGAGACCATCGAGATGACGCCGGAACACGTCCGGCGGCTTGCCGATCGGGCCGGAAGCTCTCCGGGCGAGGTGATCTCGCCCGACGATGCACCAGGTGTTCGGTCGACCGCGTCGAATCCGATCGTGCGGCACTTCTCCGACGCGGTGCGGTTCTACATGGAATTTCATCGCGATCACGATCAAGGATTCCTGGCGCACATGCACGATCCGTTCGCGGCCGCTGTCGCGCTGGACGCGGATATCGCCACCTACCGACACGCGACCGTCGACGTCGAACTCGTCGGAACCCTCACGCGCGGAACCACAGTCGCGGACTGGCGCGGAATGTGGGGCAGGGACGCGAACGTCGCGATCGCGACGCACACCGATCCGGAGGCGTTCTTCGACCGCCTGATCGATCGTGTCGGAGCTCTCGCCGCCCGGCTCTATCCCGCGACGCCGGCGGCCGACGCAGATTCAGGAATCGAACGCGTCGAGTAGCTCCTGCGCCGCGAGCGCGGCGGTCAGGGAACCGTCGCGCACCCGGGCCTCGACGTCGCTACGGATGGCCTTGACGGAGGGATTCTGCGCCAGCCGGCGCAGCAGCTGATCGTTGACCATCGTCCACGTCCAATCGACCTGCTGCTTGCGACGCTTCTCTGCGAATTCGCCTGCGTCACTGAGCACTTGCTGATGGCGCAGCACTGTGTCCCAGTACTCGTCGAGCCCGGTGCCCTCGATGGCACTCATCGTCAACACCGGGGGCTTCCAGATCGCATCGTGCGGATAGATCAGCCGCAGCGCGCCCGCCAACTCCCGCGCCGCGTTCTTCGCGTCGGTCGCGTGCTTGCCGTCGGCCTTGTTGACGGCCACCAGATCGGCGAGTTCGAGAACGCCCTTCTTGATGCCCTGCAACTGATCTCCGGTGCGCGCAAGCGTGAGGAACGTGAAGCAGTCGACCATGTTGGCCACCGTCACCTCCGACTGTCCGACGCCCACCGTCTCGACCAGGATCACGTCGAAACCGGCTGCTTCGAGCAGGACGATGGTCTCTCGGGTCGCACGTGCGACCCCGCCCAGGGTTCCCGACGTCGGAGACGGCCGAATGTACGCGTTCTCCTGCACCGCCAATCGCGACATCCGGGTCTTGTCACCCAGGATCGAACCACCGGTCCGCGTCGACGACGGATCGACCGCCAGCACCGCGACCCGGTGCCCCTTCTCGATCAACCGCATACCGAGCGCGTCGATGAACGTCGATTTACCGACCCCCGGCACTCCGGTGATGCCGACCCGGTGAGAGCCACCTGCGTCGGGCAACACGCGAAGGAGCAGTTGCTGCGCCAGATCTCGATGATCCGATCGAGTCGACTCGACCAGCGTGATGGCACGCGCCAGGCCGGATCGCTCGTTCGCTCGGACCGACTCGGCCACCGCATCGATGTCGATGGTTCGGCCTCTCGGCGACGCTGCACCGGTCGAGGAACTCGTGTTGTCGTTCGGAGAACCCATACTCAGGCGTTGGCCTCGCGTGGTGCGTGCCCGAGCGCGACGGACAGCTTCTCCACCAGCCCGATCGCGGCGTCGGCGATAACGGTGCCCGGAGGGAAGATCGCCGCGGCGCCCGCCGCGTAGAGCTCGTCGAAATCGCCGGGTGGGATGACGCCACCGACGACGATCATGATGTCGCCGCGGCCGACGTCGGCCAAGGCCTGACGCAAGGCGGGCACCAGTGTCAGATGGCCTGCCGCCAGGGACGACACGCCGACCACATGGACGTCGTTGTCGGCGGCCTGGCGGGCCACCTCCTCCGGCGTCTGGAACAGTGGGCCGACGTCGACGTCGAAGCCGATATCCGCGAACGCCGTTGCGATGACCTTCTGGCCACGGTCGTGCCCGTCCTGACCCATCTTGCACACCAGCACACGGGGCCGACGGCCCTCGTCCTCGGCGAACTGCTCGACCAGCCCGGTGGCGCGGGTGATGTTCTCGGATTTACCTGCCTCGTCGCGGTACACACCACTGATTGTCCGGATTTCCGCCTGATGGCGCCCGTAGACCTTCTCGAGCGCATCGGAGATTTCGCCGACGGTGGCCATCTTGCGCGCGGCGGCGATGGCGAGAGCGAGCAGATTGTTCTCCATTCCCGGCTGATCCGAGGCCGCGGCCCGGGTCAGATTCGCCAGTGCTGCCTCGACTTCGGCCGTGTCGCGCTCGGCACGAAGGCGTTCGAGCTTCTCGATCTGCTCACGGCGGACCTTCGAGTTCTCGACCTTGAGCACCTCGATGGTGTCGGGCTCGTCGGGCACGTACTTGTTGACGCCCACCAGCGGCTGTCGGCCGGAGTCGATGCGAGCCTGGGTGCGGGCCGCCGCCTCCTCGATGCGCAGCTTGGGAATTCCTTCGCCGATGGCCTGGGCCATACCGCCCGCTTCCTCGACCTCGGCGATATGTGCCCGAGCCCGATTCGCGAGTTGGTGGGTGAGCCATTCGACGTAATGCGAGCCGCCCCACGGATCGATCGGGCGCACGGTGTTGGACTCCTGAGCGATGAGCAGCTGGGTGTTGCGTGCGATGCGGGCCGAGAAGTCCGTCGGCAGCGCCAGTGCTTCGTCGAGCGCATTGGTATGTAGGGACTGGGTGTGGCCCTGGGTAGCGGCCATGGCTTCGACGCAGGTACGCGCGACGTTGTTGAAGACGTCCTGTGCGGTCAACGACCAACCCGATGTCTGCGAATGAGTGCGCAGCGAACGGGATTTGGCGCTCTTGGGCTCGAATTGTTGGACGAGTTCGGCCCACAGCAGGCGCCCGGCTCGGAGCTTGGCGACCTCCATGAAGAAGTTCATTCCGATGGCCCAGAAGAACGACAGTCGCGGTGCGAACGTATCGATGTCCATACCTGCATCGAGGCCGGCGCGGATGTACTCGACACCGTCCGCGAGGGTGTAGGCCAGTTCGAGATCGGCTGTGGCACCGGCTTCTTGGATGTGGTAACCGGAGATGGAGATCGAGTTGTACTTCGGCATCTTCTCGCTGGTGTACGCGAAGATGTCCGAGATGATGCGCATCGACGGCTTCGGCGGATAGATGTAGGTGTTGCGCACCATGAACTCTTTGAGGATGTCGTTCTGGATGGTGCCGGCGAGCTTCTCCGGCCCGACACCCTGCTCCTCCGCGGCGGCGACGTACAGCGCCAGGATCGGCAGCACCGCTCCGTTCATCGTCATCGACACCGAGACACTACCGAGGTCGATGCCATCGAACAGCTGACGCATGTCGTAGATGGAATCGATTGCGACACCGGCCATTCCGACGTCACCCTGCACGCGCGGATGATCGGAGTCGTACCCGCGGTGGGTGGCCAGGTCGAACGCCACCGACAGGCCTTTCTGGCCGGCCGCTAGGTTGCGGCGGTAGAAGGCGTTGGACTCGGCCGCGGTGGAGAATCCGGCGTACTGACGAATGGTCCACGGCTGGTTGACGTACATCGTGGGATACGGCCCGCGGAGGAACGGCGGGGCACCCGGATAGCTGTGCAGCGGATAGTCCTCGGCCTCCGCGGCGTCACGATCCGCCTCGGTGAACACCGGCTTGACGTCGATACCCTCGGGGGTGGACCACACCACCTGCTCGGGAGTGTAGAAATTGGCCTTCGCACCCTGCTCCACATGAGCGGCGACGTCCTCGGCCGACGGCGGCGACGGCGTCGGCTCGTCGGGGTCGACCAGGGGCACGTCGGCGAAACTGCCGATGGTGTGCGAGATTCGGTTCTCGTCGGTCGTCACTTCGAGGCTCCCAGGGTGTCGAGAAGTTCGGTCAGCACGGCGATGGCATCGACCTTCGCGGTCAGGAATCCATCGGGGCGCGACGTGCCCTCGATGCCGGCGAAGATCTTCTCGGGTCCGGCGAGCAGAACCCGCGAAACACCAGCGGCGCGTGCTGCATCCACGGCAGTGGACGCCTCGTCGGCGTACCGCTTGTCGGTGCCGCACACCACTGCGACGGAGGCTCGAGAGGTCCCGATCGATCCGGCGATTCCGTCCACAGTCAGTGGACCTGGATTGACGGCCTCGATCCCGCCCGATGCCAACAGATTCGACGCGAACGTCGTTCGGACGTTGTGTTCGGCGACGCTTCCCAGCGGTATCAGGAGCACGGTGGGCCGCGAATCATGCTCGGCCAGAAAGGCATCCGACCGATCCCGAAGCGCCTCGAAGGCTCTGCCGTACCGGTGCACCGCCGAGCCCTGCTGCGCGGTCTGCTCGGGGCTCAGTGGAGCCTCGGCCAGATTGGGAAATTCGTTGACACCGGTCAGTGGGGTGAGCCGGTGGGCGATGTCGGAATCGCGCTCTGCACGGGTCTTCTCGATCGCCGCCACGAGTGAACCGTCGTCGACGGCGGCGCGGAATCCACCCGACGCTTCGACGGTCTGGAAGAACTCCCAGGCCTTCGCGGCGACCGCGGCCGTCAGCTCCTCGATGTACCAGGACCCCGCGCCGGGATCCAGCACCCGTCCCAGATGGGCTTCTTCGAGCAGCAGCAATTGGGTGTTCCTGGCGATGCGGGCCGCGAAGGTCTTCGACACCCCCGCCGCGCCGCCGTTCAGCGCTGCATCGAACGGCAGCACCGTCACCGAATCCGCGCCGCCCACCCCGGCACCGAAGGACGCGAGTGTGGTGCGCAGCATGTTCACCCACGGATCTCGTTGAGACATCATTGCTTCCGAGGTCACCGCATGCTGTGGAGCATCACCGGCGTCCGGGGATCCGCACACCTGCGCAACGCGCGCCCACAGTGTGCGCGCGGCCCTGAACTTGGCGATGGTCTGAAACTGATCGTCGGTGGCGGCGAACCGGAATTCGATCTGGCGCAGAGCATCCGTGATGCCGACGCCTGCGTTCGTCATGGAGCGGACGTACTCGAGGCCTGCGGCAATCGACGCACCGAGTTCCTGCGCGTCGCCGGCTCCGAGATTGTGGAAGACGGTGCCGTCGACGGTGATCGCGCGAACGGTCTCGGCGCGACCGATCGACTCGTGGACCAGCTCGAGTGCCTCGGTCATCTCGATCGTCGCGGTGCCCCCCAACTGCGCAGTGAGGGTGGACACTCCGAGTCGGATATCGACTGCGGCGCGATCGTCGATGTCGGCCGAGTCGAGAATCGAGAACAACGAGGCTGCCGCGGCGGATACGTCCTCGCGCGCATCGATCGTCAGCGGTGCGAGCTCGAGAAACACCCCGCGCAAAGCCTCCGGCAGCACGGCCGGGTCGACGCCGTGGCCGCCGACCGCCAACCACAGGGCGCTGGTGCCGTTGGACAGCGAGTCGAGAATCTGGGTGTTGAGAACGGACGCGTCACCGTCGGCTGCGTCACGGGCAGTCGAGCCGTGCCGAGTGCACACCTTCCAGCCTGCATTGACGTCGCGATGGGGATCGCGACCCCGTACGTACGGAAACTGGCCCGGTAGCGGACCTTCCGGTCGCTCGTCGAACGCTGTGTACAACGGGGAGACCGTGATCCCGTCGTAGGTCGTGGAATCGAGGAGATGTTCGGGATCGGCGGGCAGATCGGCCACCTCGACCCTGCGAGATTTGGCCAACACACCGGCCACTGACTTCTGCCAGGCCGCATGAGCACTGCGTGCGGCATCTTCGTGCGACGCGATGGACACGTGTGCTGCTCCCTCGGTTCGGCGGGCAGTTCTACACCCGACTTGAAGTGATGCTAACCCCACTTCATTGCAGGTTATCGTGAGGATCACCTCACGTTCGGTCGTACCGCTCGGTCGTCGAACTCCGAGATGGCGAAGGTGTCACCTTGCGCCGGTACGCTGGCCTCTCGTGACCCGGCACCTGCGCGACCTCCGACTGATCGCGCTGGTGGCGGTGATCGTCGTCTTCGCCCTCGTGGCCGTGTTCGCTCCCCATCCGAGTGTCGAAGAGATTCGCCGGTGGGGAACAGCCGTCGGGCCTGCGTTCCCGCTCGCTTTCTTCGCCGTGCACGCGATCGTGACCATCGCGCCGGTCCCGAGAACCCTGTTCACACTCAGTGCCGGAGTTCTGTTCGGGCCGCTGACCGGCCTGGCCGTCACTATCGGAGCGTCGACGGTCAGCGCAATCCTGGCTCTGTTGCTGGTCCGCGCGATCGGACGCGAGGCCGTGGCAGCTCGAATGTCCCATTCGGCCCTGGACTCGGTCGACGACAGCCTTCGCCGGAGAGGCTGGCTCGCCGTCGGCTCCCTGCGTTTGATCGCCCCGGTGCCGTTCTCGTTGGTGAACTACGCCTGCGGTGTATCGGCGGTGCGTCTCGTGCCGTTCGCCGTGGCGACCGCGATCGGCATGCTGCCGGGCACTCTCGGGATCGTCGTGATCGGCGGCGCCATCGGAGGTGAGACGCATCCGGTGCTGCTGGTGCTGTCCGCGGTCTGCATCGCGATCGGACTGAGCGGCCTGGTGGTGGATTGGCGGCTCTCGCGCGGCTCGAAGTCGGAGCGTGTTCCTGCCGGCAGTCAGCAGGGCGGGAGCCTTGACTCCGATAAATCAAGCCTTGAAGCTTGACTATTCCAAATCAACGACCTAGCCTTGTCCAATGTTCGTTCTGACCGTGGACCAACGTCGAAGTAGACGTGATATCGATCGGGTGCCCGAACTGCTCGACCGGTATCGCGACCACGGGCTGATCCGTCCTTTCGATCGCACGGCAGGAGACGAAGTCCAAGCCGTGTGCGAGGACGCCGCCACCGTCGTCTCCATCGCGCTCGAACTGGTATCCACACCACAATGGAGCGTAGGAATCGGCATCGGTTCCGTAGAGCTTCCACTACCGGAAACCACGCGAGCCGGACGTGGTCCGGCTTTCGAGGCAGCTCGAGACGCTGTGACCAGAGCCAAGGGAACCCCCGCCGCGCTTGCCGTCTCCGGCCCCGAGCCCACTGCCGCCGAAGATGCGGAGACGGCATTCACCCTTGTTGCCCTCCTGATCGGCCGCCGATCGGACAACGGCCGCGAAGCGGTTGCACTCATGGAGGACGGGTTGTCGCAGACCGACGCGGCAGAGCGGTTGAAGATCAGCAAACAAGCTATGTCGCAACGACTCTCCGTCGCCGGCTGGCAGGTGGAGAACGCGGGCCGCACCCTGGCGACTCGATTGCTCGACACCGCGAACACGACGGGAAGCCATCGGCCATGATCGTTGCCACCCTGGTGCTACTGGCACTGACCGCAGGCGCCGCCACCATCCCCGCCGGCACCGGAATTCGCCGATGGTTGCCCACCGCCGCCGCGTCGAGTCTGCTCGCGGCAGCGGCGATCCTGGCCACGGTGGCCGGACCGGCCTACGGTCTCGGCCACGCCATCGGAGTGGTCCTCACCGTCCTCGCTGCGGCCCTGGGCGGAACAGCGATGGTACCCACCGTGTTTCGCGTCGCACGACGACAAAGCGACTCGACCGGAGACGATCCGGTCGAGCCGCTTCGTGGTGGACTGACCATCGGCATCCTCGAACGCGTGGCCGTTGCCGTGTCGATCCTCGCCGGTTGGCCGGAAGGGATCGCCATCGTGCTCGCAGTCAAGGGACTCGCGCGCTATCCCGAGCTGCGCGAATCCCATGCCTCCGAACAGTTCATCATCGGCACCTTCGCCAGCGTGCTGTGGGCCCTGGCCGCTGCCGGTGTAGGAACCGCCCTGTTCAACTGATCACCGAAAATCTCAGCGCTGTTCCGGCTCCGCCTCGGGCGACGCCGAGAGGGCACCGACGTCGAAGCCCTTCGAGAGTTCCGGAGACGCAGCCAACGACGTGTCGACCGGCTTGCGCGCCACTGCTTCTGCAGCCTTGACCGCCTCGGCGACCGCCGGATCGGTCTTGGTCTCGAACCATTCGGCTACCTCGTCCGAGTCGTCCTCGGGCTTGGGCTCGTTGCCCGCCGACTCGTTGGGCTCGTAGCGGAACACCCCGTCCTCGCCGGGAGCACCGAGTGTCTTGGCGAAGCCCTTGAGCGCATCGCCGAAATCGCTCGGGATCATCCACACCTTGTTGGCGTCGCCCTGAGCCATCTGCGGCAGCGTCTGCATGTACTGGTACGCGAGCAACTCGGGCGTGGGCTTGCCGGCCTTGATCGCACCGAACACCTTCTCGATCGCCTTGGCCTGACCCTGAGCTTCGAGGTACTTCGCGGCACGGTCACCCTGCGCTCGCAGGATGCGCGACTGCCGCTCACCCTCGGCGGTGAGAATCGCTGCCTGCTTGCCACCCTCGGCTGCAAGAATTCGACTCTGCTTGTCACCCTCGGCTGTCTTGATCGCCGATTCACGATGTCCTTCGGCAGTGAGGATGGTCGCTCGCTTCTCGCGATCGGCCTTCATCTGCTTCTCCATCGACTCCTGAATCGAGGGCGGCGGATCGATGCTCTTGAGCTCCACTCGGGCCACTCGCAGGCCCCATCGGCCGGTCGCCTCGTCCAGCACGACGCGGAGTTGACCGTTGATCGAATCACGCGACGTGAGCGTCTCTTCCAGCGTCATTCCACCGACGACGTTGCGCAGCGTGGTGGTCGTCAACTGCTCGACGCCGACGATGTAATTGTTGATCTCGTACACGGCCGATTGCGGATTGGTCACCTGGAAGTAGACGACGGTGTCGATCGACACGGTCAGGTTGTCCTTGGTGATCACCGGCTGCGGGGGAAACGACACGACCCGCTCGCGCAGGTCGACCTTGGCACGAATGCGGTCGACGAACGGTACGAGGACCGTGAGCTGACCGGACACGGTGCGCGTGTAGCGACCGAGTCGCTCGATCACGGCTGCCTCGGCTTGCGGGACGATCGAGATGGACTTGGCCATCAGCACCGCGACGAACACGACGATGACAGCCAGTGCGATGAGTGCTTCCACTGGCTACGGTCCCTTCCATACGACGGCGGTAGCGCCGTCTATTTCCATCACGGTCACGGTGGTACCCGGGGCATAGACCTCGGTCTCGTCGAGTGGACGAGCGGTCCACACCTCACCACCGAGCTTGATCTGGCCTTCGTGCGCAGTGACCTGCTCGAGCACCACGGCACTCTTGCCGGTGAGTGCCGCCATGCCCATCGGGGTATCGGGCGGATTCGCGAAGCGCCGCAACAGAATCGGTCGCAACCCGAGAACCAGCGCCAGAGAGAGGACACCGAAGACGATCGCATCGGCCCACACCGGGAAATCCGTGAGAGCAGAGACACCGGCAGTACCCAGGGCACCGCCGGCAATCATCAGAAGGAAGAAGTCACCCGTCAGTGCCTCGGCACCGGCGAGCACCACTGCCGCTATGAGCCAAATGATCGCTGCCACAGCCTCCATCCAATCACGAATCGGACATCCGGCGGTGGAGTGAAGCCTGCGGAACGGCCTGACCTGGGCGTTCAGCAGTACAGAGCGTTCACTCGGTCACGAAGTCGACCAATTGTTCGACCGCTCCGATCAACGGTGCCTCGAGGTCACGAAAGCTCGACACCGACGAATACACCCGACGCCATCCCTCCCGCGGACTCCCCCACCCCAGCTCTCGGCAGATTCCGGTCTTCCAATCCTCGCCCCGCGGGATCTTCGGCCAGACATCGATACCGACAGCAGCAGGCTTGACCGCCTCCCAGACGTCGATGAACGGATGCCCGGTGACCAGCACGTGCTCGCCCAGCGACCTCGTCAACTTCGACTCCTTGGAGCCGGTCACCAAATGGTCCACCAACACTCCGACGCGCCGGCCGGGGCCTGGACCGAAATCAGCCAATCGCTCCCCCAGGTTGTCCAGACCTTCCAGGTGCTCGACGACCACTCCCTCCACTCGAAGATCGTGGCCCCACACACTTTCCACGAGGGCCGCGTCGTGCACCCCTTCGACCCAGATCCGGCTCGCGCGGGCCGTTCGTGCCCGCAGTCCCTCGACTTTGGTGGACCCGGAGGCAGAGCGCGTCTGCTGCGGTGTCGCAGCGGCGGGCTTCGGGCGGACCAGAGTCACCCGACGGCCGTCGATCAGGAACGCGGCTTCGCGCAGGGCGAACAGACGCGTGGTACGGGCACCGTCCTCGAGTCGGACGAAGTCTCCGTCATAAGTGCGCTCGAATCCGACCACCGCACCGCAGTAACCGGTTCCGGCGTCTTCGACGACCAGTCCGCGCTCGGCCGGAACTTCCGGCGCCGGCACCTTCCGCATCCGACTGTGCCCTTTGAGAATGTCTCCGCCGTACATGTCGTTCACGGCGGTCAACGCTAGCGACACCGGCGTCCCGAGCACGGTTCGCCACGCCGACCTATGCTCGTGAGTCGTGTGTTCTTCGAGTGCGAGTCTTGCCCTGTGGGCCAGTTCCTGGCTGGCTGGTGCCAGCTCACCGGACGACGTCATCGACGCCATGTCCGAGTGGGCTCCGATGCATCTGGTGGGTGCGGGCGATGCGGGTGCGGCCGCGAGCTTCGGACTGCAGCATCCCGGTTACGTCGAGGGCATCGCAGGCCTGCTGCAGGCGATCAGGGCCACCGCAGGGGCAGAGATGCGGTCTGCAGTCGGAGACGACCGGGTCAGACTCGTTCTGCCTGCCCCAGGCGCAGTCAGCGGACTGCCGGCGAACACGGACTTCTCGCGCGCCGCCCTGAACGCCGGGCAGGCCGTGATAGTCGGTGCCTCGGGCAACCACGGGATCGGAGTGGTGCCGATCGTCGAGGGACCGGATGTGTTGCGCTGGACCGTGTATTCGATAGTCGTTCCCGAGCACGGCCATCGGGAACAAGGCTTGGGCGAGGCCGAATACGAGATGCGCGAGGCCGTTCGCGGCGCGGCGGACGCTCTCGCCCAGATGCAGTCGCTCCCCACCCGAACCCTGCAATCCGATCCACGCGCCCGCATCGCCGCACTGATCGCCGACGCGGCCCGGCATCGCTACCCCGCCGAGATGTCGGACAGGGCATTCCGGGTACTCGAATCGGCAGACCGGGTTGCGGCCATTCTGACCGTCGCGGCGGGGTCTGCTCCGTCGGAAGCCCCCACCGCGACAGCTGCTGCGGCGCGCGAGGAGTTGGTTCGGCCGCTGTGGGCTGCTGTCCGTACTGCCCGCACCATCGCGGTCGCGACGAGCATCGAAGCGGGGATGCACTCCGCTTGATTCCCGTCGGTCGTTCGATCGGCGACTATCGGGAAGCGGCCCCGGCAGGACGAGCCGGCCGGGTCGGTTGCTCGCAGCAGCCGACGGCGCAGCGATTTCCGTCCAGCGTCGAACCGTAGCCCGGCACGCGTCCGAGCCCGCGGCAGTCGGCACCGAGGCGGTACTCGTCGACGAGCTCGCGAATCATCTTGGAAAAACGCACATCCGACCCGGGGGTTCCAGCGCGGGCGAAGGCCATCCCGAGTTCGCGAGCCTTCTCCTCGGCCTCGGTGTCCAGATCCCACACGACCTCGAGATGGTCGGACACGAATCCGATCGGACACACGATCACCGACTCGACCGACCGAGCCGAGAGCGCTTCGAGATGGTCACAGATGTCGGGGTCCAGCCACGGAACCTGTGGCGGTCCCGATCGGGACTGCCACACCAGGTCGTAGTCCTCGACACCGGACGCGGCCGCAACGAGCCTCGAGGCCTCGGCTACCTGACGGCTGTAGAGGTGACCGCCGTCTTCGGGCGGGCCCGCATTGGCGTCCGCGGCAGAGGGAATGGAGTGCGCGGTGAACACCAGGCGTGCACCGGCGCGGTGCTGCTCGGGCAGTGAGGCTCGCGCCGATGCGACGGCATCGGTGAAAGCGTCGACCATCAGTGGGTGGTCGTAGTACTGCCGGATCTTGAGCAGGTGCGGTGCACCGTCGCCCACTGCGTCGCGGGCTCGGGCGATGTCCTCGTGATACTGCCTGCACCCGGAGTAGCCGCCCCATGCCGACGTCGGGAACACCAAGGCGTTGCCGATTCCGTCCGACTTCATGGTCGCCACGGTGTCCTCGATCATCGGATGCCAGTTGCGGTTTCCGAAGTAGATCGGCAGATCGATTCCAGCCGAATCGAATTCGGCCTGCAATGCAGAGATGATGTTTCGATTGAGCTCGTTGATCGGGGAGACACCCCCGAAATGCATGTAGTGCTCGACGACGGCGTCGAGACGCTCGGGCGGAACACCGCGTCCGCGAGTGACGTTCTCGAGAAACGGGCGAACGTCGGCAGGCTTTTCCGGTCCGCCGAACGAGAGCACCAACAGTGCGTCGAAATCTCCAGGGGTGGTCATGAATCCATTGTGCCCCTGCCGCAGCAGGGCTGCGGCAGGGGCACAATCGGTCGACGAAACCTACGGTGAGCGAGCCCACGTCGGACTCCACTCACCGCGGCGTCACATGTTTTCGGGCAGGTACGTGTTGTGGCTCGCTCCACCGTCGACGTACACGATGGATCCGGTGGTGCCGGGCAGCCAATCCGACAGGAGCGCAACGATGGACTTGGCGACAACAGTGGGGTCGTTGACATCCCAGCCGATCGGGGCAGCACCGTCCCAGTACACGTTCAGCTGGTCCATCTTGGCCGCATCACCGGTTGCGGTACCCGCAATCGCCTTGGCGGCGAGAGTCCTGATCGGCCCTGCGGCAACAAGATTGGAGCGGATACGCTTGGCTGCGCCCACTTCCCGTGCCACGTAACGGTTCACCGACTCGAGGGCAGCCTTGGCCACACCCATCCAGTTGTAGTACGGCATCGAGGTGCGCGGATCGAAGTCCATTCCGACGATCGAGCCACCCTCGTTCATGACCGGGAGCACGGCGCGCGCGAGCGACGCGTAACTCCACGCAGAGATCTCGAATGCCCTCGCGGCATCGGGGCCGGGGCCGTCGAGGAACGGCTTGGCGTCCGGTCCCATCAGGGTGCGGGGTGCGAAGGCGATGGAGTGCAGGACCCCGTCGATGCCCTCGGGGGCCACTTCGCGTACTCGATCCGCCAGCGCGGCGAGGTGCTCCTCGTTGGTGGCGTCGAGCTCGATCGCCGGGGGCACCTCCTTGGGGAGGCGCTGCGCGATCCGGTCGATGAGCCGGAGCCGATCGAAGCCGGTGATGATCACCTTGGCACCCTGCTCCTGCGCCATGGCTGCGGCGTGAAACGCGATCGACGCGTCGGTGATGATGCCGGTGATCAGAATGGTCTTGCCTTCGAGCAATCCGCCCATAGTGCTGTTTTCCTTAATTCGGAGGTGTACGTCTATCGAAACCGTTGTGCGAGTAGGACTTCAGTGCCCCATACCCATACCGCCGTCGACGGGGATGACCGCGCCGGATACGTACGAAGAGTCCGGTCCCGCGAGGAAGCTCACGACGGCCGCGACGTCCTCGGGCTGACCGAGACGTTGAAGGGGGATGAATTCCTTTGCCTTGCCGCGCAGGTCGTCCGAGAGCTCCGCGGTCATGTCGGTTTCGATGAACCCCGGGGACACGACATTCGCCGTGATGGACCGCGAACCCAGTTCCCTCGTGATCGACCGAGCCATCCCGATGACGCCCGCCTTGGACGCCGCGTAATTGATCTGCCCCGGTCCACCGGCCATGGCCACGACCGAACTCAGGAAGATCATCCGGCCCCAGCGTGCGCGCAGCATGGCGCGGTTGGCGCGCTTGGCGACGCGGAAGGCTCCGGTGAGGTTTGCATCGATGACCCGCTGGAACTGATCCTCGGTCATCCGCATCAGCAACGTGTCGTCGGTGATGCCCGCGTTGGCCACCAGCACCTCGACTGGACCCTGCTTCTCCTCGACCTCCTTGAAGGCTGCGTCGACCGAGTCGGTGTCGGTGACGTCGCAGACGACTCCGAACAGACCGTCGGGCGCTCCCGATCCGCGGTGGGTGACGGCCACCTTGTGTCCGTCGGCTTGGAGCCGTTGGGCGATGGCCAGACCGATACCCCGGTTACCTCCGGTGACGAGTACCGATCGCGCGATGAAGTCAGGTGTGGACATGCCTAGCAACCTATCTGTTCGTCCTGGAATGACAAAGCGAAACTTACTGGTGAGTAATAACAGCGATCACGGCAATCGTTGTCGCATCACCAAAGCCGAACCCAACCCCGTCGAGATGAACAGGACACCGAGAATCAACCACGGACGCGACGCGTCTCCGCGAGTGATCTCGAAACCGATCTGCTCCTCGAGGGTGTCGTACACGTCGCGCAGGTCCTCGAGCGACGACGCGGTGAAGAAGCTGCCGCCGGAGAGAGTCGCGATCTCGCGCAGGGACGGATCGTCGACGGGTACCGGCACTCTTTCGACCCCACCCTCGTCCTCGATTTCGACCGAGCCGTAGCTCGTGCCGAACGAGATGGTGGAGATCGGCACGCCTTTGTCCTTGGCTGCCCGCGCCGCGGTGTACCCGCCGCGTGGGTCGTCGAGGTTCTGCGGAACGGTCTGCTTGCCGTCCGAGAGCAGCACGATGCGCGCCGGAGGTGCCGCGTCGCCGCCGCCGAGGATCGCTCCGAGAGTGTCGATCGACTGCAGCGACGTGAAGATCGCCTCACCGGTGGCCGTTCGCTCGCTGAGCTGCAGCTTGTCGATGGCGGACTTGGTGGCTTCGCGGTTGGCCGTGGGCGATACCAGTACGGACGCGGTGCCCGCGAATGCGACCAACCCGAGGTTGATTCCTGGCGTCAGACCGTCGGCGAAGGACTTCGCGGCTTCCTGAGCAGCGGCCAACCGGGTCGGCTCGACGTCGGTGGCCTCCATCGACAGCGAGACGTCGATGACGAGCATGACGGTGGCCCGGTTGCGTGGTACGCGCTCGTCCGCCGTAGGACCCGCCATCGCGACCGTCAGAAACAGCAGACCGACCAGCACCAGAGCGGTGGGTAGGTGTCGCAGTCGGTTCGGGCGGGCGGGCGCGACCGACTCGAGCAGCTCCATGTTGGAGAAGCGAAGAACGTGCTTCTGCTTGCGCCGTTGGACCCAGATGTAGCCGACAGTGAGCGCGATGACGACGACGAGAAACCCGAGCCACCACGGGGAAGCGAAATCGGTCAGGCTCATCGCGTACCGGTCCGAGCAGTATTGGTGAAACCGGATCCGATGGTGTGTCTGCGCGCAGTGACGAAGCGGACGACGTCAGCGATCCAATCACCGTCGGTACGCAGTGTCAGACGGGGCGCTCCGCAGCGCCGTAGCGCCTTCTCCACGTCGTCGCGGTGCGCTGCCGCGGCACGGGCGAAGTCTGCTCGCAGCCGAGGCGTCGTGCTGAATTCGCGGGTGCGGCCGGACTCCGGATCGTGCAGCACGACGTCGCCGACGTCGGGTAGTTCGAGGTCACGCGGGTCGAGTACTTCGACGGCCAGCACGTCGTGTCTGGCCGAGATGGCGCGAAGGGATCGTTCCCAGTCGATGGGCCCGAGAAAGTCACTGATCACCACCGCCATCCCGCGGCGTCGCTCCGGCCGCCGCAGAGCTTCGATGGCCGCCCGAAGATCGCCGCGTACACCGTCCTCGGCCGAGGGCGTCGTGGCGATCGCACGCAGCATCGACTGGGTGTGTACGCGACCACCTCGTGCCGGAATGCGAGTGGTGCTGGCACCGGTGGCCACCACCGCGCCGATTCGATTACCACCGCCGCCCGACAGATGTGTGATGGCGGCCGAAGCCGCAACGGCCAGATCCCGTTTCTCGCACCCGGTGGTGCCGAAGTCGAGGCTGGCCGACAGGTCGACCACGAGCCAGGTCTCGAGTTCACGATCGGCCACGGACTGGCGCACGTGCGGATGCGTCGTGCGCGCCGTGACCGACCAATCCATCTGGCGAACGTCGTCGCCGGGCTGGTACTCCCTGGCGTCGCCTGGCTCGGAACCGGGACCTGGAATCAGCCCGAGATGGTCTCCGTGCAGTACCCCGTCCAGCCGTCGGCGCACCGTCAGTTCCAAGGTTCGCAACGCTGCAGCCAACTTCGGATCACGAAGCTCACCCGAGCGGAAGGACGGCGGCCGAGAAACGCCGGTACTGCCGGCAGTCACGGGAGCGGTGTCGGATCCGCTCACTGACCCGGCGTACCGATCGACGATCCGTCACCCGACGGCTTCTGCAGCGATGGTGCCGGCTGACCGTACTGACCGCCGCCCTGCGGAGGCTGCTGAGGTCCTGGCTGCTGCGATTGCGGCTGTACCTGTCCCTGTCCGGGAAATTGGCCCGGAGCGGGGAACTGGCCGGGAGCGGGATACTGCCCCTGGGCCGGATACTGTCCCTGCGGCCCGGCTTGACGGCCGTCGAAGTGCGGGCCGTCCGGACCGGCTCCGTTGCTCTGCGGCACCGGAACCGCCTGCGGCGACACCTGCGGCAAACCGACGGTCTGCAGCACTCGAGAGATGACCGTCTCGGGAGTCACCTCGTCCGCGAGGGCGTCGTAGGACAACACGAGCCGGTGCCGAAGCACGTCGGGAATGACCTCGAGCACGTCCTGCGGCACCACGTAGTCGCGTCCACGGAGCAGAGCGAGAGCCCTCGACGCCGCGATGATTCCGAGCGTTGCGCGCGGTGATGCACCGTAGGCGATCCAGCTGGCCACGTCGTCCAGGCCGAACTGCTCGGGCGTACGTGTGGCAGCGATGACCCGAACGACGTAGTCGACGAGCGCATGGTGCACGAACACCGAGCTGGCCAGATTCTGCAGCCGAACCAACTCGACCGGGTCGAGGATCTGCTTGGGCTCGGGTGCCTTGATGCCCATGCGGTAGACGATCTCGCGTTCTTCCTCGACCGTCGGGTAGTCGACGACGATCTTGAACAGGAATCTGTCGCGCTGAGCCTCGGGAAGGGGGTACACGCCCTCGTTCTCGATGGGGTTCTGCGTTGCCATCACCAGGAACGGATCGGGCATCGGGAAGGTCCGGCCACCGATGGTGACATGACGCTCCGCCATGACCTCGAGCAACGCGGACTGCACCTTGGCCGGTGCCCGGTTGATCTCGTCGGCCAAGACGAAGTTCGCGACGACTGGGCCGAGTTCGGTGTCGAACTCCTCCCGGCCCTGACGGTAGATCCGGGTTCCGACGAGGTCGGTCGGAACCAGGTCGGGAGTGAACTGGACTCGCGAGAACGAGCCGCCCACAACGCGCGCGAACGTCTCGACGGCAAGTGTCTTGGCTACGCCCGGGACGCCCTCGAGCAGTACGTGTCCGCGGGCGAGCAATCCGACCAGAATGCGTTCGACCAGGCGATCCTGACCGACGATGACGCGTTTGACCTCGTACACGGCCTCCTCGAGAAGCTGGACGTCCTCGGCCAGGCCTGGGCTGTCCACCCGCTTCGGCTCCCCACCCTGTGGATCACGAGTCGAGGTCTCGACGTGAGCCGACTCCTCGTCGTTCGAAATCCGGCCGTCACGTGATGTCACCAAGAATTCACCGCTTTCAGTCGATCATCGTCGGGCGCGTGTCGATACCGCCGCGATCAACTATTCCAGGTGATCGCCGAGCGCGCCGAAAGGCACCCCCGCAGCGTGGCCGGAGTGGAGCCTGCGGAACGACTCGAGAGGCCGGAGTGGAGCCTGATCGTGCTCAGGACACCATGCGCACTGCGTAGGGAGTCATGCCGCTGTATCGCACGTCGGACACCTTGACCACCGAACCCGACTGTGGGGCTTCGAGCATCTTGCCGTCGCCGAGGTAGAGCGCAACATGCTGGCTGGCGTTCGGGCCGTAGAAGATCATGTCGCCGCGCTTCATGTCCGAGGACGGCACTTGCTTGCCTGCGGTGTACTGATACCCGGTGTAGTGGGGCAACGAGATGCCGAGGCCGGCAAAGGCGTAGATCATCAGGCCGGAGCAGTCGAACCCGACCTTGTTGTAATCGCCGTAGCTGTCCGCGACGCCGCCGTCCCTGATGCCCTTGGTCGGACCGTTCTCGTCGCCGCCGCCCCAGGAATACGGCACTCCCAGTTGGCTCATTCCGCGGTCGATCGCCAGCTCGACGGCCGCGCTTCCGGTCACCGACGGCGTGGTGGACGTCTTCGGTTTGGTCGGTGTCTTCGGCTTGGTAGGCGTGGTGGTGGTCGAGCTGTCCGTGTCGGTCGTCGCGCTCGAATCGTCGTCCACGTCCACGTGCGAGCGCTGGCCCTCTGCGATGGCCGCTGCGCGCTGCTGCGCCGCGAGGTTGGCCGACACGCGGGCAGCTGCCTGCACAGCAGCTTCCTTCGCTGCGGCGGTGGCGGCCGCGATGGCCGCATCCTCGGCTGCCTTCTGGGCTTCCCAGTCGCCGTAGGCCGCGCGCTGACCCTGCAGGCCAGCGACATTGCTGCGCGCCGAATCGAGCTCGGTCTGGGCAGCGTCACGCTGAGACTCGATCGCTGCTTTCTGATCGGCCTCGGCCTGCAGAGCAGCTTGTGCCTCGGCGATGGCCTGCTCGGCCTCGGCTTTCTTGGCCTCGGCTTCCGACGCCGCTGCATCTGCCTGCTGCTTCGAGTCCCGCGCCGCGGAGTCGCGATTCGCCTGTTCGGTCCGGGCCCGCTGGAGCCCGTCGAGCACCGCATTCTGGCTGTTGGACAGCACCTTGAGTACTTGGGCGCGATCCAAGACGTCGTCCGGTCCGCTCGAACCCAGGAAGGAGGCCATCGACGCAACACCGGAGCCCTGGGTGTAGCTGGACTTCGCGAATTCGTCGAATTTGCGTTGGGCTGCCTGAATTTGGGTGCCGGCATCGGCAAGTGCCTGTTGTGCTGCACCGACGACCGCGGCAGCGACGTCCGCTGCGTCGCGCGCATTCTGCAGATCCACGAGGGCCTTGTTGACGCCCTCCCGCTTCGAGGCAACCTCGTCGTCGAGTCGAGCGAGTTGCTGGTTGGCCGACGCGATCGCATCGATGAGCTGACCGACCTGGCCCAGGCGCGAATCGACAGCACTTCCGGCGGCAGCGAGGTCGCTGTCGGATGGGTTCGGCGGTGGCGGCGGCACGGCGGCGGCAACTCCGGGAAGGGTTGCCATCAACGCAATGACGAGGCCGGTGCCTACCAGCATGAATCGGGTACGGACGAGCGCTTTACGGCGGGTGGCGCGGACTGGACGTCGGCTCACGAATATCTCCCTCGGGTCCGGCATTCAGTCAGGTCCGAGTCGAACCGTCGTGCCGCCGACGCGCTTGCCGTTCCCACCCCGATCGCAGGTGACGGTGAGCGCTATCGCCGGGCGGGAAAGAAGCACGCAGCGACACGACAGGTGCGAACCACGTCAGTCACACCCGAAGCAGTGGCCTCCCGAGTTCCCCACGGACGACACTCTGCCTTCTGCGACACTCCTTCCCCAGCAGTGCCAATGGCACCGTACGACACTTTGCACCCTAAAGAAACTCCAGTCCCAAATGACACATTTGTAATTCCACCAGGCACAACGCCGTGAACTCGGGGTTTGCCGGAAACAATTTTTCCGACTTTTTCCTGCGGCACGGTCACGCGATCACGGCCGGATCCAGGGTGTGGGGTGTCAGTCACCCGAACGACGCGTCGACGCGTCGTGTCAATTCTCGCCGGAGTCGCGATTCGCGCTCTCGGGTGCTGTCGCCCGAGCCCGGAATCTGCGGGCCTTGACAACTGCAGTCAGAGTGGCGACGGCAGCTACGACGACGACGAGTCCACCGGTGAGCAGACCCCACGGCGTCTGATCCTCGACGAGTGTGTCCACGAAATTGTCGGCCGCGACGATGTGGTTACCGGTGTAGGTGCGATCTTGACCGGCTTCGAGGGTGACCCGGCTGATCGAGTCGCTGAACGTGCCCACCTGCCCGGGGCTCAGGACCAGCACGGTGCCACCCTCGCGTGCACCGACAGCGGTGGCGAGGTCGCGCAGCTGCGAGTCGTGACGCGGTTCGTTCGGCACGATCACGATGCTCAGATCGATACCGTGGTCTTCTGCGCGAGCCACAGCTGCGGACAACGCTGATTCCTCGTCGGCGGGCGCACTCACGCCGGTCTCGCGGACCGTGGCGACGATGCTGTCGACGTCCAGACCTGCCGGAATATCGGTGGCAAGTGGGGAAACGGCGTGAATCGGTTCAGGCATCTCTCGTCCAGTCGGTAGGAACCAGTCGCGTGAAACCCTACGTCACAGTGCTCTCGATACCCGGGAGGCGTGCAACTCCGAGGCAGCAACTGAGGCCGCCCTTCATTGCGTCGCTCGAAACAGTACGTGAGGATTGTGACGCGGGTCGTTCTGTCGGCATCCGCCGAGAAACGGACCCGCACGTTTTCACAGGACAAGCGTACTGTTAGACTTCCATCGAGACGCTGCCCGAGCGTCCGCAGGCAATTCGTACGCTGGATGCCATGCCGAGACACACGGACAACGCCTCGCTTCAACCGTCGACACAGCCCCGTCGGCGGTGTGCCTCATAGACGAGTGGAGCTGAAGTGACCGCAAGTAATGATTCATTCGGTGCAAAGGGCACCCTCGAAGTCGGAGAGAACTCGTACGAGATCTTCCGACTGTCGGCTTTGCCCGGTGCCGAGAAATTGCCCTATGCACTGAAGGTCCTCGCGGAGAATCTCCTTCGCACCGAGGACGGTGCCAACATCACCGCCGACCACATTCGTTCGATTGCCTCGTGGGATCCGTCCGCGGAGCCGAGCTTCGAAATCCAGTTCACCCCTGCACGCGTCATCATGCAGGACTTCACCGGCGTTCCGTGCATCGTCGACCTCGCCACGATGCGTGAAGCCGTCACCACCCTGGGCGGCGACCCCAACAAGGTCAACCCCCTCTCCCCCGCCGACATGGTCATCGACCACTCGGTCATCCTCGATGTCTTCGGCCGAGCAGATGCTCTCGAGCGCAACGTCGACCTCGAGTACGAGCGCAACGGTGAGCGCTACCAGTTCCTGCGTTGGGGACAGGGCGCTTTCGACGACTTCAAGGTCGTCCCCCCGGGCATGGGCATCGTGCACCAGGTGAACATCGAGTACCTCGCGCCGACGATCATGACCCGCAAGGGCCAGGCCTACCCCGACACCTGCGTCGGCACCGACTCGCACACCACGATGGTCAACGGCCTCGGTGTGCTGGGCTGGGGCGTCGGCGGCATCGAAGCCGAGGCGGCCATGCTCGGCCAGCCCGTCTCGATGCTCATCCCCCGCGTCGTCGGCTTCAAGCTCTCCGGTGAGATCCAGCCCGGCGTCACCGCGACCGACGTGGTGCTGACCGCAACCGAGATGCTGCGCAAGCACGGCGTCGTCGGTAAGTTCGTCGAGTTCTACGGTGAGGGCGTGGCCGAGGTTCCGCTCGCGAACCGCGCCACCCTGGGCAACATGAGCCCGGAGTTCGGTTCCACCGCAGCGATCTTCCCGATCGACGAGGAAACCATCAACTACCTGCGCCTCACCGGCCGCAGCGACGAGCAGCTCGCGCTCGTCGAGGCGTACGCCAAGGAACAGGGCATGTGGCACGACCCGAAGAACGAGGCCGTGTACTCCGAGTACATCGAGCTCGACCTCAACACGGTCGTTCCGTCCATTGCGGGACCGAAGCGACCGCAGGACCGAATCCTGTTGTCCGAGTCCAAGGTTGCGTTCCGCAAGGACATCCACAACTACGTCGAGGAGAACCACCCGAAGCACGAGGGTGACAGCAAGCTCGACGAGGCCCTCGACGAATCGTTCCCGGCAAGCGACTCCGCTTCGCTGAGCTTCGCCGAAGAGGATTCCGTCGACGTTCGTTCTGCCGCATACGGTTCCGAAGGTCGTCCGAGCAAGCCGATCCGGGTCACCACCGACGAGGCAGGCGAGTTCGTCCTCGATCACGGTGCCGTCGTGGTCGCAGGCATCACCTCCTGCACCAACACCTCGAACCCCTCGGTCATGCTCGGCGCAGCACTGCTCGCCCGCAACGCCGTGGAGAAGGGCTTGTCCACCAAGCCGTGGGTCAAGACCAACATGGCCCCCGGCTCGCAGGTCGTCACCGACTACTACGAGAAGGCCGGCCTCTGGCCCTACCTCGAGAAGCTCGGCTACTACCTCGGTGGTTACGGCTGCACCACGTGCATCGGTAACACCGGCCCGTTGCTCGAGCCGATCTCGAAGGCGATCAACGACAACGATCTCTCGGTCACCGCTGTGCTGTCGGGCAACCGAAACTTCGAAGGTCGCATCTCCCCCGACGTCAAGATGAACTACCTGGCTTCGCCGCCGCTGGTCATCGCCTACGGCCTCGCGGGCACGATGGACTTCGACTTCGAGACCGACGCACTCGGCGAGGACCACGAGGGCAACCCCGTGTACCTCAAGGACATCTGGCCGTCCTCGCAGGAGATCGAAGACACCATCAAGTCGTCGATCAGCCGGGACATGTTCAGCAAGTCCTACGAGACCATCTTCGCCGGCGACAGCCGCTGGCAGAACCTGTCCACCCCCGAGGGCGACACGTTCGAGTGGGATCCCAAGTCGACGTACGTGCGCAAGCCTCCGTACTTCGACGGCATGACGATGGACCCGGCTCCGGTCGAGGACATCAAGGGTGCACGCGTGCTGGCCCTGCTCGGCGATTCGGTCACCACCGACCACATCAGCCCGGCAGGTCCCATCAAGGCGGGCACGCCGGCCGCGCAGTACCTTGATTCCCACGGGGTCGAGCGCAAGGACTACAACTCGCTCGGATCGCGCCGCGGTAACCACGAGGTCATGATTCGCGGAACCTTCGCGAACATCCGTCTGAAGAACCAGCTGCTCGACGACGTCTCGGGTGGCTACACCCGCGACTTCACCCTCGACGGTGGACCGCAGTCGTTCATCTACGACGCGTCGCAGAACTACCAGAAGGCCGGCATTCCGCTGGTCGTACTGGGCGGCAAGGAGTACGGATCGGGAAGCTCCCGTGACTGGGCGGCCAAGGGCACCTCGCTCCTCGGGGTCAAGGCCGTCATCACCGAGTCGTTCGAGCGCATCCACCGCTCCAACCTCATCGGCATGGGCGTCGTTCCCCTGCAGTTCCCGGCCGGTGAGAGCGCATCGTCGCTCAAGCTCGACGGAACCGAGACGTTCGACATCGTCGGCGTCGAAAAGCTGAACGAGGGCACCACCCCGAAGACGATGGCAGTGACCGCGACCAAGGAAGACGGAACCAAGGTCGAGTTCGACGCCGTGGTCCGTATCGATACCCCCGGTGAAGCGGACTACTACCGCAACGGCGGAATCCTGCAGTACGTCCTGCGCAACATGATCAGAGGCTAGTCACACGGCACTGAAGACACACGCCACGCACAGCGATGGGCCCGGAACTCGATACGTGTTTCGGGCCCATCGCCGTATCGGTACGGGCCCCTTCATCGAAAGTAGGAGTTTCACACGTGCCCAAGGTCAGCGAAGACCACCTGGCCGCTCGCCGCAGCGAAATACTCGACGGTGCGCGTAAGTGCTTCGGAGAGTTCGGCTACGAGGGCGCGACGGTGCGACGCCTCGAGGAGGCGACGGGCCTCTCGCGCGGAGCCATCTTCCACCACTTCAAGGACAAGGACGGTCTCTTCCTCGCGTTGGCGCAGGAGGATGCTCGTCGCATGGCAGAGGTCGCGGCGACGCAGGGTCTGGTTCAGGTGATGCGAGACATGCTGGCCCAGCCCGAGCAGTTCGAGTGGCTCGGAACGCGGCTCGAGATCACCCGACGGCTTCGAACCGACGCCGACTTCCGAACCAGCTGGGCCGAACGGTCGGCAGAGCTCACCGACGCGACCCTGGGCCGACTGGAACGGCAGAAGACGGCAGGAAAACTGCGCGATGACGTGCCCAACGACGTCCTGGCCGATTACCTGGACCTCGTGCTGGACGGTCTGGTCGCCCGAATCGCGTCAGGGCAGGGCGGGTCCAATCTTTCGGCCATTCTGGATCTGGTCGAAGAATCGGTCCGCAGGCAGGACTGAGCGGGATGTCCCGGGCGAGCCGGCCTGCGGGTCAGGCCAGCTGGATCAGTTCCAGGTATTCCTGCGACCAGTGATCCTCGGTGCCGTCGGGAAGGAGGATCACTCGTTCGGGTGAGAGTGCCTCGGCGGCACCCGGATCGTGAGTCACCAGCACCACTGCACCCTTGTAGCTGCGTAGCGCGTCGAGGACCTGCTCGCGCGAGATCGGATCGAGGTTGTTGGTCGGCTCGTCGAGCAGCAGCACGTTCGCGGCCGAGGACACCAGGCCGGCGAGCGCCAGACGGGTCTTCTCACCGCCCGAGAGTGTTCCTGCCGGCTGCTCGAGCTGGGGCCCGGTGAACATGAAGGCACCGAGAAGCGATCTGAGCTCCTGCTCGCCGGTGTCGGGTGCCGCATGCCGGATGTTCTCCCACACCGACGCGTGATCGTCGAGGGTGTCGTGCTCCTGGGCGAAGTAGCCCACACGCATGCCGTGGCCCGGCTCGATCTCGCCGGTGTCGGCTTTCTCGGTGCCCGCGAGGATCCGCAGCAGCGTCGTCTTGCCCGCACCGTTGAGCCCGAGCACGACAACTCGACTTCCTCGGTCGATGGCCAGGTCGACGCCGGCAAAGATCTCCAGCGACCCGTACATCTTGGTGAGGTTCTTGGCCATCAACGGTGTCTTGCCGCACGGAGCCGGCTCGGGAAAGCGAATGTGCGCAACCTTGTCGGATACGCGCTCCGCATCGAGGTTGGCCATCAGCTTGTCTGCGCGCTTCGCCATGTTCTGTGCCGCAACGGCTTTCGTCGCCTTGGCCCCCATCTTGGCGGCCTGGACGCGTAGTGCGCCCGCCTTCTTCTCGGCGTTGGCGCGCTCGCGACGACGCCGTTGCTCGTCCGTGGCCCGAGCGTCGAGGTACTTCTTCCAGTTCATGTTGTAGATGTCGGCCTCACCGCGCACGGCATCGAGGAACCACACCCGATTCACCACATCACCGAGCAGTTCGACATCGTGGCTGATGACGATGAGCCCGCCCTCGTGGTTCTGCAGGAATCCCCGCAGCCACGTGATGGAGTCCGCGTCGAGGTGGTTGGTCGGCTCGTCGAGCAGCAACGTGGTGTTCGAGCGCCCGCCACTGCCATCGGACGCGGCGAACAGAATGCGAGCCAGTTCGACGCGTCGGCGCTGACCACCGGACAGGGTCCGCAATGGTTGACCGAGGATGCGGTCGGCCAAGCCGAGGCTGTTGCAGATGCGAGCTGCTTCGCTCTCGGCTTCGTAACCACCGAGCGAAGCGAATCGCTCTTCGAGCTCGCCGTACTTGCGGACGGCCTTGTCGAGCAACGCCTCGTCGGCCACCTCGGCCATCAGCGCCTGCTGCTTCTCCATACTGTGCAGCAGAGTGTCCAGGCCCCGGGCCGAGAGCACTCGATCCTTGGCCAGCACATCGAGGTCGCCTTCTTTGGGATCCTGCGGAAGGTAACCGAGCTCTCCGGTGCGCACGACCTCGCCTGCATACGGCTCACCCTCGCCTGCCAGGATGCGCAGAGTGGTGGTCTTGCCTGCACCGTTACGGCCCACCAACCCGATGCGGTCGCCTGCCTGTACACGGAGCGCGGGCCCCTCGGTGGACAGAAGGGTCCGCACACCGGCACGAACTTCCAGGTCGGTGGCGGTGATCACGCGTGAGCTCCTAGCGATTGCCGAACAAGATCGTTGCCCGTCGACCGACGAGCGAACACAGGTGCGCCGAACGACGGCACAGCAAACTCCCATTTTAGCTCAGCATTCACGTGCCCTCACCCAGGAACGACGGTGACACCGGTAACGTCTGGTCGATGACCGACGCCTCCGAAACAGTCACCCAACGCAGCGCACCGATTCCCGACCTCACCGGGCGTACCGCACTCGTCACCGGCGGCAGCCGGGGCATCGGCAAGGCAATCGCCGCAGAGCTGCTCGCTCGCGGCGCGAATGTCGCCATCACCGCACGTAAGCGCGAACCTCTCGTGGCGGCAGCAGCAGAACTGGGTGACTCCGTGCTTGCACTGGACGGCAATGCAGGCGATCCGGACCATCGACGCGACGCCGTGGCGCAGACCGTGGAGACCTTCGGTTCGCTGGACATCCTGGTGAACAACACCGGTATCAATCCCGTCTACGGCTCGCTGATGGATGCCGATCTGACCGGCGTGAGCAAGATCTTCGATACGAACGTCGTCGGCACCCTCGGCTTCGTCCAGCAGGCATTTCACGCCTGGATGGGACAGCACGGCGGCGCGATCGTCAACATTGCCAGCGTGGCAGGCATTCGCTCCACCGGCGTGATCGCGGCTTACGGTGCGTCCAAAGCCGCCCTGATTCGGCTCACCGAGGAGCTTGCCTGGCAACTGGGTCCCAAGATCCGAGTGAATGCCGTGGCACCGGGCGTCGTGAAGACCAAATTCGCCGAGGCCCTCGTCGCCAACGGCGAAGACGCGGCGGCCGCCGGCTACCCGATGAAGCGTCTCGGAAACCCGGAGGACGTGGCGGCGCTTGTCGCCTTCCTGGTGTCGGATGCGTCGTCCTGGATTACCGGCGAAACCGTGCGGGTGGACGGTGGTCTGCTCGCCACCGGCGGAATGTGAACGATTTCTCGGCCGACGTCGCGGTGGTGGGTCTGGGTCCCGCAGGAAGGGCAGTCGCTCACCGCTGTTCCGCGGCGGGCCTGGACGTGCTGGCCCTCGATCCACACCCGTCGCGTACGTGGACGCCGACGTACTCGGCCTGGGCGGACGAACTGCCATCGTGGCTACCCGAGACCGCAGTCGCCTCGACCGCGCTCGAGCCCGCGGTGTGGACCGACCGCCATCGGATCATCGATCGCACGTACTGCGTGCTGGATACATCGGCGCTGCAGAGCGTTCTGGCTCTCGATCGAGTGCAGGTGCTCGCTGGAACGGCCGTCGACGTCACCGGTTCCCGCGTGACCACGTCCGACGGGACGATCATCGACGCTGGTCACGTCGTCGATGCCCGAGGGACGTTCGATTCGCGTGACCTCGCGCAGCAGACCGCATACGGCATCGTCGTCGAACGGGAGCGCGCCGAACCGATCCTCGAGGGCACCGACGCCTGGTTCATGGATTGGCGCACCGACAACGGCGCGTCGCCCGGCGAAGCTCCCAGCTTTCTGTATGCCGTGGCGCTCGATGACGATCGTGTCCTGCTCGAGGAGACCTGTCTCGTCGGTCGACCTGCGCTCGGCTTGGATGTTCTCCGTACGCGATTGCACCACCGGCTGTCTCAGCGCAATCTCGAACCCACTGGGCACGAGGCCGTCGAGCGAGTCCGCTTCTCGGTCGAACCGCCGCCGCGTTCGCGAGTACACACCGGACGAGGAGGTCCTGTGCTCTTCGGATCCCGGTCCAACCTGATGCACCCTGCCACTGGGTACAGCGTCGCGGCATCGCTGGCGTCCGCGGACCACTTGGTAGAGAGGTTCCGCGACGGCGGTCATCCGCGACGAAGCCGTGCGGTGCACATCTGGACGGTCCAGAAGCTGCGCAATCTCGGCCTCCGCACCGCGCTCGGTCTGGAACCGGAGATGGTGCCCCAGTTCTTCTCCAGTTTCTTCTCGCTCCCGGTCGAACTCCAGCGTTCTTATCTCTCCGGACACGACGACGCAATCGGCACGATGACCGCAATGCTGAAGATGTTCCCCACGCTTCCGGCCTCGGCCAGGGTCGCAATCGCGCGCACGATAGCTCGACCGCTGCACAGAGCCTGACTTTCCTGCCAACGGTCGACACGCGGGTGCTCGGTCGGCGATCATGGACAGATGCGCAGCATATGGAAGGGCTCGATCGCCTTCGGACTGGTCAATGTTCCGGTGAAGGTCTACTCGGCCACCGAGCAGCACGATATTCGGTTCCATCAGGTGCACGCGAAGGACGGCGGTCGGATCAAGTACGACCGCATCTGTCAGGAATGCGGAAAGTCGGTACAGTTCGCCGACATCGACAAGGCCTACGACTCCCCCGACGGCGAACGTGTGATTCTCACCGACGACGACTTCGACAAACTTCCGGCGGCCGAGAAGCACGAGATTCCGGTTCTCGAATTCGTACCGACCGAGCAGATCGATCCGATTCTCTACGACAAGAGCTACTTCCTCGAGCCGGACTCCGCGTCACCGAAGGCGTACGTTCTGCTGCGAGAGACGCTGGAAGAAACCGAACGCACTGCGCTCGTTCATTTCACGCTGCGGCAGAAGACCCGATTGGCCGCGCTGCGGGTGCGTGACGACGTGTTGGTGATTCAGACGCTGCTGTGGCCGGATGAAGTCAGAGCAGCCGAGTTCCCGTCACTCGAGGATGCACCGTCGGCGCGTCCGCAAGAGGTGAAGATGGCCACGTCACTGGTGGAGAGCATGTCCTCGGAGTTCGACCCCACCGAGTACACCGACGACTACCAGATCGAGCTGCGCAAGCTGATCGACGAGACCCTCGCCAACGGGGGCGAGAAGGTCGTCCACACCGAGGCTGAGAAAGACGACGACGGTGAGGACGCCGAGGTCGTCGATCTGGTTGCAGCGCTACAGCGCAGTGTCGAGGCGGCCGGAAAGAATGCGAAGTCGGGATCGTCGTCGACCTCGACTCCCGCCAAGAAGGCACCCGCAAAGAAAGCGGCAGCGAAGAAGGCCCCGGCCAAGAAAACTGCAGCGAAGAAGTCTGCACCCGCCAAAGCCGCGGAGTCGAAAACCGACGAAGCGAAAGGTGCCTGACCGAGCGGAACCGTCGTCGGGTCAGACGGTGAAGCCGAGTGCCCTGAGCTGCTCGCGGCCGTCGTCGGTGATCTTGTCCGGACCCCACGGCGGCATCCACACCCAGTTGATCTTCAAGTCCGCGGCCAGTCCGCTGCGCACGAGAGCGCCGCGGGCCTGATCCTCGATGACATCGGTCAGCGGGCACGCCGCCGAGGTCAACGTCATGTCGACCGTGACGATGTCGTCGGCGTCGATCTTGATGTCGTACACCAGACCCAGATCGACGACATTGATTCCGAGCTCGGGATCGACGACGTCACGCATGGCCTCTTCGAGGTCTTCGAGCACCTTGATCTCGTCGGCGGTCAATGCCACCGGCGTGGCTTCGGCCGGCGTCGTCTCTGTTGCATCGGTCATGATTGTTGTCCTCCGGAAAGTGCCGACTGGGCGGTCTCGCCCGTCGTAGCTGTCGAATCTGCGTCCACTACTTGAACAACCGCATCCTTGAAAGCCATCCAACCCAGCAACGCGCACTTCACGCGAGCCGGATACTTGGCCACACCGGCGAACGCAATGCCATCGCCGATGACGTCCTCGTCACCCTCGACGGTACCTCTGCTGCCGACCATGTCGCTGAACGCGTCGACCGTCTTCAGCGCATCGATCACACTCAGACCGACGACCTGATCGGTGAGAACCGACGTCGCTGCCTGACTGATCGAGCATCCCTGGCCGTCGTACGAGACGTCCGCAACGGTGCCGTTGTCCACGTGAACCCGCAGAGTGACCTCGTCGCCACACGTGGGGTTGACGTGGTGTACCTCTGCACCGAACGGCTCGCGCAGTCCGCGACCGTGCGGGTGCTTGTAGTGATCGAGGATCACTTCCTGATACATCTGTTCCATCCGCATCTAGAGTTCCCCTCCCCCGCCCTGGTCGGTGGTTCCGAAGAACGATTGCGCGCGGCGGATCGCCTGTGCAAGAACCTGTACTTCCTCGACCGTGTTGTACAAAGCGAACGAGGCGCGCGCTGTCGCGGCCACACCGAACCGTCGATGCAGCGGCCACGCGCAGTGATGCCCGACGCGAATGGCGACACCCTCGTCGTCCAGGATCTGTCCGAGGTCGTGGGCGTGGATACCGTCGACGACGAACGACACCGCAGAACCACGGTCGACATTCTCTGTCGGGCCGATCACGCGCACCCCGTGGATCTTCGCGAACTCGGCGAGAGTTGCTGCGACCAAAGCCTTCTCGTGCGCGGCGATGACGTCGATACCGATGTTCTCCAGATACCGCACAGCTGCGCCCAGTCCGACGACCTGCGAGGTCATCGGCACCCCGGCCTCGAATCGTTGCGGAGGCGCGGCGAACGTCGTCTTCTCCATGGTGACGGTCTCGATCATCGAGCCGCCGGTGATGAAGGGAGGCATCGCCTCCAGGAGTGCAGCCTTGCCGTACAACACACCGACTCCCGAGGGACCGAGCATCTTGTGACCCGAGAACGCGGCGTAGTCGACGTCGAGATGGTGGAAATCGACCTTCATGTGCGGCACCGACTGGCACGCGTCGAGAACGACGAGCGCGCCCACAGCCCGGGCCCGACGAACCAACTCTTCGACGGGAGCAACGGCACCGGTCACGTTGGACTGATGCGTGAACGCGAGAACCTTGACGGCCGAGGACAACTCGAGCGAATCGAGGTCGATGCGACCGTCGTCGGTCACGCCGTACCACCGCAGGGTTGCGCCGGTGCGGGCTGCAAGCTCTTGCCACGGAACGAGATTGGCGTGATGTTCGAGTTCGGTGACGACGATCTCGTCCCCGGGTCCGAGATGGCGATCGAAGCGTTGATCGGCCAGGACGTACGTCACGAGGTTGAGCGACTCGGTCGCGTTCTTGGTGAAGACGATCTCGTCGACGTCTGCACCGACGAACGTGGCGATGGCCGCCCTGGCTCCCTCGTACGCGTCGGTGGCTTCCTCGGCCAGCTGATGCGCCCCGCGGTGCACAGCGGCATTGCACGTGGTGAGGAACTCGCGTTCGGCGTCGAGTACCTGCACCGGCCGCTGCGAGGTGGCACCGGAATCCAGGTACACCAACGGCTTTCCGTCACGGACGGTGCGCGAAAGGATGGGGAAATCGCGGCGAACGGCAGCGACATCGAACGATGCCGCCACCGCTACAGCTGCCGGCGCAGCCACGCTCATGCTCCGGTGGTCGCGGCCTGGGTGTAGCCAGCGTATCCGTTGGCTTCGAGCTCGTCTGCCAGCTCGGCACCGCCGGACTTCACGATCTCACCGTTGACGAAGACGTGCACGAAATCGGGCTTGATGTAGCGCAGGATGCGGGTGTAGTGCGTGATCAGCAGCACTCCGCCGTCCTCGCGTTCCTTGTACTTGTTGACGCCCTCGGACACCACGCGCAGCGCGTCGACGTCGAGACCGGAATCGGTCTCGTCCAGGATCGCAATCTTGGGCTTGAGCAGTCCCAGCTGCAGGATCTCGTGACGCTTCTTCTCGCCACCGGAGAAACCTTCGTTGACGTTGCGCTCGAGGAAGTTGGCCTCGATCTCCAGTTCGCTCATGGCGGTCTTGGCTTCCTTGACCCAGTGCCGCAACTTGGGAGCTTCGCCGCGTACTGCGGTGGCGGCGGTGCGCAGGAAGTTCGACATCGAGACTCCCGGCACCTCCACCGGGTACTGCATAGCCAGGAACAGGCCGGCGCGGGCGCGCTCGTCGACGCTCATCTCCAGGACGTCTTCACCGTCGAGGGTGATCGTGCCGGAGGTGACGGTGTATTTCGGATGGCCTGCAATGGCGTACGACAAGGTGGACTTGCCGGAACCGTTGGGCCCCATGATCGCGTGCGTCTCGCCGGACTTCACGGTCAGATCGACACCCTTGAGGATGTTGATCGGCTCGGCGGACGAGTCGGTGTTGGCGACGCTGACGTGCAGGTCGCGGATTTCGAGTGTGGACATCAAAGTTCCTTTGTGCAGTCGAGAGGAGTTCGGGTGGACCTACGCGCCGGCGACGGCGAGTTCGGTCTCGATGGCGGCGTCGAGACGCTCGCGTACGGCGGGGACCGGAATCTTGTCGATGATCTCGTGGAAGAAACCGCGGACGACGAGTCGACGAGCGACCTCCTCCGAGATGCCGCGAGCACGCAGGTAGAACAGCTGCTCGTCGTCGAAGCGACCGGTCGCACTCGCGTGCCCGGCTCCGACGATCTCGCCGGTTTCGATTTCCAGGTTCGGCACCGAGTCGGCGCGAGCGCCGTCGGTGAGCACCAGGTTTCGGTTCAGCTCGTACGTCTCGGTGCCCTCGGCCTCGGCACGAATCAGAACATCGCCGATCCAGACGGTGTGCGCGTCGACGGTGCCGGGTCCGGTTTCGCCCTGCAGCGCGCCCTTGTACATGACATTGGACTTGCAGTGCGGTGCCGAGTGGTCGACGAGCAGTCGCTGCTCGAGGTGCTGGCCTGCGTCGGCGAAGTACACACCGAGCAGGTTCGCGTCGCCGCCGGGCGCGCTGTACCGCACTGTCGGGCTGATGCGGACCAGATCGCCGCCGAGACTGACGTTGTAGTGCCGCAACACGGAATCGCGACCGAGCAGCGCGTGATGCGCAGCCACGTGTACGGCGTCGGACTGCCAATCCTGGATCAGCACGACGTGCAGTTGCGAGCTGTCGCCCAGAACGAACTCGATGTTCTCGGCGTACGTTCCGCTCCCGCGCTGATCGATCACGACGGTCGCACGAGCGAACGTGCCCAGCGCAATCTGCACGTGCCCGTACGCAACGTGTTCCGCGCCGGGGCCGTCGATGGTGATCTCGATGGGATCGGCCACCTCCACCTCGTTCGGCACGGTGACGACCGTGGCCTCGGAGAAGGCCGAGAATGCCTGAGCTGCAATGCGATCGGCCGGTACTCCGGCCTTGCCGAGGCGCTCGTCATCGCGTCCGACGGTTTCCACGACCACCGAGTCCGGTGCCCCGACGGTGACCTGAGCGGCCCCGTCGGCGACGGCGGAACCGTCGTGCAGTCCGCGAAGACGACGCAGCGGCGTGAAGCGCCACAGCTCGTCACGGCCCGACGGCACCTCGAACGCGTTCACGTCGTACGACGTGAACTGAGCGCCCTTGTTCGCGACGAGCTTCGACTTGTCTTCCTTGGCGGAATCGGGGTTCTCGGATGCCACGGCACCCATGACTCCGGTGAGGGGGTTGTTCACTTATCCGACCGACCCTTCCATCTGCAACTCGATGAGCCGGTTGAGCTCGAGCGCGTATTCCATCGGCAGTTCGCGAGCGATCGGCTCGACGAATCCGCGGACGACCATCGCCATCGCCTCGTCCTCGGTCATGCCGCGGCTCATCAGGTAGAACAGCTGATCGTCGCTGACCTTCGAGACCGTGGCCTCGTGACCCATCGACACGTCGTCCTCACGGATGTCGACGTACGGGTACGTGTCCGAGCGGCTGATCGTGTCGACGAGCAACGCGTCGCACTTGACCGTCGAGCGCGAACCGTGCGCACCCTTGTTGATCTGGATCAGACCGCGGTACGACGTCCGGCCACCACCACGGGCGACGGACTTGCTGACGATGTTCGACGACGTGTGCGGAGCGAGGTGCAGCATCTTCGAGCCGGTGTCCTGGTGCTGGTCCGGGCCGGCGAACGCGACCGAGAGAACCTCGCCCTTGGCGTATTCGCCGGTCATCCACACAGCGGGGTACTTCATGGTGACCTTGGAGCCGATGTTGCCATCGACCCACTCCATCGTCGCGCCTGCTTCTGCCTTGGCGCGCTTGGTGACCAGGTTGTAGACGTTGTTCGACCAGTTCTGAATGGTCGTGTAACGGCAACGGCCACCCTTCTTGACGATGATCTCGACCACGGCGGAGTGCAGCGAATCCGACTTGTAGATCGGGGCGGTGCAGCCCTCGACGTAGTGCACGTATGCACCCTCGTCGACGATGATCAGCGTCCGCTCGAACTGACCCATGTTCTCGGTGTTGATCCGGAAGTAGGCCTGCAGTGGGATGTCCACGTGGACGCCCGGCGGGATGTAGATGAACGACCCACCGGACCACACCGCGGTGTTCAGTGCGGAGAACTTGTTGTCGCCTGCGGGGATGACGGTGCCGAAGTACTCGCGGAACAGCTCCGGCTGCTCCTTGAGGGCGGTGTCGGTGTCGAGGAACAACACTCCCTGAGCCTCGAGGTCCTCACGGATCGAGTGGTAGACGACCTCGGACTCGTACTGGGCGGCGACACCGGAGACGAGGCGCTGCTTCTCCGCCTCGGGGATGCCGAGCTTGTCGTACGTGTTCTTGATGTCCTCGGGCAGGTCTTCCCACGTTGCAGCCTGCTTCTCGCTGGACCGCACGAAGTACTTGATGTTGTCGAAGTCGATGCCGTCGAGGTCGGAACCCCAGTTCGGCATCGGCTTGCGCTCGAACGTCTTGAGCGCCTTGAGGCGCGCCTCGAGCATCCACTCGGGCTCGCTCTTCTTCTGCGAGATGTCGCGGACGACGGCCTCGGAGAGACCGCGCTTGGCGCTTTCACCGGCTACGTCCGAGTCGGCCCAGCCGTATCCGTATGTGCCGAGCGAGGCGATGGTCTCGTCCTGGGTCAGCGGCGCGGTGGGTGTCACCTGGTCTGGTGTGACGGTCATGCGGGCTCCTTCCGGAGGCTTGGGCGTTCTCCGACACGGGGCTGCGCGTCGGGAGTCTTCTTGTCGGAACTATCGGTGTTCGAGTACCGCGTCGGTGACAGCGGTACGTGCGTCGTGCAGGCGCAGTTGCCGTTGGCGATGGTCGCCAAACGCTGCACGTGTGTGCCGAGAATCTCTGCGAACGCGGACTGTTCCGCTTCGCACAACTCCGGAAACTCCGAGGCGACGTGCGATACCGGGCAGTGGTGCTGGCAGATCTGCACGCCGTTACCCACCTGGCGCGTGGTGGCAGAGAACCCGGCCGCGCTGAACGCATCGGCGATTCGCTCTGCCGCATCCTCCACGGAGTGCGCATCGGACCCCGATGCCGGTTCGACATCGGCCACGATGGTGTTCACGCGTTGCCGGGCGAACGTCTCGATGGCCGCGTCCCCGCCGATCTTGCGGAGCTGCCGCATTGCGGCACCGGCGAGATCGTCGTAGGTGTGACCGAGGCGGTTACGTCCGGCGGCCGTGAGCTGAAAATACTTGGCCGGTCGACCACGGCCACGCTGCCGCGCCCCTGCCGGGGTGGTGATGCGAGCCTCGCCGGCATCGATGAGCGCATCGAGATGACGTCGGACCCCTGCCGCACTCAATCCCAGCCGCGTGCCGATGTCGGAGGCCGTGATGGGGCCCTCTTCCAGCAGTAGAGTGACCACCGCACCCCTGGTCTGTCCCTCGGGGAGCGAGGCCTGTCGAACCGACGGCGCGCCTGCGCCGGCGGTCGAGGAATCGACACTCCCCGGACGCGCGAACGTGCTTTCGGTTGTTTTCACAACACCAGTGTGACGGAATTGTTTTGCCTGGTCCACCAAGGGTGCCCTATGCCGGCCTCGATCCTCGTTCCATCTCGGCCGGGAGGACGGTGCGGGCGTCGGGCATGAGCACAGCTACGCTCCCACTGTGTCATCGACCGACAGTGAGCAGAGTGCCGAACGCTCACGATTCACGGGCAGAGCACGTCGGCAAACCGGTACCGACGACTCGAGATGGGCGCTCGGACAGATTCTCCATCGATACGTGGCGGCCCCCGCACGCCGAGTCGTCGGACTCGAACCCACTCCGCCGGGGGGCGTGGTCGCCACCCTGCACGGAGACGAGCAGGAGGCGCCCGGGCTGAACCCGGCGGAGACGGTTCAGCTCAGGAACATCCGCCGTTTCGGCGCCGCCGGCGCGCTGTTGATGGCGATCGGTGCCCTCGGCGCAGGCGCGCAGCCGGTGCTGCAGAATCCCGTCTTCGGCGTTCGATTCCTCAGCCTGCCGTCCCGCATGGCCACCTCTGCCCTGACGGTCACGATGACCGGCACCGTCATCGTGGTGATCGCCTGGTTGCTGTTGGGCAGGTTCGCCCTCGGTCGGACGCGATCCGGCACCATTCCGCGGCGACTCACCAGATCGCAGATGGACCGCACGCTGCTGCTGTGGATTCTGCCGCTGTGTGTTGCGCCACCGATGTTCTCGCGTGACGTCTATTCGTATCTTGCGCAGAGCGAGATCACCGCGCGCGGGCTCGACCCCTACGAAGTCGGCCCCCAGACTGCACTCGGTGCGGACAACGTGCTGACCCGCACCGTTCCGAACATCTGGCGCGAAACTCCGGCGCCCTACGGTCCGCTGTTTCTGTGGATGGGCCGCGGAATCACCTACCTGACCGGTGAGAACATCGTCGCCGGCATCTTTCTGCATCGCCTGCTCGCGCTGGCGGGCGTCGCGCTGATCGTCTGGGCTCTGCCGCGTCTGGCCCGGCGCTGCGGGGTGGCCTCGGTGAGTGCGCTCTGGCTCGGTGCCGCCAATCCGCTGCTGCTGTTCCACCTGGTTGCCGGAATTCACAACGAGGCCCTGATGATCGGCCTCATGCTCGCGGGCACCGAGCTCGCGCTTCGGGCCGTCGAACACTCAGGAGCTATGCGGAGGACCGACGTCGCCTTCCTCGTCGGCGGAGCGGCGCTGATTGCGCTGTCGTCGACGATCAAGATCCCTTCTCTGATCGCGCTCGGCTTCGTGGGAATGGCGCTGTCGAGGCGGTGGGGCGGGACCCTCCGATCCGTGGTGTACGTGGCAGTCCTTCTCGGCACGATCGTCGTCGCCGTCCAAGTCGCCGTCAGCCTGGGTAGCGGACTCGGATTCGGTTGGATCAACACTCTCGGGACAGCAGGCGTCGTACGCAGCTGGATGTCCATACCCACGATTCTCGGCCTGGGCACCGGATTCGTGGGAGTGCTGCTCGGCCTCGGCGACCACACCACCGCCGTGTTGGGTCTCACTCGTCCTATCGCGGCCGTCGTCGCCGCCGTCATCGTCGTCCGCATGCTGGTCGCGGTTCTGCGGGGTCGACTGCATCCGGTCGGCGCACTCGGCGTGGCTCTGGGCGCGGTCGTACTGCTGTTTCCGGTGGTACAACCCTGGTATCTGTTGTGGGCGGTGATTCCGCTGGCCGCCTGGGCCACCACGCCGTCGTTCCGGCGACCTGCGATCGCCTTCTCGTCTCTGGTCAGCGTCATCCTGATGCCGAACGGCAGTGAGTACTTGCCGTTTCAGATCGTGCAGGCCGCGGTGATGACGATCCTGACCATCGCAGTGTTGTATCTGCTGACCCGAAACCGTATGCCGTGGCCCACACGCACCGGACCACCGGCACGCGACCGCGGGGCCGACGAATACGCTGAGTCCTCGTGATCTCCGGGACGTCGAAAGCGGCGCAACCTGTCGTACAGCTGAGCGACGTGCGCAAGTCGTACGACGGCGTCACCGCTGTCGACGGCCTCAGCCTCGATATCGGCCCCGGCGAGGTCCTGGCGCTCCTCGGCCCGAACGGTGCGGGCAAGACCACCACCGTCGAAATGTGCGAAGGCTTCGTCGTCCCCGACAGTGGCTCGGTCCGCGTCCTGGGGCTCGACCCCATCGCAGAGTCGGCGCAGCTGAGGCCGCGTATCGGCGTCATGCTCCAGGGCGGCGGCGCGTATCCCGGTTCCAAAGCCGGTGAGATGCTCGAGCTCGTTGCGTCGTACTCGGCCGATCCGCACGACCCGGCGTGGCTGCTCGACTGCCTCGGTCTGACCTCGGCTGTTCGCACCCCGTATCGGCGCCTCTCCGGCGGACAGCAGCAGCGACTCGCGCTGGCCTGCGCCATCGTCGGGCGTCCCGAACTGGTGTTTCTCGACGAACCGACTGCTGGTCTCGACGCGCAGGCCCGGCTGCTGGTGTGGGAGCTGATCGACGCATTGCGGCGCGACGGTGTGGGCGTGCTGCTCACGACGCATCTCATGGACGAGGCCGAGCAGCTGGCGGATCGGCTGACGATCATCGACAACGGTCGCGTCGTGGCGTCGGGTTCGCCGTCGGAACTGACCAAACAGGGTGCCGAGGGCCAACTGCGCTTCACCGCTCCCCCTGGTCTCGAACTCTCGATGCTCGACGCGTCTCTCCCCCCGGGGTACGTACCGTCGGAACCGACGCCCGGGTCCTACGTGGTGTCGGGTGTGATCGAGCCGCAGATACTGGTGATCGTCACGTCCTGGTGCGCCCAGCAGGACGTCCTGGCCACCGAGTTGCAGGTCGATCAGCGCCGTCTCGAGGACGTGTTCCTCGAACTGACCGGTAGAGAATTGAGGAAGTGACGGTGCGCAGAGAAGCCCGGCTCGCCGACAACCGATTCGAGACAGGTCTGTTCGCGCCTCGTCCACAACCGGCCTCGGCATCGCGAATGCTGTTCGCGCAGACCCGCCTCGAACTGAAGTTGCTGCTACGCAACGGCGAACAGTTGCTGCTTACGATGTTCATCCCGATCACGTTGCTGATCGGTCTCACGCTGCTACCGTTCGGCGCACTGGGCGACGACCGAGTTGCCCAGGTGGTGCCTGCCGTGATGATGGTGGCCATCATGTCGACGGCGTTCACCGGCCAAGCCATCGCGGTCGGTTTCGACCGCCGCTACGGCGCGCTGAAACGGCTCGGTGCAACACCGCTTCCGCGCTGGGGAATCATCGGCGGCAAATCCGCCGCCGTGGTGATCGTCGTGATCCTGCAGTCGATTCTGCTCGGCTCCATCGGCGTCGGCCTCGGTTGGCGCCCGACCGCCACGGGCCTGTTGCTCGGTGCCGTGATCATCGCTCTGGGCACCGTCACGTTCGCGTCCATGGGATTGCTGCTCGGCGGCACGCTGCGGGCGGAGATCGTGTTGGCGCTGGCGAACATCGCCTGGTTCGTGATGCTCGGCATCGGCAGCGTGGTATTCGTCGACGATCAAATTCCCCAGGGCGTGCAGAACGTTGCTCGCATCGTTCCGTCCGGAGCGCTCGGTGAGGCACTGAGCCGAGGCGTCTCGTCGTCCTTCGACGTGTTCGGCGTGGTCGTGCTGCTGGTGTGGGCAGCGGTGTGCGGCACTCTGGCGGTCCGCACGTTCAAGTTCACCTGACGCAGCCTCACCACCCAACGACGCTGTGTAGTTGATCGGCGTTTACCATCGTGGTGTGCTGTACAGAGCGTTCTTGCGCGTCGTCGATCTCCTTCCTCTGCCGTCGCTTCGTGTGCAGCGAATTCTGGCGTTCATCGCGATAGTGACCCAGGGCGGCATCGCCGTCACCGGTGCAGTCGTGCGAGTGACCGGTTCAGGCCTCGGGTGCCCCACCTGGCCGCAGTGCTTTCCCGGCAGCTTCACTCCGGTCGGTGTATCCGAGGTCCCCGTGCTGCATCAGGCCGTGGAGTTCGGGAATCGACTCCTCACATTCGTGGTGGTGCTCGCGGCCGCCGCCATCGTCGTTGCGGTCACACGTGCACGGCGTCGTCGCGAGGTGCTGTTCTTTGCATGGCTGATGCCGCTGGGCACCGTCGTCCAGGCCGTGATCGGTGGATTCACCGTGTTGACGGGACTGCTGTGGTGGACGGTCGCAGTTCACCTCGTCGTCTCGATGGCCATGGTCTGGTTGGCCACGCTGCTGTACGCCAAGGTGGGCGAGAGCGACGCAGCATCCGAATCGACCCCCAGTGTCCCGGCTGCGCTGCGCGCCCTCGTCGGACTGTCCGGAGTGGCCCTGACCGGTGTGCTGGTCGCGGGCACAATGGTGACCGGGGCCGGTCCCCACGCCGGCGACAAGAGCATCGAAGAGCCGGTGCCACGTCTCGGCATCGAGATCGTGACGCTCGTTCACGCTCATTCCCAGTTCTTGGTCGGCTACCTGGCCCTGTTGGTCGGGCTGGGATTCGCGCTGTACGCGGTACGAGCGCCGAGTGCGGTCAAGCGTCGCCTGCACGTTCTGATCGCGCTGGTGCTGGCGCAGTCTCTGATCGGACTGGTGCAGTACTTCACCGGCGTTCCGGCTGTGCTCGTCGCCTTTCACGTCGCGGGAGCGGGCGCGTGCACCGCTGCGACCGCGGCCGTCTGGGCTGCCTGCCGCACCCGTGGCCCGGTCGTGACGGACGAGATCGAGACTGTCGAGGACGTCGCAGTACGGTCGTGACGAGTGGTGCGGCTTCGAACAGGGTGGAGGGGCAGCCGACCTCCCCCTCAGATGGCCGACTGCCCCTCCACTGACTTCGACGCACCGGGTTCCGAGATGGTTCCCGCCCGATCGAACAAATTTCGGAGCGACTTTTGCTCAGACGATCGCCTGGTTGCGCGCCTTGGGAAATTTCTTCTGACGCGCCACCCAGCCGGCCATCTTCTCGTAATGGCCCGGAGCCGGGTTGACGGAGCTGACCAGCTCACGGTCCCATTCGGCCTCGGTCAGTTCGTCGAACTCGTCGACGACCGCTCGGGCAATGGCGTGGGTGGCAACAACCTGGTCACCGAGCACGCCGTCGGCACCGACCATGGTGAGCCGTGTTCCGGCCCGGCCGATCGGCTGGATCACGACCTGAGCGGAGTTTCCGTGATCGGCGAGAAAACTCTTCACTGCCGCCAGAGTTCCCTTGGGGACGTCGTTCGACGTGTTCTTCTCGATTCCCGCACTGTCGATTTCGGTAGCCATGCGGACACGATACCGAGGTTGTCCACCGTCCCCACATCGACCCACCCACTCGTTACTGATCGGTAACTTCGGCCGATCGCGCTCACCACGCGCATCCGCGTGCCGTGGCGCTGATCGCCCGTGTAGAACGGTGTTCATGCGAGCGATTCGAATAGACAACACCGGTGGGCCCGAGGTCTTGACTGTCGTCGATCTCCCGGTGCCCACACCGGGAGCTGGTCAAATTCTGGTCCGGACCGATGCAATCGGAATCAACTACATCGACACCTACTTCCGCCGCGGCATGTACCCGCGTGCGTTGCCGTACGTTCCCGGCGACGAAGGGTCAGGGGTGATCGACCAGATCGGCTCGGACGTCACCGACTTCGCTCCCGGAGATCGCGTCGCCTGGGCCGCAGCACCCGGTAGCTATGCCGAGTACGTGCTGGTCGACGCCTCGTCGGCCATCTCGGTTCCCGACGGCGTTCCGGCGGATCAGGCCGCGTCGGCGCTGCTGCAGGGCATGACGGCGCACTATCTGATCGAGTCCACTTACCCCGCTCAGCGGGGTGACACCGTGCTCGTCCACGCTGGGGCGGGTGGCGTCGGATTGATCCTGACGCAGCTGGCGGTGGCCAAAGGCGTGAACGTGATCACGACTGTATCGACGGACGCGAAGGCCGAACTCTCGAAACGGACCGGCGCAGCGCACGTGCTCCGGTACGACGACGACATCGCCGCACGCGTTCGCGACATCACCGACGGCGAAGGCGTGCACGCGGTGTACGACGGCGTCGGTGCGGACACGTTCGAGGCCAGTTTGGCGTCGCTTCGGATCAGGGGCACGCTTGCCCTGTTCGGTGCCGCCAGCGGGCCGGTGCCACCCCTGGATCCGCAGCGTCTCAACGGTGCGGGTTCGCTGTTCCTCACCAGGCCCACGCTCGCGCATCACATACGGGACCGAGCCGAACTGGAGTGGCGGGCCGGTGACGTGTTCGCAGCGATGGCGAATGGAACGCTCACGATCCAGGTAGGTGCGCGCTATGCACTCGAGGACGCGGCGCAGGCCCATATCGATCTCGAGTCACGCAAGACGACCGGATCCATCGTTCTGGTTCCCTGATCCGACTCTCGGCGGACGCTCGCTCAGGAGAAGATCTGGGCGAGCGTGTGCCAGCCGAGCACAGAGTCCACGGCAAGGCCACAGAACACCAGGGCCAGGTACTCGTTGGAAAGGATGAACAACTTCAGCGGTTTGACCGGAGTTCCGGCTCGAACTCCCGCGTACAGGCGATGAGCGACGACGAGGAACCATGCTCCGGAAGCCACGGCGACGACGGCATAGATGACGCCCGAGCCCGGTGCCAGGGCCAGCGTGGCAGCCACGGTCGCCCATGCGTAGAGCACGATGTGCTTGGTGACCTTGGTTTCCGAGGCGACTGCCGGCAGCATCGGCACGTTCGCGGCCTGATAGTCCTCTTTGTAGCGCAACATCAGCGCCCAGGTGTGCGGTGGTGTCCACAGGAAGATGACCAGGAACATCACCAGCGCCTGCCAGCCGATCGTTCCTGTCACAGCGGACCAGCCGATCATCACCGGCATGCATCCGGCCGCGCCGCCCCACACCACGTTCTGTGAGGTGCGCCGCTTGAGGATCAGGGTGTAGACGAAGATGTAGAAACAGATCGTCACGACCGCGAGCACGCCGCTGAGCAGGTTCGTGGTGGCCCACAACCAGAAGAACGAGAACACACCGAGCACGAGCCCGAAGACGAGAGCGTGCGACACCGGCATGGCACCGCGGGCGAGCGGGCGCTTCTCGGTGCGCTTCATGACCTTGTCGATGTCGGCGTCGACCACCATGTTCAGGGTGTTCGCACTGGCCGCGGCCAGCATGCCACCGAAGAGCGTGGTGAGGATCAGCCATGGATCGACGTGACCGCGGTCGGCCAACAGCATCGCGGGGATGGTTGTCACCAGAAGGAGTTCGATGACGCGAGGCTTCGTCAGCGCGACGTACGCGAGGAGGAGAGCGAACGCTCGACGCGGGGCGGACGTCACCGGTGCGGCCTGCGCGGACTCACCCTGATCGTCGGCTCCGAATCCGGGGCCGCCGGCGAATCCGTGTCCGCCCGGCTGCTGCCCAATTCGCACTGCGTCTCCTTGCACGACTGTCATTCTCTGGCGCTGGGCCACTTGCTCGCGCGCCACCGGCACACGGGTTCACTCTGCACGACGACCATGGACGCCAGCGCGCACGTCAGGTCGCCACGATCCGGAAAACCTGGCTCCGAATCCGACGCACGTGCACCTACTACAGACGATGGTAGACGGCAGGGTTTGCACCTCCAATTCGCAGGGCACCCAAAGTGGGGAAATATGTCGTCTGCGAGTAACCCGCGTGCAATCGGCCGGGGGAAGGCACGACAGTAGGGTCGGACAGAACTAGGCTGGTGGAGGACGTCCTTCGGCACCGACCATGTGCGCGCTCAACGCAGGCGCACGGCAGTCGCGGCCGAGCGACGAATTCCACAGAGCCACAACTCGAACGAATGTCAGGAGATTTCTGCTCGTGTCGATCACAGACGATATTGACGTCCTCACCACGGCGCACCACCCGAGCGACTGGACGGACCTGGACACCCGAGCGGTCGACACCGTTCGTGTTCTGGCAGCGGACGCAGTGCAGAAGGTCGGCAACGGCCACCCCGGAACCGCGATGAGCCTGGCTCCCCTCGCCTACACCCTCTTTCAGCGCACCATGCGCCACGATCCCACCGATACGCACTGGATCGGGCGCGACCGGTTCGTCCTCTCGTGTGGACACTCGAGCCTGACGCTCTACCTGCAGCTGTACTTGGGCGGCTTCGGTCTCGAGCTCGCCGATATCGAGGCGCTGCGTACCTACAAGTCGAAGACTCCCGGACATCCGGAGTTCCGTCACACCGACGGCGTCGAGATCACCACCGGCCCGCTCGGTCAGGGACTCGCCTCCGCCGTCGGCATGGCAATGGCGGCACGCCGCGAGCGCGGACTGTTCGATCCCGAGCCCGCTCTCGGTGAGAGCCCGTTCGATCACTTCATCTACGTGATCGCCTCCGACGGCGACATCGAAGAAGGCGTCACGTCCGAGGCTTCGTCCCTCGCGGGCACTCAGCAGCTCGGCAACCTGATCCTGTTCTACGACGACAACAAGATCTCGATCGAGCACTCGACCGATATCGCTCTCTCCGAGAACACGGCTGCCCGTTACGAGGCCTACGGCTGGCACGTGCAGGTGGTCGAGGGCGGCGAGAACGTCACCGCGATCGAAGAGGCCATCGAAGCGGCCAAGGCCGTCACCGACAAGCCGTCGATCATCGTGCTGCGCACCATCATCGGCTTCCCGGCCCCCACCATGATGAATACCGGCGCCGTCCACGGAGCTGCACTCGGCGACGAAGAGATCGCCAAGGTCAAGCAGGCACTCGACTTCGACCCCGCCAAGACCTTCGAGGTCACCGACGAGGTGATCGGGCACACCCGCAAGCTGCAGGAACGTGGCCGCGCGGCCCACACCGAGTGGACCACCCAGTTCGACGCCTGGGCTGCACGCGAGCCCGAGCGCAAGAAGCTGCTGGATCGCCTGACCCAGGGCACGTTGCCCGAGAACTGGACCGATGTTCTCCCCACCTGGGAGCCCGGCAGCAAGGCCGTCGCGACACGTGCGGCGTCGGGCGAGGTCCTCAATGCCGTCGGACCTGTTCTTCCCGAACTGTGGGGTGGCTCCGCCGACCTCGCAGGCAGCAACAACACCACCATCAAGGGTGCCAAGTCCTTCGGCCCCACGTCTATCTCCACCGACGACTGGGACGCCGAGCCCTACGGCCGCACGCTGCACTTCGGCATTCGTGAGCACGCGATGGGTGCCATCCTGTCGGGCATCGTCATGCACGGACCGACCCGTGCCTACGGCGGAACGTTCATGCAGTTCAGCGACTACATGCGGCCTGCCGTTCGGCTCGCATCCCTGATGGACATCGATCCCATCTACGTGTGGACCCACGATTCCATCGGCCTCGGCGAGGACGGCCCGACGCACCAGCCGGTCGAGCACCTCGCCGCACTGCGGGCGATCCCCAACCTGTCGGTCGTGCGTCCGGGTGACGCCAACGAAACCGCCTTCGCGTGGCAGGCAGTGCTGGCCAAGTCCAGCAGCAGTGGACCCGTCGGTCTCGCCCTGACGCGTCAGGGCATCCCGATCCTCGACGGCACCAGCTTCGAGGGCGTCTCGAAGGGTGGATACATCCTCGTCGAGTCCTCCAAGGCGACACCGGACGTCGTGTTGATCGGTACCGGGTCGGAGCTGCAGTATGCAGTGGAAGCGCAGAAGCAGCTCGAGGCCCAGGGCATTGCTGCCCGTGTCGTCTCGATGCCGTGTGTCGAGTGGTTCGAGAGCCAGGATCAGAACTACCGCGACCAGGTCATCCCCCCGACCGTCAAGGCGCGCGTGTCGATCGAAGCAGGCATCGCCATGCCGTGGTGGAAGATCGTCGGCGGTTTCGGCGAAATCATCTCACTCGAGCACTACGGCGAATCTGCCGATGCTGCAACACTTTTCCGTGAGTTCGGCTTCACCGCCGAGGCCGTCACCGCAGCCGCTCAGCGCTCCATCACCAACGTGAAGGGATAATCCATGACCCAGAACAAGAATCTCGCAGAGCTCTCCGCAGCAGGCATCTCGGTATGGCTGGACGACCTCTCTCGTGACCGCATCCGTTCGGGCAACCTGAAGGACCTCATCGACACCAAGAGCGTCGTGGGCGTCACGACCAACCCGTCGATCTTCCAGGCCGCCCTGAGCAAGGGCGACGCCTACGACGAGCAGGTCACCAAGCTGGCCGGCGAAGGTGCCGACGTCGAGACCACGATCCGCACCGTCACCACGGACGATGTCCGTGAGGCGTGCGACATCCTGATGCCCCAGTACGAGGCCAGTGCAGGCGTCGACGGACGCGTATCCATCGAGGTCGATCCCCGTATGGCCCACGACGCGGACAAGACGTACGAGCAGGCCGTCGAACTCTGGAAGATCGTCGACCGACCCAATCTGCTGATCAAGATTCCGGCGACCGAGGAAGGCATCCCTGCCATCGCCAAGGTGGTCGGTGAAGGTATCAGCGTCAACGTGACGCTTATCTTCTCCGTCGAGCGGTACGAGCTGGTGATGAACGCCTACCTCGAAGGTCTGGAGGCCGCGCGCGCTGCCGGTCACGACCTCGACAAGATCCACTCGGTGGCGTCGTTCTTCGTCTCCCGTGTCGACAGCGAGATCGATTCCAGGCTCGACGCGATCGGTACGCCGGACGCCGAAGAGCTCAAGGGCAAAGCCGCTCTGGCCAACGCTCGTCTCGCCTACGTGGCGTACCAGCAGGTCTTCGAGGTCGCTCCTCGGTTCCGCGAGCTCGTCGGTAGCGGCGCGCGTCCGCAACGGCCGCTGTGGGCCTCGACGGGCGTCAAGTCCGACGCCTACCCCGACACGATGTACGTCACCGAGTTGGTATCTCCCAACACCGTGAACACCATGCCGGAGAAGACGATGGACGCGGTTGCCGATCACGGCGAAATCGTCGGCGACACCGTCTCGGGTAAGGGACCGGAATCGCAGGAGATCTTCGATCGCATCTCGGCTCTTGGGATCGACATCACCGATGTCTTCCTGACGTTGGAGAACGAAGGCGTGCAGAAGTTCGAGTCGGCCTGGAACGAATTGCTCGAGGCCACCGGAGAGCAGCTGCGCCAAGCGGGTCAGAAGAGCTGACCGACTGTGCCCACCGCAGAAACCGAACCTCTCCATTCAGCGGACTGGCTCAACCCACTCCGCGACGCGCGAGACAAGCGGCTCCCCCGCATTGCGGGCCCGTGCAGCATGGTCATCTTCGGGGTGACCGGCGATCTCGCTCGTAAGAAGCTCATGCCTGCGGTGTACGACCTGGCGAACCGGGGGCTACTACCCCCCGGTTTCGCCTTGGTCGGGTTCGCCCGGCGGGAATGGCAGAACCAGGATTTCGCACAGATCGTGCACGATTCCGTTCGTGATCACGCGCGAACTCCGTTCAGCGAAGAGGTATGGAACACCCTCGCCGAGGGGTTCCGATTCGTTCAAGGTTCGTTCGACGACGACGACGCCTTCGACGAGCTCTCACGAACTCTGACCGAGCTGGACGAAACCCGCGGCACCGGGGGCAACCACGCCTTCTACCTGTCCATCCCGCCCAGCGCGTTTCCCGTTGTGCTCGAACAACTGTCGCGTTCCGGCCTGGCTCAGAGCCAGGACGGGAATTGGCGACGGGTGGTCATCGAGAAGCCGTTCGGCCACGACCTGCAGAGTGCGAAAGAACTCAATGCGATCGTGAATCGAGTGTTTCCCGAGGACACCGTGTTCCGCATCGATCACTACCTGGGCAAGGAGACAGTGCAGAACATTCTGGCACTGCGCTTCGCGAACCAGTTGTTCGATCCGATCTGGAATGCGCACTACGTCGACCACGTTCAGATCACGATGGCCGAGGACATCGGATTGGGCGGTCGCGCAGGGTATTACGACGGCATCGGTGCGGCCCGCGACGTCATCCAGAATCACCTTCTCCAGCTACTCGCCATCACGGCGATGGAGGAGCCGGTGAGCTTCAACCCCAAGGAGCTGCAGTCCGAGAAGATCAAGGTGCTCTCGGCTACGAAACTCGCCGAGCCGCTCGATCGGACGTCCGCCCGCGGTCAGTACTCCGCGGGGTGGCAGGGCAGCCAGAAGGTGAAGGGGCTCAAGGAGGAAGAGGGTTTCGACTCCGAGTCCAACACCGAAACCTACGCGGCCATCACCCTCGAGGTCGACACTCGACGATGGGGTGGAGTGCCGTTCTATCTCCGCACCGGCAAGGCACTCGGGCGTCGAGTCACCGAGATCGCGATGGTGTTCAAGCGCGCACCACACCTCCCCTTCGACGCCACGATGACCGAGGAGCTCGGCCAGAATGCGCTGGTCATTCGAGTTCAGCCGGACGAGGGTGTGACCATGCGGTTCGGCTCCAAGGTTCCCGGATCGGGCATGCAGGTGCGCGACGTCAGCATGGACTTCAGTTACGGCCAGGCATTCACGGAATCCTCGCCGGAAGCGTACGAGCGTCTCATTCTCGACGTGTTGCTCGGGGAGCCGTCGCTCTTCCCCGTCAACGCCGAGGTCGAACTGTCGTGGAAGATTCTCGATCCGATTCTCGACTTCTGGGCCTCGGGCGGTACGGCGGAACCGTACGAGGCCGGCACCTGGGGTCCCTCCTCGGGTGACGAGATGATGCAGCGCACCGGACGCGAATGGAGAATGCCGTGATTGTCGACATCCCCGCCACGACGACGGCCGAGGTCGGCAAGAAGTTGGTGGAGGTTCGCGAGGCAGGCGGCGCGGTGACCATCGGCCGCGTGTTGACCTTGATCGTCGCCAGTCGCGATCCGGTCAAGGCCGAACGGGCGATCGACGCAGCGAACGAAGCGAGCCGCGAGCATCCGTGCCGCGTGATCGTGCTCATCCACGGCGACCGATCGGCCGAGTCGAGTCTCGACGCACAGATCCGCGTCGGGGGTGACGCCGGTGCGTCGGAGGTCGTGGTGCTGCGTCTCAACGGCGAACTCGCCGATCACGAGCACAGTGTGGTCATCCCATTCCTGCTGCCCGACACTCCGATCGTGGCGTGGTGGCCGGACGAAGCACCCGCCGTTCCAGCAAAGGATCCGTTGGGACGCTTGGCAATTCGACGGATCACCGATGCCACGAATTCGCCCGACACCACAGCTGCGATAAAGGGACGGCTGAGCAGCTACACCGAGGGCGACACCGATCTCTCCTGGAGTCGCATCACGTACTGGCGCGGCCTGTTGGCCACGGCCCTGGACCAGGCTCCGTTCGAGGCCGTCGTCTCGGCAACGGTGTCGGGACTGGCAGAGGAGCCGGCACTCGACATCTTGGCCGGTTGGCTTGCCGCGAAACTCGACGTGCCGGTGTATCGCCGCGCGGGTGAGCTGAAAGTGGAGCTGATCAGAGAGAGCAGCAGTATCTCGCTGACGCGTCCGCAGACCGGGAAGACCGCAACGTTACGGCGCACCGGGCAGCCCGACGCCGAAGTCGCACTGGCACGGCGCAACACGCGAGAGTGCCTGGCCGAGGAACTGCGCCGACTCGACACCGACGAGATCTACGAGCTTGCCCTGCACGGACTGTCGAAAGTGAGCTATGAGTAAGACATCGGTCCTTCAGTACCTGGACGCGCAGGCTTTGGTCGATGCCGCGCGATCTCGTTTCGTCGAGGTCGTCACCGCCGCGCAGGCCGAGCGAGGCTCGGCTTCGGTGGTGCTCACCGGCGGTGGCACGGGTATCGCATTACTGGAGGCGCTGCGCCACGATTCCGGATCCATCGATTGGGGCAAGGTCGACATCTTCTTCGGCGACGAGCGCTTCCTGCCCTCGGGTGACCCAGAGCGCAACGAGGTGCAGGCCGCCGAGGCACTGCTCGACCACGTCGACGTTCATCCTGATCGTGTCTTTCGAATGGCTGCGTCCGACGGGCCACACGGAAGCGATCCCGAGGTGGCCGCAGCGACGTATGCGCAGATCCTGCATTCTCGCTCCGAGGGAGAGCCGACACCTGCATTCGACATCCACCTGTTGGGTATGGGAGGCGAGGGTCATATCAACTCGCTGTTCCCCCATACGGATGCCGTGCGTGAAGAGCATCGCTATGTCGTTGCGGTCGAGGACTCCCCCAAGCCTCCACCGGTTCGCATCACGCTCACGCTGCCCGCGGTTCGCCGCGCACAGCACGTGTGGCTGCTCGTATCGGGAGCGAACAAGGCCGACGCTGTCGCAGCAGCGGTAGGTGGGGCCGATTCGGATGAGGTCCCGTCGGCCGGCGCACTGGGTACCGAGGCAACCGTGTGGTTCCTCGACTCCGGCGCAGCCTCCAAGCTGGACGCTGTCTGATCCCACCCGACTAGTCGGTCTCGGCAACGTCGGGGTCCCGTCCCATCCGCTCGCCGTCGTAGTAGCCGGCGTCCCAGGCTCGTCCTGGTTCCGGGTGACCGATCCGCCTCATATGGAGGTCGGCCTGTCAACGACGGCATGGTGAAGCGGTGGCACGCACCGTCGTGTGTGCCACCGCTTCCTGTCGCCGGGATGGTGATCGATGC